>CAYSXI010000018.1:0-45623 GCA_964434955.1 uncultured Pirellulaceae bacterium
CGATCTGGAAGAGCGAAGGTTATTCCGGTTACGACATTCGCACGGTAACCTTGCGCGAACCAATCGCCGCCACGGGAGACGGAAAGACTTTTCGATCGCAGAAGACACACCCGGTCGTCGAAGCCATCAAGATCAAAGGCAGGTACGGCGTTGTGTTCTCGCCTTACGATTTGAGTTGCGCAATGGAAAATGCCTCGGGTTCCCAGTGCAAGGGATACAACAAGGACGACGCCGCCCGAATCGCCGTCAACATCATCCTGTACGCACAAATCCAGGTACCGACTGAAAACGAGTAACGCCCGGGGAATAAAACGGTTCCCCAACATTCTCCAACGGGGACAGTATTCACTCGCTGGCGCTTCGTGCTTGTATGGGGACAGTATTCACTCGCTGGCGATTCGTTCTCGTAGTGCGTTGCGCAATGGAAATGCCTCAAGGTCACCGGGCAAGGAACCACTCGCTCGCGCTTCGTGCTGGTATGAGGTTGCGCGATGGAAAATGCCTCGGGTTCCCAGTGCAAAGGATACAACAAGGACGACGCCGCCCGAATCGCCGTCAACATCATCCTGTACGCGCAAATCCAGGTACCGACAGAAAACGAGTAACGCCCGAGGAATAAAACGGTTCCCCAACATTCTCCAACGGGGACAGTATTCACTCGCTGGCGCTTCGTGCTTGTATGATGTTGCGCAATGGAAATGCCTCAAGGTCACGGGGCAAGGAACCACTCGCTCGCGCTTCGTGCTGGTATGGGGACGGTATTCACTCGCTGGCGATTCGTTCTCGTATGAGGTTGCGCAATGGAAATGCCTCGGGGCACCAGGCAAGGAACCACTCGCTCGCGCTTCGTGCTTGTATTTCTACTTCCCAAACTTTCTCCCGAACTCAACGATCTTTCGGTCTTGCGAGTCGATGGTGTATTCGACCGCTATTTGAAGATCCGTTTCGCGATTGATCCAGCGGCAGCTTGCACCCTGCGTCCAAAATCGTGTCCGATAAATGTGAACCGTTTTAAGCTCTCTCGTCCCCCAGGCCTTTAGCTGAGAAACGACATTCTTGGGATCAACTCCATCTGCCGATACCACAACATGGACATGATTGGACCGCACATTTTGCGCATGGAGCTCCCAATCTCGGATGCTGCAATGACCCTGTATAGATTTGGCAATTAATTCACGGTCATCGTCGGTCAAAATAAATGGTGACTCCTTCAATGCTGCCGTTGCCGATTCGTGGCGAGCATCGTTTGCGGTTTGCCCATCAAATGCACCCTTTCGATTCCACCCGCGAATATCGCCAGGCAACCAAGTACCATAGGTTGTCCAAGTCAGGAAATAAGCGAGTGGCTCACCAACATTGAAGCCATTGCCTGTTGCCATATAACAACTCCGAAACCAAGCTCAGAAGATTACCCAATAATACAAGCACGAAGCGCAAGCGAGTGGTTTCCAAGCATTGAAGCCGTTGCCTGTTGCCCTATAACAACCCCGAAACCAAGCTCAGCAGAATACCCAATAATACAAGCACGAAGCGCAAGCGAGTGGTTTCAATCACCAAGGGTCCCCATCGGGAAGACAAAGGCCTCGAAACTCGATTGCTCCATTGCCTTTCTCCGCCGCCTGTCCTGCCATCTGATACAATTCCCGGAAAACGGCGAGATTTTCTCTAACAATCTCGCGTCGTGCACGTCTCTGCTTATAAGACGTCGATTTACCGGGAAAAAGGATGAATTCCGAGCATCAGGCTGAACGCGATTGCTGGATCACGAACGCGCTTTCGGAATACGAAAGTAGCCTCGTTCGTTACGTCCTGAGCCTGGTGGGTGACATCAACATCGCCCGGGAAATCGTCCAGGAAGCTTTCTTGCGGCTTTGCTCTCAACCACAGGACGAAGTCGCTTCGCATTTGAAGAGCTGGTTGTTTCGCGTCAGTCGAAACGCGGCCATTGATTATTTGCGAAAGGAAAAAAGGATGCAGAGCACCGAGACCGCTGCGATTGATCAATGGGCGTCCACCATGGACGAAGACTCAGTGGATCGCAGGGAACAAGCACAATCGCTGGCGAAACAGGTTTCGCAACTGCCCGCCAACCAACAGGAAGTCCTCCGGTTGCGGTTTGAAAACCAGCTGAGCTATCAGCAAATCGCCGAAGTGACCGGCCACACAAAAACCAATGTTGGATTCATGCTGCATACGGCGATCAAGCGCTTGCGCAAGTCGCTCCTCCCTGAAATATCCAATCAAGGCCTGCAGGGGTCCTCGTGACACCCGAGTGCAAACCAAAAACTTACGAACACTTCCGACCGATTCGACGGTTGATTTTCGACGAGAATAATCATGAACGAAAAACGACACGACTTGATGGACGATCCGCGACTGACGGCCTGGGTGATTGGCGAACTGGATCCGAACGAAGCAGCAGAGATCGCGGCCGCAGTTGAAGCCTCGCCGGAACTTCAGAAAGAGGTCGAACAGATTCGCGCTGTTTGCGACCAGCTAACCGAAAAGTTCAGTGCAGCAGCCATGACCAATGAATCGGATGAGGCCAAGTTGACTTCGGAGCAAAAACAAGAGATCGCTTCGACGATTGCGGAAAGCACATCAGAGAGCGCAGCGGCCAACGCTGAAGAGACCGCCAACGAGACAACCAGCGAGAATGCGGGCGAGAAAGTCGAATTGAAAAAGGAAGACGCGACCGAAGGAAGCACCTCGTGGAAACCGGCCGGCACTGGCAAGAACAAAAAAGCAAAAAGACCCCAAAACGGCACTTGGTGGAGAGTCAGTCCCTTTGCTGCCGCCGCTTGCATGCTTGTCCTCGCGGGCACGATTGTATTGATCCTCCTCAATCCCGGTTTGTGGAACCCGCAAATGGTCGCCAAAAACGAGGCGCTCAAGAGCGACATGGATGAGGCGGCCCTCGTGCAACCTTCTGCCGAAAAATCAGAACCGGAAGACTGGTATGACGGTCAACCAAGTGGTGGCGCCGGCTCGGCAATTGGGGGCGATTTCTCGCCACGCCCATCGGCAATCGTTGGACGAAGTCCAGATCCGACCAATGTGAATCCTGCTTTGGTAATGGATAGCTTATCTCTTTTGGACCGAGAATCCGACCAGTGGCTTGCGACCGAACAGCAGGCTCGGGCGTTGTCGATTTCGGAACTGAATGCGAGTCTTCCGAGTTCACATACAGAGTTCGGTGAAAAGCAAAACG
Organism: uncultured Pirellulaceae bacterium; assembly: GCA_964434955.1. GTDB lineage: Bacteria > Planctomycetota > Planctomycetia > Pirellulales > Pirellulaceae > JANQLU01. Next base: position 3,212 of record CAYSXI010000018.1, read on the forward strand.
CCGGCAATTTCTTTTTGGAGAACGTCGACAAACTCGTCGGCAATTCAATCGACCCGAATCTCCAAGGCCAGGAGCTGGCCAAGGAGGTAGATTTCTACGAAGGCAAGCTCGACAAAACCCATGCTTTCTTTTCAATGCTCGAATCGGATTCGCTTCCCGCAACTCAACGCGCCGAACTCCGCAGGGACGACGTCGTTGCTGAATTCAAAAACGCCAAGAAAGTCGTCGAGCTGCAATTTGGCTACCTGGAACTTTTGAAGTCCAAGTCCACTGCGGAGCGTGAGGGAAGGGGTTTCCCGGAAGAGAAGCAAAAAGAACTGGAGACGCTTCACAAACAAATCAACGACCTGACGGCAAAAATCAAAAAAGGTCGCCGCGGCAAATCCTGGAAGCGGGTTCGCGCCATTCCCAACACCTCGCGTCTGATGATTGGCGACAAAGACGAGCTCAATCTTTCCGGCATGCAAGTCAACGTTCAAATCGACGGATTCCGTGCCCGCGTCGTTATCGATTACTTTTACTACAACGATCGCGAACGACAGCTGGAAGGTTCTTTCAAGTTACGTCTTCCTAATGAAGCATCCCCCTATTACTTTGCGTTCGGTGAAAGCCGGTTTGATTTCGCTCCACCGGCGGCACCCAAAGGCCCGATCGTCGACCCCGAGAAAAGCGAAACCCTTCCCGACCTGGACCGGGAATTTATTCGCATGGGCGAACGTGACCGATTCGTTAGCCTCGATCCGGCGAGCATTCGCGACTTGCGAAAAGACGCCTGGAACAAAGTCAAAGAAGCCAAGATGGTTCCGCGTGAAAAAGCGGCGTTCGCCTACCAGCAAACCACCAAACGGCGGATCGATCCGGCACTGGTTGAATGGGCCGGCGCCGGTGTATTCAACGCCAAAGTGTTTCCACTTTCGCCTCGCAAGCTGCATCGAATCGTTGTTGGATACGACGTCAACTTGACGCAAACCGATGAACAGTGGATGTACCAACTGTCGCTTCCCGAGCATCCGGGCGACTGCCTTGTCGACGTCCGCGTTTCTTCGACGGATCAAGTCGAAGTGAAACCGGCGGTTGAAATGGACCGATTTGACGGCTCAATCAATTTTCGGCTCGACAATCCCAAAGAAAAGTCATTCGCGATTCGCGTGCCCGCCCAGGAAGGAATCGTTCTACGAAGTCATCGTGAGGATGAGGTGCCTTATTTTGCGACTCGAGCACGCCTGCCCTTGGACAGCAAGGCCAGCAATGCTTCGAGCCATGCCGTATTCCTGGTCGACACTTCGTTAAGTTCGAATCCGGAGAAATTCAATCTCTGGTTGCAGATGTTGACCCGGTTATTGAAAGACAACCGGGATGCCATCGAGCGGTTCAACGTGATCTTTTTCAACGTCGAAGCTTACTGGTGGCAGCAAGAGTATGCCGAAAATACCGAGCAAAGTGTTGATCGCTTGATGAAGTATTGCAATCAGTTGACATTGGAAGGTGCGACCGATTTGTACTCGGCGATTCGCCTCACGACGACCACTTCTTGGATCGGTGACCAGCGAAACGCGAAGCCCGACATCTTTCTATTGAGCGACGGCGCCGCCACATGGGGCGAGACGAATCTCCAATTGATTGGTCGCCAGCTGAGCTCAAATCGAATTGGCAAAATGTTTGCGTACCAAGCCGGCATGACAGGCACTTCGATTCGCTCCCTTCAGTTTTTGACTTCCAAAACAGGCGGCGCGGTATTCTCAGTCGCCGGTGAGGACGAAGCAAAAACGGCAGCCCGGGCACATCGCAAACAGCCTTGGCGTTTGACGGAAGTCCGAGCCGAAGGCACCCGTGATCTTTTAACCGGCGGGCGTGTCCAGTGGGTTTATCCGGACCAATCGATTTTGATCGTTGGGCGGGGATCACCAATAGACAAAGTTGAATTGCTTTTGGAACAAGGCGAAAAGAAGCAAACCGTTTCAATCGATGTCGAGCAGGAGATCGAAACAGAACTGGCGTTTCGAGCCTATGGCCAGGTCGCCGTCGGACAACTGGAAAATCTGGGGGATCGTGTCAACAAGATTTCGACCGCCTATGCCCGGCATTTTCGCGTGACCGGCCAGACCTGTTCTCTCCTGATGCTGGACTCGGAAGAAGACTATCAGCGTTTCGATATCAAACCGGAAGATGACGAGTTTGTGGTCTCCGCAAAAACTTGTCGCAAGATTGTTACCGAAGAAATCGCGCGCAATCACGAAGCCCTGGCCGACCCCAAAACAATGTTGAAGTTGTGGCTCCAAAAACTTGAGTCAGCCCCGCAAATCAACTTCAAAATCCCGACGGCTTTGGAGTTGGCACTCGACAAGGTTCGAGTTCCAATTGTTGCGGGCAAGCTGGAGTGTAAAGCTCGATCGGAAAATGACTTGGAAGCTTCTTACTACCAGTCGCTTTCCGACGGCAAGTTGAAATACGACCAAATCGTGGAAGAAGCCAAGCGACGGAGACGAAAGTATTCGGATGACGACGCGATCAAGGCACTTTCGAGCTTGATTGAAAACAACCCGGGTGACTTGCAACTGATTCGCGACGTTGCATTCATCGCAATGGAATTCAATCAACCCGAACATGCTTATCCGTTGTTGAAGAAAGTTGCGATGGCTCGCCCTTACAACGCGGTGGTGTATACCGCTTTAGCTCAATGCCTCATCGACATGGGCAATGTCGACTTGGCAATGGTCTTCTATGAAATCGCGGTTACCGGCACATTTCAGAAAGCCGATTTCCGTAAGATTGCTACAACCGAGTACGTGTCATTGTTGACCCAAGTCGAACGCGGCGAACACCAATCGGCTTTGAAAGCTTACGCAAAAAGCCGCCTCAAATCGTTGATCGGCTCGGCACCTTTCGAGTCAGCAGACTTGGTCGTCACGATGATGTGGAACACCGACCGATCCGATGTTGATCTTCACGTGGTCGATTCTGCGGGCGAAGAATGTTTCTACGAACATCCCAAGACAAGAATGGGCGGACGAATATCGGCCGATATCACCGATGGCTATGGCCCGGAAATGTTCTGGCTTCCAAAGGCTCGCTCCGGCCGCTACCAGGTCAAAGTCAACTACTACGGAAGTGACAACTTGCGATCCGGAATGCGAAGCAAGATCTACATCAACATTTATCGCAATTTTGGAAAGCCCAATCAAACGGTGGTTCGGAAAACGATTTCACTTGGCAAGACCAAAGAGATGCGAACCGTGAGTGAATTCACGATCAAGTAAGCAATTGGTCCGGAAAACGCCGGCAGGAAACAAGCTCCGTGATCGCGGCAATCAACACGAAGTTGATTGTCGCGATTTGCTTTGCGCACCAATCTTGGCTGCTTGGATGTACAGCGAGCAAATCAAGCGTTCTTACCGGTCCACCATTGCTGCAGAACCAGCTGTGGAAATATCCAGGCATCTTTCGCGTAGCGCTTGACCAGGCGTTTTGGTTCGCTGCACATTCGGTGAACCCATTCGACGCCGGTGGAACGCATCCATTGCGGCGCTCGCTGTTTCTCTCCGGCAAGGAAGTCGATGGTTGCGCCAACGCATAACGCAACAGGCGCATTGATCTTTTCGCGATGTCGGTGCACCCAAAGCTCCTGTTTGGGAGCTCCAAGCCCGACCACGAGCAAATCGGGATTCGCCAGCAGGATTCGTCCCAGAATCATCTCGTTTTCATCATCGTCGTGTTCAAATCCGAGCGGTGGACTGTAAGCACCTACGACTTCAACATTCGAGTATTGCTCTTCGATCTTCTCAGCCGCCCGCTTTCCGACTCCCGGTGCCGCCCCCAAAAGGAACACGCGCAAGGGCTTATCGAATTTCTCCGCCAACAGTCGCGGAACGAGATCGGATCCGGGCACGCGTTCGGGCAAGGCGCGACGCAATAAACGTGAAGCCCAAACGATCGGGTGGCCATCAGCGAGTACAAGATCAGAATCTTTGTAAGCCGATTTGAGTGCTTCGTTTTCTTGAAGCAGAACTGCGTGGTCCACATTTGGGGTTACGACGTAGTGACAACGCTTCTTGTCTTGATGAAGCTTTCGGTGGGCGTGGATCCAATGCCGAATGGTGTCGACGGCATCGGACATGCGAATGGCGTCGATTTCGACGCCGAACAGAGACTGGCGTTTGAACGAAGGTAGTGTCATTGGTTTCTTGGGACAGGAGAAACGGGCACGGTATTGAAAAAGTAGCGGACAAAATGACGGCAGGTTTGAAGCTTTTTCCGACTGGATCAAGTTGCTAGTTCGATGGACCGGTTGTAACGATTATTTGGCCAAATGACCGTTCCGAGCAGTTGGACTGCAGGGTTATCAGCCTGTTTTTCGAGTCGACTGATTTGCGGCTTGAACTTTGGTCAGCGTGACCAAAATTTGAGTGCAATTCGCGCAACTAAGTCTACGCGTTCACTCTTTGCCGCCCCGAATTCGTCATGAATCTCCACCGATACTTGATCCACGGATACCGTTACCTGACGCTTCCATTACGCCAGCAAATGCTGGCAAAAATGAAACGAAACGGGACGGTCCCGGTTGGCATTCTTTTTTACCACCGGGTCGATGATTTTCATTTGAATCCATGGACCATCACCAACGACCGGTTCCAGGAACACATCTCGTGGCTGGAAAAGAATTTCGACCTCGTTTCACTTGAGGAGGCCCAGCGGCGAATCCGGTCAGGCTACAACGATCGCCCGACCATCTCCCTGACCTTTGACGATGGCTATGCCGACAATTGCACCTGCGCGTTGCCGACGTTGATTCAAAAGGGAATCCCGGTCACCTATTTTGTAACGACCAAACATACTTTGCAGAATCAACCGTTTGACCATGATGTCGACAACGGCCAACCACTTGAGACAAACAACAAGGACATGTTGCGCTCGCTTCATCGGGCTGGCGTCGAAATCGGCGCTCACACGAAAACCCACCCGGACCTCGGGAAGATTCGCAACGACCACATTCTTTTCGACGAAGTGGTTGGCAGCAAATACATGCTCGAGGAATCCATTGGTTGTCGCGTGCGCTACTTTGCCTTTCCCTTTGGGCAACATGAAAACCTGAATCAACAGGTATTTCAGATCTGCCGAGACAATGGTTTCGAGGCGGTGTGCTCAGCCTATGGTGGCTGGAACGAGATCGGCGGCGACGATTTTCATTTGCAGCGATTCCATGGAGACTATCGGACCGCCTGGATGCAAAACTGGCTGACGTTGGATCCCAGGAAACGCAAGGTGAAACGATTTGAATATCAACTCCGGGACAAGTCGCCCAAGTCGACGGAACAGAAAAGCAATCCGTTTCCAGTCATCGATTCCAATCTCTCCGCGACTTCAACCAACGAGCCACAGGTTTAGCCATGAATTCGCCCAGCAGCAAAAAATTAAAGGTCATGTTCCTGATTACGTCCATGCCGGTGGGCGGAGCCGAGACCCTGCTCGTGAACCTGGTTCGCCGCATGGACTCGGAACGTTTCTCCCCGATGATTTGCTGCCTCAAGGAGAAAGGCCCTTTGGGTGAAGAAATCGCCGACGAATTTCCTGTTTTTGAAAACATGATTTCTCACAAATGGGATGTACGAGTCGTCGGACGTTTGGCAAAGCTTTTTCGAGATCAAGAAGTCGACGCGATCGTGACCGTCGGTGCGGGTGACAAGATGTTCTGGGGCCGTCTCGCGGCGCGTCAAGCTCGAGTACCCGTGGTGCTTTCAGCGTTGCATTCCACCGGGTGGCCGGACGGGGTCGGGCGACTCAATCGTTGGCTGACGGGTATCACCGATGGCTTCATTGCCGTTGCAGAACCACATGGAGAATTCCTGGTCGACTTTGAAAAGTTCCCCCGTGACAAAGTCACGGTCATTCCCAACGGGGTTGATACGGATCGATTCCGGTTTGATCCTGAAAAACGGGATGCATGGCGAAAAACTTACGGGATTGGTGGCGAGGCACCCGTGCTGGGAATCGTTGCCGCACTTCGTCCGGAGAAGAATCATTCGCTTTTCCTGCACGCGGCAGGAAAGCTTTTGCGGAAAAATCCGGAATGTCATTTTTTGATTGTCGGGGACGGACCCCAACGCGACATGTTGGAGTCCATCGTTGGGGAAAACAAGCTGGAATCGAAGGTTCACTTCACAGGGTCCCAATCGGACATTGAAGGACTTTTGTCGGCGATGGACGTTTTCGTGTTAACATCCCACAACGAAGCCAGTCCTGTTTCGATTCTGGAAGCAATGGCTTGCGGAAGACCGGTCGTTGCGACCAATGTGGGCTCGGTTTCCGGCTCCGTCCTGGACGGGAATACGGGCTACCTGGTCGAGCCCGGCGATGCGGATGCCATTGCTTCGCGACTCGAAAGTTTGACGGTTGATATTGATTCGCGAAAAAAATTTGGCGAAAGGGCCAGGCGACACGTTGAAAACTACGGGTCGCTTCAAGTCATGGTCCGCGGCTACGAAAACCTCATTGAGGAAATTTACAATCGCAAAAGTGGAATTCGGTCCCGCGGAATCCCGACGGAATCTGAATCCGCCCGGGCATCGGAATGCGAACCGGCATTGGGGCGGTGAGCGAATCACCGGGGAATGCGGTTTCACGCCTTGTTTTTGCGGCTGCATCGAACAAAATACGCTATTGCGTTTGATTTTCGTTGTTGCAAGCGGCATTTAGATGAAACAGGTAACGGTCCCATTCCTCGCTGGATTGGCCAAAGTGATCAGTGGCGCATCCATTCGATGGGTCGGCTGTCAGCCCGACACCTGTCAACGTGTTTATTTTGCCAACCATACAAGCCACCTCGATGCGCTTGTTCTTTGGGCTTCCCTGCCGCGAAAACTGCGAGCGCTTACGCGGCCCGTTGCCGCCCAGGACTACTGGAATGGTGGACCTGTTCGACGTTATATGGCACACGTATTCAATGCGTTGTTGATCGATCGCAAAAAAGTCAAAGTCCACAATAGCCCCATCGATATCATGATTCGAGAAATGGGAAACGAGCATTCGCTGATCGTTTTCCCCGAGGGTGGAAGAAACCACACGGACGAAATCCAGTCATTCAAGAGCGGGTTGTTTCATTTGGGCAAGAAGCGGCCGGATCTGGAATTGATGCCCGTATACATCGACAACCTGAATCGCGTGATGCCCAAGGGAGAAGTATTACCGCTTCCCCTATTAAGTTGCATTTCAATCGGACCACCGATTTGGTTGGAGTCCGGGGAAAACAAAACCATTTTCCTTGAGCGGGCCCGACAGGCAATCATCGATTTAAAAGAAACGGCACAGGATTCATCGTGATCGCGGCCACCCCGATATTTAACTTGCAGATCCTGCTGGGTCTGGCGTTGGTGATTCTGGCAGTCATGCTGGCGGTCGGAAAGTTGCTGACGCGCAAGTACGACTCAATGATCGACCCATCGATCGTCCGCAACTTCAATCGCCGGATATCGGCCTGGCTATTGATCTGCACGATCCTGGCGTTGACGCTTCTGTTTCCCAAATGGGTGACGGTCTTTCTGTTTTTCATCATCTCCTTTTGGGCGTTGAGGGAATTCATCACGATGACACCGACCCGCCGCGCGGATCACCGCACGCTTTTTTGGGTCTTTGTTATCTTTACGCCTTTGCAATACATCCTGGTTGGCATGATGTCGATTGGCGCGCCCGACCCGGACGCCGCCGCACCGAGACTTCTGGGTTTGGTCGAAATCACCCCGGAAACCCACGAAGCGATCTACAGCGTCGTGGCTTACGAAGTCTTTACGATTTTGATTCCGGTTTATGCAACCCTGTTCATCGCAGCGCGGATCGCGTTTACGGGTGACCGCAAGCGTTACCTTGAGCGAATTGCCAAGATTCAATTTGGCTTCCTTATCTGTGTTTACGCTTTGAGTCACGCACCGGCTCTGTTGCATCTACACTTGGGAGAGCGGGAATCGCTGGGCAGTTCGCTGACCACCTGGAACGGCGATACGCGCGGCCTTTTGTTTTTTTTCATCATCATCGTGCAATTCAGTGACTTGGTGCATTTTCTTTGCGACAAGTTAATCGGGAAGCGCGTGATTGCCGAGAACATCAATGCAACCAAGACCTGGGAAGGTTTGATTGGGGCCGCCTGTATTTCTGCAGTTGCGGGAATGGCAATTCAGTTGCTTGGAATCGTACCTTTTCAATCATTCGGGGCCGGCTTCATGGCATTCATCGTTTCCCTGATGGGTTCCAGTGGTAGCATGACCATGTCGGCGATAAAACGAGACCGCGGCGTACAGGACTATGGTACTCTGGTAACGGGTCACGCGGGCGTCTTGGACCGAATCGACTCCATCTGTTTTGCGGCGCCGATTTTCTTTCATCTCACCCGTTTCTTTTTGGAAATTCAAACCTAGGATTTTTGTTGAACGATCAACCGTCACAATCACTTGTTGAAGCACTTGAGCGAATCGGGATTGAGGTCGAAACGTCGACCTTGATGGGAATTCAGCACTATTGCAGCCTGCTTTGGGAACGCAATGAAACGTTGAATTTGACGCGGCATACGGACTTTGACACGTTCGCGTCGCGAGACGTGCTGGACACCTGGCAACTGTCAAATCTGATTCGCCAGGACGCTGAGGTCTTGGATATTGGTTCCGGAGGTGGCGTACCCGGACTGCTGCTTTCCATTCTGCGCCCCGACCTTCGAATCACCTGCGTCGATTCTGTAGGAAAGAAAGCCGCGGTGCTGGAACAGTTTGCCGCTGCCCTGGAAGCACCGGTTGAGGTGTATCACAATCGCGCCGAGGAGTTGCTCGATTCCTTTCGATACGATTATTGTGTCGCCCGAGCGGTTGGACCACTTTGGAAGATCTGTCAGTGGTTCCAACCGCACTGGCTCAATGTCGGTCATCTTTTGGCCATCAAGGGCCCGCGTTACAAGGACGAAATTGCCGAAGCCAAAGAAAAAAATCTTTTGAATAAAGTCGATCTCGAAATCGCCTGTTCATATCCTATGCCAAACACGGAAAATGAAAGTGTGATTCTCGACCTTTGTTTAAAAACCATGCGAAATCCAGAATAAAATTATTCGAGAATTCTGCTTGTCGGCCGGATGAAATCGGGCTTTATCGATTGGGAATTTTTTCCTAAGTTTTGATGCCGTTTTGAATTGGGCTACTGAGCCCGGGCAAGACCTTGAAAAATTAAAAGTTCTTGCGAATATAAAACGGTCGAGAAGCCGAAATAATAGTAGGCTTCAAGAGACTGCCGGACTCGTCCGGCATGATACCGAATAGATTCCTCTGGCATTTACGGCTGAGGGACCACTTTTAGGGTAGGCCCGGTCACCAGTGGCTAGTGCTTAGCACGCCCGTATCGCGCCTGTCTCCCAGCAGCTCCCATTGCTGCGCATCTGCTGGAGGATCTAATACATGGCCGTCCGCATTCCTTGCGGACGGTCTTTTTTTGCGCCCACCTTGAATCCTACGCATCTAGCCCGGCCGGGTTTCCTGTTAACCGGCTTGAATTGCCTCCAGTCCGCGAGTGTCCTTCCAAGGGCGATTATTTACCGCGGCAAAAACCGGCGGCGAACTGGATTCTTTTTTGACAATAGCCGGGCGAACGATCCTTATTCTTTTTCCATCTCAACCAACCGGTTGGGCATGCCATCTTCCTTGTGCAACTCGAAACGATCGAACAGTTTGCCGGTTGCGGTGTAGGCCGAGTACGTGACTTTGTCGCCATCAACGGACAGAATCTGATAGAGTTGAGTGTTGGTTTTCATGGTTTTGAAAACCGGTTTTTTCTCGACCGAATACATTTTGGGCCCGCTAACAGAAACAACGTAAACGGTTCCTGCTTTCTCGCTTCTTGCCGTCACCCCGGTTGCAACATTTCTCGCGACCTCTCGTTTGGCGTGGGCCGCCGCATCGCCCTCGGCGTGACCATGTCCGACGAGCCCCGTTCTTCCGTAGGCATGATCGTGCCCCTGTAAAACCAAGTCGATTTTGTGCTCGTCAAACATCGGTTTGAATTTGGCTCTCAGCGCTTTGTTGTCGCGTTTTGCATTGGTAGAAAAAATCGGATGATGCATTGTGACGATGGTCCAACGCATCTTGTTGGACTTCATCATTTTGTTGAACCATTCGACTTGAACATCCAAGTTTTCATTTGAATTGAGAGAGACAAAACGAACCCCCTGATAGTCCATGTAGTAAACAGTTTCGCTCAGTTTATCCGGCCCATTTCTGGGAAAGTCGAAACTGGGGCGCCATTGGATCGAAAGCTTCCCTCGGGCATATTCGTGATTGCCGGGTGTAGCGATCGAGGGCATCGTTCGATTGATCCAACCACCGCTGTAGAACCATTCCCCCCATTCCGAGTCACTGTTCGGGTTGTTGACCAAATCGCCCGCATGCAGAAGAAAGGCAGCCTTGGGAGCGTCGCGAAATGCCTGACGGACCACTCGCGCCCAATGTGACTTGATATCATTTTGAGCGTCACCAAAATAAATGAACGAAAATGGTCTTGCTTTGGTACTTGCGGTTTCAAACTGGCTCCATTCGCTCCAGTTTGTTCCGTCACCAACGCGGTAGAGGTACTTTGTTTCCGGTTTCAGTTCCGAAAACACGGCCGTGTGGTAGTGAGCCTCACCAAGGCCAGTTTTCAAGGCTTGCGTTTTGGCAGCAATACGTATCGCATTTTTGCGAAAGCCCGGACCACCTTGCGCGACCGCGAACTCGGCAAGGCCTTTCGTTACTTGCGTGCTTGTTCGCCAAGTCACTGACTGTGACGTTGTTGGGTCACTTGACCAAGTCAATATAATTCGATCAGGAACGCTGCTCGGTGCGTAAGTTTTCTTGGGGTCCTGTTTTTTTGGCAAAACCGGATCTTGGGAAACCCCGGTTACTGGCAAAGCAAACGATGCAATGATGCCGACCAGGCAAAGTATTCGAAACATGGAGTTAATTCCTAATCATGGGCCAAGAAGTTATTTCCAGTTTATCTTCGGAAGCGGAAGCTTGGAAACGAGGTAGCGGAGATTATCCGAATTCCTTTTCCGGCCAATACGTTCGTTTCATCCGCGGGCTTGGAATCGGACTTATTTTGGCGACTTCCCTGGTTTTGTCGGGAGGATGCGGCAATCATTCATCCAAAGACAATGACAAAGGGCAGGCCAACGAAACCTACAAGCCTCGGTCTCCTCACCTGGATCATAACCGTCCACATATCCACGCGGAGCGGGGCAAAACAGTCTTGATCGACGAAGACGAATAGTCTTACCCGAATAGTGTTAGCGCTCCTGACTGGCTCCTTGAGGCTCACGATCGGGCGTTTTGCGAATTTGTTCCAGAAGTCGTTTCATCTTGGCGACTTGTTCGGGATGTTGTTTGGCGATGTTTTTTGTCTCGCCGAGATTCTTTTCTAAATCAAAAAGAAATCCGCCTTCAGGAATCTTGACCCATTGCCAGGGTCCCAAGTTTTCGCGCGTTCGAGTCGCTCCGGGAATGTACTTCCACTTGCCCATTCGGAGTGCCAGTTGGTTGGCTTCGTGAATCAGGTGGGGTCTCCCAACTTTGTCCGAACCTAATAGTGCGTCTGAGGCCAAACGACTATCGGGAAATGACCCCGTTGGAATCTTGGCTCCAGCGATGGTCCCTAAAGTCGTGGGCAAATCGACTTGGCCGAGAAGGGCAGGGGATTCCGTGCCCGCTTTCACTTTCTTGGGATACCGAATGATAAAGGGCACTCGCGTTCCACCTTCAAAAAGCGAGTATTTTCCGCCACGAAGCGGTCCGGATGGCTTGTGGTTTCCAATCTTTTCGTTTGCCTGATCGTGGTAGCCATCATCGAGAACCGGTCCGTTGTCTGAAGTGAAAATGACAATCGTATTCTCCGACAACTGGTGCTGATCGAGGGCTTTCAGAATTTCGCCAACGCAGAAGTCCATTTGCACGATTGCGTCTCCCCGCAAACCCATTTTGCTCTTCCCGCTAAAACGGGAATGCGGAACTCGGGGAACGTGAATATCGTGGGTTGGGAAGAACGGTTGGTTCATGTTTTCTTCGATAAACTTGACCGCTTTGTGGCTAATCACGTCGGCCATATCTTCGTCGACCCATCGAGCCTTTTTACCACCCGTCATGAATCCGATCCGCGAAATCCCATTCACAATGGTTGAGTTGTGCCCATGGGACCATTTTTGCTTAAGCAAATCCGGGCGGTCCTTGCCGGTCGGACCTTCGCCTATCTTCTTGCCATAACTTGTCTTGATCGGATCGGCTGGATCGTGGTCGACAACTTTTCCTTGTTCCACATAAACGCAGGGGACACGGTCGCCAGTGGCCGGTATCAAGAAGTGATAGTCGAATCCGATTTCATTCGGACCGGGCGTGATTTTCTTATTCCAGTCGACCTTCCCGTCGCCGAGTCCCAAATGCCATTTGCCGACCACCCCCGTTTTATAGTTCGCATTTTTCAGAACCCTGGGAAGGGTTGGGATCTTGGGATCAATGATCAAGGCAGCGTCTCCACGCAGGATTCTCGCTTTCTTGTTTCGGAAAGCGTAACTACCCGTCAAAAGCGTGTAGCGTGAAGGAGTGCAAGTCGCTGCGGAACAATGAGCGTCGGTGAAACGCAAACCTTCTTTGGCCAATCGATCGATATTCGGCGTCGCGACGCCCTTCGCGCCATAACAGCCGACGTCGGCGAATCCAACGTCGTCGGTGTAGATCAGGACGATGTTGGGCTGCTCCGCATCGCCAACATTGACGACAGATGCCATGAGCGTTCCAAAGACAATGGCAACGCCCAAATGGAAAAGTGAATTTTCGTTCATAAACCTGATCCCAAGAAAAGATATCCGACTGCCTATTGTTTTTTCCACGGCGCACCCTGTCAATGAATCCAGGTCGCCGCTACGATCAACTTTCAACTTCTTTCGAGCCTTTGTTGGAATCAAGAATCGTGCAAACTACCGCAACCACCAGTTTGTTTATCCTTACCTTCCTGCTCGCCGGGTGTGCGTCGAACGAAAATAAAAACCCGGCCAACGACAAGAACGCTGATGCATCCAACCTGCCGAGTCGACAGGAAAAAAAAGACGATTCAACCGCCGGGGGCCGGAAAGTCCATTTTCTGTTCTGGAATGTTGAGTCAGAAGGCGCGGACCCGAAGGTCATCGCCAAACAAATCCGGCAGTTCAAGAAATACGACGTTTTCGCATTTTGCGAAGTCAATTTTTCGGACTTCGATACCTTTGAAGAAGCATGCGGAGATTCGTTTGATTCGATCCGATCGAAGTCCGGGAATCGGGATCGTCTCCAAATCCTCTATAACAAAGAGAAATTCGAGTTGGTTCGCCAAATGGAATTGGACGACATCAATCACGAAGGCCGTTATCGCTCGCCTTTGGTTGCACACTTGAAAGACAAGGAATCCCAAAAAGAGTTCCTGGTCATGACCGTGCACTTGGCGAGAAACAATCGGAAACCAGAAATTCGACAGGGGCAAGCCAAGAAACTCGTAACCTGGGCGCGAGACCAGTCGTTACCCGTCATTGCCATTGGCGATTTCAATTTTGACTTTGTGTTTGAAACGGAATCCGGGAACGAAGCATTCAAGATTTTCGTTCGGGACGGCGTTTGGAAATGGGTGCGACCGAAAGAACTGATTGACACCAACTGGTATGACCCGGAGCCCGATGGAAAAGACAATTTCCCGGGTTCGATTCTGGATTTTGCTTTTGTTGCTGGCGAGGCGACCGAATGGAATCCAGAATCCAAAGTGATCGTTCGGGAAGGGGATTTTCCTGACGACAAGAAGACGAGTGATCACCGCCCAATCGACTTGATGATCGAACTCCCGGGAAAGTAGTACCGCAAGAAACCAATGCGGTCGCGGAATGCCTCCTTTCGGTTGTTAAACCATCAGGGGTTGCGACTGCAAGCTAGCGCAGATCGACTCCAGCAACTGCGACTTGGTAACGGGCTTTTGCAAGAATTGGTAGATTTTTGCTTCATTGACTGCCTTGGCAACGGCCGGAATATCCGGTTGCCCGGTCAAAAGGATTCGTTGAACGCTTGGGCAATACTCGGCGACCCAAATCAGAAGCTCGACCCCTGACTCCCCCGGCATTCGGTAGTCACTGACCACGACATCAATGGAAGTGGCCTGTAGAACGCTCTTCGCCTCTTCAACGTTGTTCGCCGTAAACACTTTGAAGGGAAGATCCTCAAGCGTTCGCTCGATCCCTTTTAGCAGGTTACGATTATCGTCGACAAGAAGAATTCTCTTGTTCATTTGCTGGATTCCTCGAGTAAGTTTACTTTGCGCTGACTTAGCTGCCCCGAGTGCCAAGGATTCAAATTGGCTCGTCCGCTTTTCTTGGCCCCGAATGGCGTACGAATGATACTGCGGCCACCAATGAACGGATCCGAGCTTCGGAATTCACCGGGCGAATTCTTTTCGGCGACCATCTCGATCAGCTTCGATTTGATTCGCGGCAATGGGCAAGGTTTGTTGACGAATGGAATCTCGCACAAACGAAACAAAACTCGTTGCTCCCGTGAAACATACCCGGCAAGGATCAGGCACTCGCAATGGGGCTGTAGTTCCTTAAGGCGGACATAGAGAGATGTACCATCGGCGCATCTCATATTGGTTTCAGCCACAACGGCGTCGATCGTTTGTTGACTCAATAACCCCGTGGCCTGGTCGGCGTTCGTGGCGACGTGAATTTCCCAGGACTCGTCCTCGAGGTAAAACCAGCGCTGGATGGTCCGGAGAATGATGGGTTCGTGGTCGACAAAGAGAACTCTCATGGGCACAACCCTCCTTGGGACAGCTCAAGCTGGTCTGGTTTCGCAGAATGATTGTGTTTTGGCAGTTGGACGACAAACGTTGTGCCTTCGTTCGGTTGGACTTCACACCATAACCGCCCGTTGTGTTTTTGGACAAAAACCGCATGAGCAATTGCGAGGCCTTGCCCGGTGCCCCTTCCCACTTCTTTGGTTGTGAAAAAGGGCTCGAAAATCCGATCCCGAATGTCTTCTGGAATTCCACCACCGGTATCGGTGATACGAACTTCGACAAAATGTTCCAGGTTGCGAGAGCTTATCGATATCGATCCCTTACCGCGGTCTCCTTGATTCTTCGCCTTGGACGCGATTGCATGGCACGCGTTGACAATGATGTTGAGAAAGGCCTGATTCAGCTCCATTGGCAAGCCCTGAATTTCCGGCAGCTTTAGATCGAGACTCGTCAGCACGTTTGCGATGAGCTTCCATTCGTTTTTGGCGACCGTGATGGCTGAGCTAACCACGTGATTGAGGTCGACACTCGTTTTCTCAGCTGAGCCGGGGTGTGAAAACTCCTTCATCGCCGCAACGATACTTGCGATCGACTCAATTCCTTCACACGTTTCCTGAATGGCGTCGGGGATCTGATGATTGATCGAAGTCAGCTTTGCTTCCTCAACCTGTTTTGAAAACGTCTCGGCGAATTGACGGGTTTCGTCTGCGAGCCGAAGTTTTTCAGGAAGGACCGGCAAGTTTTCCAGGAGCGGTCGTATTCGGTTGAAACACTTTTCCAAATAGCGAACGTTGTCACCGATGTATTGGATGGGCGTATTAATTTCGTGAGCCACTCCCGCTGCCAATTGCCCGACCGCCTCGAGCCGCAAAGCGCGTTGCAGTTGTTCCTCCAGAAACGTTTGTTCGGTAATGTCAGATCCAAGAATGAGACATTCACTGGATCGAGAGGTTTGATCCGTCGGATAGACCGTGACGCCCAATCTTCGAGATTCGCCCTGCGAATCCAACACCGAGACTTCAAACTTTGCCGCACGCTTCTTGACCATCGCCCGCATGATTTGTCGGAGATAGGCTTTTTTTTGCCAACGGATATCGAGTTGGTCGAAATGCTCTCCGACGACTTCATTCTTTGGCAAATCAAAAACTTGCTCCGCAACCGGATTCCATCTGCGAACCCGACCTTTGGTATCGAGGCTGACGAGCAAACTCGAGATCGACTGCAACAACTGTTCTGCATCGGCCTCGGCGGCTTCCAACTCCCTGGATTGACTCGCGACGGTTTGCTCGAGTTGGTCCATTCGAACGGTCAGTTCGTCCAGCTTCCTGCGGCGACTTGATAACGCTGCCGCCGCTTGCGAGATTTCGACGGTATCAAACGGCTTCTTTAGAATGAGAAATTGATTTGAATTCGAAAGCCTCGACGCGATCTCTTTAAATGAATGGTCTGAGTAGGCGGTGCAAATGACAATTTGAAGATCGGGATCCGCTTGCCAAAGTCGTTCGATTGTCTCAACACCATCCCAACCCGGAGGCATGCGCATATCGACAAATGCCATGTCAAAGCGTTTCTCCTGGGCCAGGTCTTTCTCGAGAATCTCTAGACCGTCCTTGCCCTGCAACGCGCACGAAATCTCGAACACCTGTTCCGGCTCTTCCGGTTCCGGAACTTCTTCGGCAAATCCAAAAAGTTCCGCTTCCAGTTTCTCGAGTTCCGTATCGATTCCTGATCCCGCAAGAATCTTGCGGAAGTCGTCGTGAATGGCCTGATTGTCATCAATCACCAGGACTCGCGCTGGATGGGCACCATCCTCCTGGTTCACTTGGTCATTCCGTTTCGAACTGGATTCGAGCAAATTAATTTGCGTCACCACTTCTGCCCCCGTGTTTTGAAACGTCCAGCTCGCTGCCGATTAAACTCGGTTCGCCCAGTGATGGATCAAATCAAACAAAACCTGTTTGCGAATCGGCTTGGTCGTGTAATCGGTGCAACCGGCGTCCGTACACTTTTTGCGATCGCCTTCCATTGCATGGGCCGTCAGCGCGATGATGGGGTTCTGATACCCTCCCTGACGAAGCAAGGTCGTCGCCTGGTAGCCATCCATCTCGGGCATCTGCATATCCATCAAAACGATATCGTAGGGCGTACCCGACTGGAATTCCTCCATGATTTTCTCGTATGCGGTTTTGCCATCGTCGGCGACGTCCACCTTGGCGCCAGCCTTTTTGAGCATGGCAGACACGAAGAACTGATTGACCTTTTCGTCTTCGGCCAAAAGGATTCGGTAGTCCAACGGTCGATCAACATCCACCGTTTCCGTCTCCGTTTTCGCTTCGCCCGTGTAACAAATCGAATCGGGCGAGCGACGCGTATTTCCGACAGGTAACAAAAGCGTAAACAGCGACCCTTTGTTTTCGATGCTGTCCGCGGTGATATCGCCACCGAGTTGCTCAGCCAGACGTTTGCTGACCGTGAGGCCAAGGCCGGTCCCGCCAAATCGACGCGTCAATGATCCATCGGCCTGCGTAAAGGGCTCAAAGATGGCTTTTAGTTTTTCGGGACGAATACCAATACCGGTATCGCGAACTCCCATCTTGAAAAATGGAATGCCCTCGATGTCCGTTGTTTCCACCCGTAGTGTCACGGCACCGTCGGTCGTGAACTTGATCGCATTGCCAACGAGGTTGATCAAGATCTGTTTCAATCGAAGCGGGTCCGTCTTGAATTCAATTGGGATTCCCTCTTCAACGTTCAGCTCCAGCGCGATTCCTTTTTCATTGGCTTTGACGGCCATCGTCGAAATGATGTCGTCACAGATTTCCTGCGGCGAACACCATAGCCGCTCAATCACAAGTTTTCCGGCTTCGATTTTGGACAAGTCCAGAATTTGATTGATCACATTGAGCAGGTGATTACCACTCTTGATGATCGTATTGACGGCATAGGATTGCTCTTCCGACATGTTGTTGCAGGTGTCACCGGTCAGGAAGGTTTCGGCATATCCCAAGATGGAAGTGAGTGGAGTTCGCAGCTCATGGCTCATGTTGGCCAGAAACTCGGACTTGGCAACGCTGGCCTGCTCTGCCCGTGTCGCGACTTCTTTCAATGTTTGAGTTCGTTCTTCGACAATATCCTCAAGTTCATTGAGGCGAATGGATGCCAGGCGGCCAAGATGCCGTTTTTCGCTGAGCGATGCAGCCAGCTGAGCAACTTCAACGGTGTCAAATGGCTTCTTCAGAATCAACAGTTTGTCCGTTTGTCCGAGCCGATTGCAAATCTCTTCCCAGGTGTAGTCGGAGTAGGCGGTGCAGATAACCACTTGGAGGTCCGGGTCCTTTTCCCAGAGCTTTTCAATCGTTTCGACACCGTCCCAACCGGGAGGCATACGCATATCGACGAATGCCACGTCATAGCCGTCGCCGCTTTCGACGGCTTCCTTCAACATTTCGAATCCGTCTTTTCCTTGCGAAGCGTACTGAAGCTCGTAGCTATTGTCTTCCTTGTCGTCAATTTCTGTTCCGAAAAACTCAGCTTCCAGCTCGAGCAGCTCGGTATCCTGTTCCTTGCGTTCCAGGATTTTCCGGAAGTCGTCGTGAATCGCCTGATTGTCGTCAATGACCAGGATGCGTCGTGATTTCGTTTGGTTCATGGTTGAATTCCAGAGACAGGATTGGCTTCGACCTGAAGGACTTACTCTGGCAACAAGTGAACTCTGCTGCCCCAGCGCCCAAAAAATGTTCGTGTAAAATTAGCTTATGGATTTCGATCGTTGGCTTGTTTTCGTTTTCATCCACCACCAATTGGAGTTCGTTTGATCGGCAGCTTCAGCCGAAATGTCGCTCCCGTACCCGGCCCGTCACTTTGTGCCGCGAGTGAACCACCCATTTCGGTCGCCGCGTTCATGCAACTATGCAGCCCGAAACCGTGTCCCGTTTTCTTGGTCGTGAAGCCGTGCTGGAAAATTTTTCCCAGATGTTCATTTCGAATTCCTGAACCGTTGTCGGTAACATCCACGACCACGCAGGCGGATTCCTCGTAGATATCAATCACAACGCAGGGATCGTTGATGGTATGGCCGCTCAACGCGTCTTTTGCATTCGTGATCAAGTTGACAAGAATCTGCAGAATCTTGTGTTTGTCCGATTCAATGGATGGAATTGCCTCAAAGTTCTTGATCAGGTCGATTTTGTGATTCACCAAGGAGCCACTCACAGCAGTCAGGGCATCTTCCATGATCTGGATCATGTTGATTTCCTGGGAAGTGCCTGACAGTTTCGCGTACGATTGCTGAACGTTGACGATTTCTTTGATGTGGTCGACGTTTTTCACAAGGTTGTGAACTTCTTCGATCAACTCGCTGCGATTTTCGATTAACGTTTTGTTGAGCCGACAGATGTATTGTGGGAGAACCTTCCCGCGCTGGTCATTGGTGACAAAGTCCGAGAAGTTCTCCATATTTTGAGAAATGATATCCGTCAAACGGTTGAGCGAAGCGACCGGGCTGTTCTCGAGACGGTGTTCAACGATGCCTGCCGAGATACTCACGCTGTTGAGAACATTTCCAACATTGTGAAGAACGCCCGTCGCCATCTCATTGGCTTCCGAAACGCGGGCCATTTCGGCGATCCGATGTTCGATTTCAATCTCTTCCGTGATATCGGCAAGCGAGAGATAGATGAAAAGGTTTTCACCGATCGCAATCTGTTTGATGGCCGCGCGATAGTTCTTTTTCGATTCACCGTGCTGCGTTGAAAAAGCCCAGCTCATGTACTCCGGGTTTTCACCCCGCTGTTGTCTCAGCGCGCTCGCGAGAATCAACTGCCATTTGCCGCCCTTCAGTTCGATCAGCATGTCAGAAAAATTGCAGCCTGCTTCGGCCAACAGGGGAACGTCGCAGTTGGATTCAATGTATCGCTGCCATTCCTTGTTACACGCAACCAGTTCTGTCTCTTGATTCAGAAGACAAATCGCGCGATCGACTTCGTCCAGCATGCAGCCGAACAAATCCGTCGCGGAAACCGAAGCCAAGTTGTCTGACGTGACGGTCATACTATTACCCGGCCTCGTTGCTTCTGGATTCAAATAGCGGGCAACCGAATACAGGCCGAGTTACAGGCGAGTCGCCAAGGTTGTTTATCAAACTTTCGAGAATGACTCGCAGGCTCGAACCCGACAGGATGCCCTGGGGGCCAGGCGTCGTGCCATGGGGATTTGAGATCCCACCGGAGAACCCAAGTCGTTCATTGCGGTTATAGACAAGCACATGCCCTGAGGTGCGAACCCCAAAAGATTCAGTAAGGACTCCGCGACGGTCCATGGTCACGGCCATCCCCGGTAATTTGGCGATTTGCTGAGTCGTCTCGGAGTTGGCTTTTTGGAGATTCAAATGGATTGGCCAATAGATGAACGTTCGGCAATTGCATCCGACGGGGAGGTGTTTCGTCAACAGTTCAAGTTGCTTCACCGTGTCGCTTGCAAATGGGCAATAGGGATGGGCAAACAAGAAGATGGATGGTTGACCCGCCTTCTGCCCGAACAGAGCTCGAGCCGCGTCCGGAATCCGATCGACCGGACTGCCGGAATCCCCGGGCGAGATATTTTCCTGTTGATTGCGTCCCACCATGACACAATTGCTCGTGCCGAAAAGAGATGGAAGCTGGTGACTCACGCGTCGGTTCCACCCCACATCGGCATCCTAAAACCAAGTTTGCCGCACTGAACAATCGGGGCAGGTAGATTGAACTTGCTCTTAAACCTAGTTCGGCCTAGTGAAGCTGCGGAAAGAAATCCGAAAGAATTAGGGAAGCGAGGACGACCGCGCAGACATTCCGGAAAAGATTTCCCTGCCGCGAAAAATTTGCCCGGCAAAGTTTTCAGGTTCCGGAACTGCAACTGAACGAATTGCGCTAGTAGGATGTTGTCGCCAGCGCGGCATTCTGGTGTTGACGCATCACCGGGACTAGCGAAACTCCATTGCGAGTGAAATAAGCACGAATATCGATGCCCGGACGAAAGACGTGATGGATCCGAAATGGTCGTTGCGACGAAGGCTTTAGCCCCGTCGTGAAACTGATCTCCAGTCGTTTTTCCATTGGCATGGCGTGAAGAACGGATTGAACCGCTCGCCTCGCAATCGGCGCATCAACCAGCGTAATCGACTTGTCTGCCAGCAGCGATTTGGTCGAATCGGAGACAAAAGCCTCGCGACTTAACCTCCCCTTTAGCCGCGGGAGCAAGGCATAGCGATCAGGCAAGACGGCCCGCTCATGGAATGGTTGAGACCGAACAAAGCTCAGGTAACCGCAAGTTCTTGCCGTTTCAAGCAATGAAATGGGATCATTGGCGTAGCCCGCGAGCTGACTGCGAGTGGCAATCAACACCATGGTCACGGTTTGCAGGCCGCCACGGCCGCTGTATTCAGGGCCACCCAAGACCGTCCTTGAAATACCAAAGCGGTCCTCGTCCAGGGGAAAGAAATTGATGCTAAAGGCATTGCTCTTTCGCGAAAGCATGGCGTCGTGTGACGGACACCATCGACAAAGAGCTTGCGCAAGGGTTTCATCAACTCCCGCTGAACGCGCGACCACATGATAACCCGAAAGCTTCTGTGATCGCGTCGACGTGAATAACGCTTGCTCTAGTTCCATTGCTTCCAAATCTTGTTATCCATCTGCTTCATCACCCACTGCAACGGCTCGACGATACCGCGAGGTTGCACATGAAGGGGAATCTGAATGCCCGCACCGTAAGCGTCATTCGCCATCGTTGAACTTCCGACGACGCTCGCTCCGAAAAACTGGAACGTGGAGAATCGCTGTTCGCAAAACTGAATCAGACCGGGAAGGTGAGTTTTGGCGAAATGCTGTGGGTCTTCCGCCGCGTCCGGGCAGGTGTCTGACTTGGTCAATACAAATGAGATAGGCAGCCGGATTTTTTTCCGTCTTTCCTTGGCTGGCCGGGTGTTGATATCCGCCAGATAGGAAACCAGCTTAACGCCGAAAATGTCTTCGGATCGAGCCGCGTCCCGGACTCTTTCGGAGTCGAAAAGGATCAAAACCCCGCGCACATTCTTGAGCATGGTCCGAATCGTTGGGAACGTGTTTGACTTCTCCAATTCCAACGCGAGCGCTTCGCCAGCGAGATCTGGTGTGATCAAGTCGATCCGTTTCTTGGGATACTTTTCATCGTAGGTTTCACAATGCACCCATTGCCAGTGGTCCGCTTCCGATGGCGTTTTGTCCGGGAATCGCCGGTTCTCCATCGCTCCAATCGTCTGTTCCTGGACCCCAAGCGAAAACGCGCCATTGGGCAGGCCCCGAAGACCGCTTGCTCCCTTGCTGAGCATGTCCAGGAGCATTCCCAGGTAAACCGTTTTTCCAGCGCCGCTTGCACCCAGGACCGAAATCAATCGGGAAGGAGAGTTGCGATTCGAAACGGATCGTGAAACTTGAATGGGCGTCTCACACGTGGTGCAATAACTGCCCGAATCGATAATTTGAGACCCACAGGTAATGCAGTGAAGAATGGAACGTTCGTCCATCCATCCCAAAGTTTTTGTGCCCATGTCTGACTCGATTGTTACTAGGAAGGTTTCTTGTTTGGTGGAAATTTGTTATTCAGGCCGACGGAATTCCGAGACACTCTTCACGCAGCGGAAACCGACATTCGGCGCTCGCATTTGCAAAGGATGTCCCGTTCTGAAATGGCTCGTCATTTGGGAATCCAGGTAGGTATCAAATGCACCGCCACGGATTTCGATTAAATCGCCGATGGATTTTTCCGGTTCCTGGTTTTGAAAAACGAATCGATTGTTTTGCATCTCCCAGGTATTTCCGATTAGCTGGTAAACGCCATTCGGTGTGGCCCCATCGTAGTACTTGTCAACGGGAACCGTTTTTCCAATCCCTGAGATCCACGCATTGGCGTACTTGCTTTCAAAGGTGTCCCCCCACGGGAACTTGGGTGGCAGCGAATCATCGTTCTTGGCAAGGTGCCAAGAAACGGCGCGTTGCCATTGAGCCGAATCAGGAAGTTGTTTTCCGACCCACCGCGCGTATGCATCGGCTTCGTACCAGCTGACACCGACCACCGGGTGATCCAGAAGTTCCCGCGAAGGCTTGCCGTTTTGCCAATACATGGGAGCTTGCACGCCGGTTTGATCCACAAATTGCAACACGTGTGACCAAACATCCTGAGCCCAATACTCCATGTTTTCATATCCGCCGGCTTTCACAAAATTGTGGAAGTCGGCGTTGGTGACCGCAGCTTTGTCGATATAGAACGAATCCACTTCGACTCGCTGGCTGGCAACGACTTCGACGTCTTCCATTTGCGATCCATCCTGAACCCGGTTTTCTGAAAGGCGAACTGGACCGGCAGGAACCACCGCCATGTCTTGTTCGAGGAACTTCCAGGCCTTTTGGAACGCGCTCGAATCCGGATTCGCGTTTTCGCGATCCAGGACAGCACAGTATTGAAATCGCTGAGTCCCGCGTGCGCCTTTTTGGCTTACCGGTCCGACGGTCGCCTGCGACGAACTTCCGCCAAACATGTTTCCCAGCAGTGTTGTTAATCCCATTAACATGACGTTACCCCTGTCGATTTGCGTGTTGCAGCATTTGACGTTTCAGCTGTTCGTACTCGAATTGCGCTGAACTCTCACTGTTTACTTTTTTGCGACTTGGTTTTGGTGGCGCCGCAGCCCCCGAAGCGCGAACCGGAACCGGATCGCGATTTCCATAATTCAAACCGCCCTGTGTCGAACGAGGTGGAGGCAGTGGGTTTTCCGCAACGGTAGCCGCCGCCGTTTCCCTGACCACAGGCGTTGGGTTGGTTGTCGATGATGTCGTTTCATTGATTTGCGGCTCGTTAAGATTGCCGAAACCATTTTCCCCGGGCCGCGGTTGCAGCGGCTGGATCGCCGCCGGCAATGGCTGAGTTACTGGTTCGGAAGGCGGCGTCTCGAGGTTCCGGCCATTTGAATCCGCAAGCAATTTCCGCTGTTGGTTTTCGAGTTCCGTCCAGGCATTCATCAGCTTATCGCCTGCTTGTGAGATTCGTTCCAGTTCTGCCTCGCGTTGTTGTTCCCAGTCTTTCTTCTGCTGCTCAAAATCGTCCATCATTCGTCGAATGACATCGCTTTGTCCAATCAACTCTTTCTGCACGGTCATGTGCTTGTCGAGCCTTTGGTACTGCAACTTGAAAAAATCTTCGTAACGTCGAGTCAATGCGCGGAGGCGGCGCGCGATCTCATTGAGATCGTTGAGTCCGACGATGTCTGAAGGATTGGTCATAGGGATTCCAATGGAGTGGGACTACCTTGAATCAAGTCGATTCCAAAGTCGGGACAGTCGGGCTGCCAGGCCGCCGCTTTGTGTGTTTTTCTGTTCTTCTTCCTGGTCGTGAATCTCACGCAAGTGGTCACGCAAAGCTTTGACACGGAGGTCCGAGTTTTCCGGATCGCGGTCACTGCTAACGGTTGTTCGTTCCAGCTCGTCTCGCATCTTTGCGAGTTCGGCCTTTTGCCGAGACATTGCAGCTCGCTCCTGGACCATTTCCAGCTCTTGAGCTCGCAACCGGTTTTTCAATTCGACAGACGTTTCACCATCTTCCTGGGCCTCTTCGAACTCAGCCAAGCGACTTTGATTCGTTTGAAACTCAGATTTCAGCGTTTCGTGAGCCCGAGAAATCTCGTCCAGCTCCTTTTGCGTTTGTGCCAGCTTCTCTTCGGCCTGCCGCGCGATTTGATTGCCGCTTGCCTTCAGCGCCTGGCTTAATTGCATCTGGTTTTGCTCGCGTTCGCGATCGAGGTAGTCCAGGCGTTGAACCAACTGTTCATTCTGCGATTTCCACTCCTCTTCTCGGCGCCCAATTCGCGACTCGATTTCGCTAAGCCAAATTTCGATTTGCTGACGCTCTTCTTCTTCCGCTTGCCGCGCTTCGTCCGAAGCAAGCAGTAGCTCTTCCATCGATGACACTCGCCGATCCGAGGCATGAAGTTCGTCTAGCAAGTCCTCGAGGCGGGAAACGAGTTGCGCCGTTTCACTTGGAGACACATCGTCCTGTTGCGATGGATCAGCCAGTTCAGCATCCACCAACTCGGCCAGTTGCTGTTCTCTTTCCGCAAGCTCACTCTGAAGCTGAGACACTTCATCTCGCAACAGCTGAACTTCCTGCTGCTCCAGGTCCATGGGTGCATGGAGCGAAGCGTTTGCGCTGAACTCGGAAGCCAACATCTGCTCCAGCTCTCGGCGAAGTTCATCATTTTCCCGCTGCAGTTTTGCAACTTGCGAGTCCGTTGCACCGGCACCGAAGCTCATGTTGTCACTTGAGTCCGGATCCGGCTCAGTTCCAAAATCTGACTCTGATACGTCGCTGACGAATTCAGCAGGTTCGTCCGCGACCCATTCAGCTCCGCTTGAAGTACTCGATTCCAGGCCATTTTCCGAGCTCGCTGTCGGTGGAACCGAGATTGATCCACCGGTCGGAGCCGACCCGTCGACCGACCAGCGTACGTCGAACGAGCCGATGCTGATCTGATCGCCAGCCTGCAACGAAGTTTCTTGCTTGATTGGCTGATCGTTGACCATCGTTCCGTGTTCAGAATGCCAGTCAGAAACGTAAAGCACGCCGTCTGCCAAACGGAACATACAGTGTCGCCCGGAAACCTTTTGGTCTTCCAGAACAATGCTGCAGCTTCCGTCGCGCCCCACGATGGTGCTTGCGTTTTCGGCGATATCTGCGGTAATCTCTTCCTGCGTCGCTTCATTAAAGAAAATCAGCTTCGCCAGTCTGCCTGTGTTGATTTGCATCGAACTCACCTTTGGGTCTCCGAATAACTAAACGCAATCAACCATGGTGGATGATTCTTCCTGGGCTTTGCACTCGAACACATTGTTCCAGCCTTCTGCCGATTCCGGCCACTCTCGAATCTGGCCCACAGCGGACTCAAATCGTTCCATCTTGGCGGGGTCATCCGTCATGCCAATCGTTTGAACGTCTGCCAGGACTTTTTTGAGATCGCCCTGGAGCGATTCGCAGATTCGCTCGGCGTCCTCGCGGTCCAAATCGACAACCAGGTAGTCCGGCCGACCACGACGCATCAACAATTTCACCGCGAGAAGATCTCGAACCGTTTTTCCGTTCCACGTTCCCCCGGATGCGTCAAAGAATTCGGTAACGCATTGGGCACGTTCGTTTTCTTCTGAAAGCACAACGACATGACGTTCATTGCCTTTCTCTTCACAGCGAACCAGCTCGGCAAGCTCAAAACCGCGAATGACGCCGCACATTTCTTCGCGGGACATGCCTGTCTGGCGGCAAAGATCTTCAAAGGAAACCGGTCTTGCGACAAGATTCAGAACTTTCATGTGTTGGCTTGAAAGCCCGGCACGATCCAAGTTTTGACCGCGAAGATTGTTGCGAACGACCTGGATCGCATCACTGCGTTCAGGCAATTCGGCATCGGGGAGTGAGCTTGCTTCGACCATCAAAGCCAGCAAACTTGTCTCCAATCGAAGCTTGGAAAACAGGGAAGGAGCCACTCGATCCGATTCGAATCGGAATGTCTTCAAATTGGAATCGAAGCAAAGCTGCATCAGGATCGCGGCCTGATGGCGCAAAAGCTGTCGAAGCAAACGAGCGTCCAGGACTTTGTTGTCCAGCAATTCCACGAGGCCGTCCAGTTCGCTGCACTTTCGCCCGCCAATCGTGAACTTCACCATCGGTGCCAAATCCTTGAGCGCCTGAGGAAGTCGATTCGAAACCATTTCCTGATCGACACCGGTCGCGGCCACGGCCTGGATACGGCCCTGATCCACGTAAATGGATACTCGCGCCCGTTCGCACTCGATTTCCAAACAGCCCTTCTTCGAACCGTTATTCAGAAAATCGAGAATTTCTCGAATTGAGAATGAGCTAAAGGCCCCCGCGAGATCACCGTCCGCCAACGCGTCGATGACTTCGGGAACCGCCGAACCTTCCGACTGCGAATGCACAACCATCTTGGCCGTTTCCAGCGCGTTGTTCACCGTCGTTTTCAGCAGGTCCGCCGTGTAGGGCTTCGGCAACATGTCGACGACATTCGAAAGTTCGACGTACTCGGCGTACGCCTTCTTTCGCAAGGTTGAACTGATCACAACCGGCGTGTGTTTGAGCGAAGCAATTTCGATTAGCTGGCAACAAACTTCATAGCCGGTCGTTCCGGGCAATTGGTGATCGAGTAGGATCAGGTCGGGAAGAAATTCCTGCGCTAGCTCGATTCCGTCTTCCGCGTTTGGCGCCAATGCAACATGAAAGCCCCCTGCTGCCCCCAACTCGGTATCAACCAGGCGGCGGATGGTAGCACTATCGTCAATCACAAGGATTTTCTTTTCGCTCATGGATCGTTTCTCTGGTTACGTTCTTGCTAAGTTGTTTTCGTTTCTAGAATCCGTTCGAAGACTTCATCCAAGCCTTCGTCGGTGACTGGTTTGTTGATGAATGCGACGGCTCCCAATTCGGCAACGCGCTCGCGAACTTTTTCCTGGTTTCGGTTGGAAACCACGACCGAGGTGACCTCGACCGAATTGTTTTCGTTGATGTCGGCCAACAGGTCGATGCCGCTCAAACGTGGCATATCAATGTCGGTAAACATGATGTCGTAGGTCCGACGACGTAGCTGCTCGAGAGCTTCCACGCCATCCCCCGCCTCTTCCGTTTCAAAACCGCGCCGCCGCAATCGCTTGACCAGCACTTTGCGGGCGCTGATCGAATCATCCACAACCAGGGCAACTTTCTTTTCGTTGCAATCGCCGGTCGGTTGAATTGACTCGCCACGGGTTGTTTCTCGAGGTGTTTCGTTTGCCGATGTTTTGGCTTGCAGGTTGGCAATCCTTGAACCGTCCACCAAAAGAACGACCTCGCCCTCTCCCGAAAGCGTGAGGCCGCTCAAATAGGGATGGTCAAAAAGTGCACGTGGCAAGGATCGCACGACGACTTCTTCGGGACCAATAATCTCGTCCACGACGATCGCAAACTCGGAGTTCCCGTTTTCGCCTTGCAAGTGAATCTGCTGCTGTCCAGGCTTCGCGTCGCACTCGACCAGACCGTGCAATTGAGACAATTCCACGTATCGCGTTTCTTCTTTAACGTTGCTGGAAGCGTTCTGTCGTTGAGCCGAGGCAACCGATTGCATTGGCAATGCGAACAGTTGACCGTTCGATCGGAAGACCATCGTGTGCTCGATTCCGCTCTTCAGTGGAATTGAAACTCGCATCGTGGTACCCGAGCCCGGGTGCGAGTCGATCTCGATTCGGCCTTGAAGTTGGTTTATCGATCCGGCGACGACATCCATTCCAATGCCACGCCCGGCAACTTCACTTGCTTTGTCACGGGTCGAGAAGCCTGGATGAAAGATCAAGTTCGCCAATTCCCGTGTCGTCGGAGAACGGTCCGGTGACAGCAAGCCGCGTTCAAAACCACGGCGACGCAATGCGTCGTAATCAAGTCCTTTGCCATCGTCAACAATGCTGATGACCAGCAGGTTGGCCGAGGCCTTGGCTTCCAAAGTGATCGTACCAACGGGATTTTTGCCGTTCTTCCGGCGAACCTCTTCGTCTTCAATTCCGTGACCTACGGCGTTGCGAACGAGATGAAGCAGGGGATCGTAAAGTTGTTCCTGAAGTGTCTGCTCAAGTCCGATGTTTTGCCCTACCAGCTTCACCTGGATGTTTCGAGATTCTACTTTTGCGGCGTCCCTTGCACTTCTTGTCAGTTTTTGGAATAGCCCCACCAGCGGAACTCGTCTCAGCTGAATCAGCTCCTGGCGAAAGTGTCGTATGAACGAAGACAGTGCCTGGTTTTCTTGCGCAATCGGCTTGTAGATGTGCTTGATGCCGCGGGAGATCTCAGAAAGATCGCTGGTCACTTCGGAAATCGCATTCACGGTGGTTGGTTCCGACCCGATGTAGCTTCCACTGACATCGGATTCGGGAGATCCGTTTTGGGTAAGCGTCCGAAGAGTATCCATGTGCTCATCGCGGAACTGCCCGAGTCGATTCGAGCAGCGGACCAGTTCTTCATTGAAGGCGTTGAGCTGACCAACTTGACTGTCGCGTTGATTACGCAGGACGATCAACTCTGCCAGCATATCCATGAGCTTGTCGAGCTGGGACGCTCGAACTCGAACGGATGCCTCGCCGGGCGCGAACGCCTGAGAAAAATCATTTCGTTTGCCTTTTGGCGCCGGCTTGGCCGGGCCCGCTGACTTGGTCGACTTGGGAGCAGCCGATAATTCTTCCGGCTCGGGAGAAGTTGCGGACGGCTGGTTCGGATTTTCGATCAGACCGATCTGAACCCGGACCGAGTCAACGGCTGACAATAGAAGCTCGATGTCCAGCGACTCCGAGTTGTTTTTGCCAAGCCACTCCTCAACTTCATGCAGGTAATTGGCCAACGCGGACAGTCCGACGCTTGCCGAAGCACCTTTCAAAGTATGCAACTGTCGGCAGAATTCGAGCACGCAACCCGCTGTGTCGGAGTTCTCTTCCGCCTGCAAAACCACCTGTTCCATCGACGCCAGGCAACGATTGGCATCATCCAGATAGGCCTCACGCAACTCGTCATCTTCGAGCACTTCACTGGAAAGCGAGAGATTCGACGGTGGCTTGGGAAGATCTGTCCCCGAATCTTCAAATGTTTTGTCCTGCTTCGCGGCTTCCCGTTCGTTCGTGTCACGCCCGGATGGATGCGCGTCGCGATCGGAACCAGGTGTTGTGGATCCCGAAGCTTGCGACGTGGATTGACCAATGGCCGCCAACATGGCGTCAATTTGCTGCGTCGAAGGCTGCTCGTCAAAGTCGGAAGCGTCTTCCGTTTCGTCAAACAATGCCTCATTTGAATCGTCATCGAACAGCAAGGCCAAGTGATCACCCCAGCGCTCGTCAGCCGCAACACGGATCAGACGGCAATCATTGGAGTCACTGTTGCCCAGCAACGCCTCGAAGAAGACACCCAGATGACTTTGAACAAACTGATTGATTTCTTGAGCCTCTGCGGCACCCTCACCAAATTCAGCATTCATGCACTCATGCAAATCCAGCAAGGTGGTGAAAAGATCCGCCAGTTCCGCGACGGCTTCCTGGGCCTCCGGCTCGCATTGGTCGATTGCCAACTGTAGCTCCGTGCGAGCCTGAAGGCACTCATCCGCGGAAGGCATATTGCCCTCGAGCCAGGCTTCCAGAATAGGCAGCGGCATCTTCTGTTCGGTGGATTGGTTTGAAGCGTTATTCATATTTACGATTGGGCAGATTGGACGAGTTCCTGGGTGTTCTCCATTCGCTGTTCCATTTCGTCACGTTCTGAATCTGACGGACGATCGAACTCACTCTCGGACTCCATCGTTTGTCCTAGCTTGAGGGGAACCAGGGTTTCCTCGAGTTGATTCGTGAATTTAGACAAGGACTTCGTGGTCCAGCGAACACCTTCAATTTGACTTCGGCTACCTCGGGTGGATTCGGATATCGTTTCCATGCATTCGACAAAGTCCTGGGCCAGTTCCATTTGCTGCTGGGTCGACTTGGTAATTTCCCGAGTTCGGGTGGTCGATTGGCCAGATGATTTATCGATTTGAGCAATGAGGTCGCAAGTTTGAGCTCCCAGCTCGAGCACTTGCGCGATCTGGGAATGCTCCGCGTCGATGACGCTGATCGAATTGTGTGTTTCGGTTTGGATCGTTTCGATTCGAGAAGAAACATCCTGTGCCGCGGCAGCGGCCTGTTCCGCCAGGGAACGAACTTCTTCAGCGACGAGTGCGAATCCTCGACCGTGCTCTCCCGCACGGACCGACTCGATCGATGCATTCAACGCGAGCAGGTCGGTACGAGACGAAATCGCACTAATCGTCTCAACAATCACTCCAATTTCCCTTGTGTGCTCGCCCAAAGCTCGCAGTCGTTTCTCCCGGCTGGCTACCAGCGATTTGATCTGGCTCAATTCGCGCACCAAATCCTGAAGATTGTTCAGGCTGGTTGAAGCACATGACTGAGTCGTCTCGGCAAGCTCTCCGGCCTTGTCGGCGTTTTCGAGCATCTCGTCAATTTGAATCGAGATTTTTTCGACAAGGGAAGCCGATCGATTGATGGCTGTGGATTGATCTTCGGTTCCGTCAGATAGCTGCCCGGTTGACCGTTCAATTTCTCGACCACATGAGTGAATCTGTCGAATCCCGGAATCAAGTTGGCGGGCAAAGCCTACCAGAACACCGCGAACTCGTTGGGCAAATCCTTCGTTTCCTCGCCGCCCGCGGCGATCAATTTGATCGGCGAGTTCCTTGATTTGGTCAAACTCGGCCTGATAATCGTGCGCTTTCTTTGACAACTCACGAATGGATTCGTTGGACAATCGGGCAAACTCATTGAATTCCGGTACGTTCGTCAGCTGGAATTCGCCTTGGCAAAACTTGTCGAGATACCCGGTCAATTGTGATTTTGCTTTTTGCCACTGGAGCGATTCGCGAACGCCGAAAACGACAAGCGCCAAACCGCATCCCACAGCGATGCCAACTCCGAATCCCAAGGGAAGGTAAACCAGCGAAAGCGTCGACGCGGTTGCGGCAATAGTGGCCAGCACCATCGCGACTGCTACTTTCCAGTGAAACTGCATTTTGACTTACTCCTGCTTATGAACTGGTCGCAACCAGTTGATCGGTATCTTCGGATTCGAGGCGATGTGATTGTTCGGCCCAGTATTCGTGGAGTTGACCGGTGAGTACGGAGTAGAGATTCTCCGGGTCAATCACCGTGACAAACTCGTCTTTGTAGGTTGCCGATCCAATCACGTAGTTGGGACGATCGTTGACCGAAGACTGGGGACAAATGGAAATCTCCAGCTCGGCAAGCGTTTCGACTTCGTCGATCAACAGGCCCCAAGGGCCGGTGTCACGATTCAAAACGAGGATTTTCTGATGCTCGGCAGTGCTGCGCTGCGAAAAATCGTAGATCTGCTCGAGCGAGAACAATGTCATCAATTCCTGTTGGATCTTGACCATGCCAACCAGTGTCTTGGTCGACATGGGAATCGGAGTCACTTCAACCTGGGGGACGACGTGACGTACCGAAAGCGCCGGAAGACAAAAGGTCTCGCCAGAGCATCGAAAGATGCAGTACTTGTCGGATTGTTCCTGATCAAAGCTCATTGCCGTTCCGTTGCTATTCGTTGTTTTTGCTCTTTTCAATTCGGTTTGCGAATCGTTGTTTCAGGGAAGCAAATCGATCGCTCGAGTCAGAGCTCTTCGCGGGGGATTCGTTTCCTGGCGAACCAAGACTTGACGTTTTTAGTTCCGATTCCGACCTTGGCTGGCTGGCAGGCTCTGCCGGCTTTCCAAGACTGATCGGGCCTCCCTCGAGCGCCCTGGCGAGGAGGCTCAGTTCCGTCGATGTCTCGTCGATAAAGTTTTCAATCTCCATTTGCCACTGCTCGAGATCGATGGCCTCGTATTCCGAGTCCCGGGAGGGACCGTGAATTTCGCCGGCGTATGGGTCGGATTCTTGATTCATGGGTTGTTTTTACGTGGCGGGTGAGTTCAACGAAGCCGTCAAGTTGGATTGAATTGCATCCAGAAGCACTTCTGGTTTGACTGGCTTTCTCAAGTAGGCACCGTACTCGTCGCCCAGCAGCTCAAGTGCTTTCGAGTCGACACAAGTAAGAAACAGGATTGGCAACTGATCAAAGGGCGAACCCATCTCTTTCAATCTCTCGACGACTCCGTAGCCGTCCAGTTCCGGCATGACAATGTCGAGAATTGCAAGCGAAGGATTGCATGTTTGGGCCAGCTCAAGTGCTTCGCGCCCATCTCGCGCGGCAATCACGTGATACCCGGCGTCTTTCAAAATGCGCGAAAGCATCGTGCGGACCGTGCTGCTGTCGTCGGCTAACAGGATCGTGTGGTCGGACATGAGTCTTTCTCGGTCTCAATTGGGGCGTGGAATTCCGAAATTTGGAGCGGAATGCTCCTGTTGAACTATATGTCACACTTAGAGACCGCGAAGTTTGATTCCAAGGGTGCAAAATTTTTCAGATCGGCGGATTCGTCGGACAACAGGTGGCGCCAATCGTATCGATCGTGCCTCAATTAACGTCCACCGAATTCAAAGCATGTTGCGTTTTTGCAACATCTATCCGACGCTCGCCGGGAAGACGGCATGAGATCTCAGCACCGCGTCGCTCTTTGAGCGGACACGATTCCCGGTTTCCGAAAACCAGGCCCGCTTGGTAGCCGCTTGGCAGTCTTGAATGAAATGGCTGCCGAATCAAAAAAGAATATGCGCCTCACGGTCGTCCTTTTCCGGATGCCTTTGGCAAAGACGCACCATGAGAAAGACGTCTAGAAAAGATCGCGCGGCGGCTGGATCAACCCGAACGCATTCCGATGCCGTAGCCCATGCAGGCGCGGGGCAATGCTTGCGCCGAGCGATGCGAGCGGCGGAACTATTCCGACGTCACCGTTTCGCGGAAACGGTATCCGATTCCCCGGACCGTTTGTATCGAATCGGCGTTGGGGCCCAGCTTCTTGCGAAGCGATCGAATGTGGACATCAATCGTTCGCTCCAGCACGAGCGTATCTTCACCGAGTGCGGCATCGATCAATTCCGTGCGATCAAACGCCCGTCCGGGTTGGCGAATCAGGGTTTCCAGAAGTCGGAATTCGCTCGGCGTCAGGTCGATCGGATTTCCGTCAATCGTAACCCGGTGTTTCATGCGATCGATTGAGATACCACCCACCGAGATGACTTCGTTCTCAAACCCCGACTGCGCTTTGCGGCGACGATCAAGAGCCTTGAGGCGCTCAAGAAGAATCTTGACGCTAAACGGTTTTACCACGTAGTCGTCGGCACCCACGTTGAAGCCGACAAGTTGATCGGATTCATCCGACTTGGCCGTCAGAAGAACAATCACCGATCCCTGGGTTTCCGGAATTGCCCGCAGGCGTTTACAAACTTCTAAACCATCAAACACCGGGATCATGACATCCAATAGGATGATCTCTGGCAATTTCAACCTTGCCTGATTGATGGCATCCTGACCGTCATGGGAAAGCGTTACGTTGTATCCAGACTGTTCCAAATTGTATTGCAGGACGTTTGCCAATGACATATCGTCCTCTACAACCAAAACTTTTGTACGTGGCATCGTTCCTAGTTTTCCACTTCTTCGGATAGTTGGTCATGCTGGTGGCGAATGATCTCTCCGCTCACCATATAAATAACGTCTTCGGCGATGTTTTCGGCGTGGTCACCAATTCGCTCGAGGTGACGCGAAGCCGAAAAACACTGCAGGGCAGGAATAACTTGGTTGGAATCCTGAATCATCAACTCGCGCAATTCTTTGATGACTTCGCGATTGGCGATATCAACTTTCTGGTCGGCAGCGATGACTTTCTGGGCAATCGCGGTGTCCAATTCGACGTACGCGTTGATTGATTCTCGCACCATTTCGACGGCATCAGTTGCCATTTGCGGTAGCAAGTCGGGAATTGGAAAATACGGAAACTCGTTGAGGGCCAACGCGCGTTCTGCGACGTTGCATGCCAGGTCCGCGATCCGCTCAAGATCTGAGTTGATTTTCAGAACCGTGGTGACCCGCCGAAGGTTTCGTGCGACAGGCTGATGAAGCGCGAGAATCTTCAAGCACTCTTCTTCAATAATCACTTCCTGGTTGTTGACGTCGAGGTCGGTTTGAATGACGTCGTTCGCAAGATCAATACGATGATCAACCAACGCGCGAACCGAGTCATCAATCATTTTCTCGACGATTGCAAATTGCGACAAAATCAGATTTTGGATTTTCTGAAGTTCCCGATCAAAATGCCTTGCCATCTCAACTCCATCCTCTCTCTAACCGAACTTGCCGGAAATGTAATCTTCGGTTTGCTTTTCTTTTGGCCTCGTAAACAAATCCTGTGTTGCCCCTTTTTCGACGATCTTTCCCTGGTAGAAGAACGCCGTATGGTCACTGCAGCGTGAGGCCTGTTGCATGTTGTGAGTTACGATCACGATCGTGTATTGCTTCCGCAATTCGAAAATCAAATCTTCAACCCGCGATGTCGATGCCGGATCCAGCGCCGAGCAGGGCTCGTCCATCAATAGGATTTGCGGGCCCGTCGCGATCGTCCGCGCGATACACAGTCTTTGCTGTTGTCCACCGCTCAAGCCGTAAGCACTTTTGCGAAGCCGATCCTTGACCTCATCCCAAAGAGCCGCCTTCCTCAACGACCATTCCACCAAGTCATCCAGCTCGCTTCGGGAAATCTTGAAGTGCAACCGTGGGCCGAACGCGACGTTATCGTAGATGGACTTTGGAAACGGATTCGGCTTCTGAAACACGATTCCGATCTGCCTTCGCAAGGCGACCAAATCGGTTGATTTTGCCAGGACATCCAGATCACCAATCTTCAATTTGCCCTCGGAACGAGCTCCGGGAATGATGTCATTCATCCGGTTAATCCATTTGAGCAGCGTGCTCTTGCCGCAACCGCTTGGGCCAATGAATCCGGTGACTCGTTTTGCTGGGATGTCCAGGTCGATATCGTAGAGCGCTTGAAAATCACCATAGAACGCAGAAAACTTTTGGATCTGAATGGCAAGTTCCGTCGCCTTCTCGGGCGAGTTCGTTGCAGCATTTCCGTTTGGAACGGAATCGTTCTGATTGGATTTCGAGTCAGTCATCAGGTCAGTGTCATGCGTCATTGGTTTGGTGATACCTACTAGGCCAACACGGATTTCTTTTCACTTCGCGAACGGATGAAGATCGCGATCGAATTCATGCCCAACAAAAACAGCAACAAAACGATGATGGCGGCTGCTGATAGGTCTTCAAATGAGTTGTTTGAGTCGCGAGCCCAGCTAAAAATGGTGACAGGCATCGTGTCCGTCTTGTCTGTTAGAGCCGTCAGGCCCTGATTGGCCCCTTTGACGGCGCCCATAATCACAAGAATCGGAGCCGCCTCTCCAACGGCCCGGCTCATCGCAAGAATCGCACCCGTCATGATTCCGGGCAACGCTGCTGGCAAAACCGTCGCTCGAACCATTTGCCAACGAGTGGCCCCAAGTCCCAGGGAAGCTTCCCGAAGCGAATCGGGAACACCGCGAATCGCTTCCTGGCAAGCAATGATGACGATCGGCAAAATCACAAGCGCCAGCGCGAGTCCGGCGGAAAGGATGCTTTTGCTGAATGGCAAATGAAAATGATAAAACCGTTTCTTGCGAACCCGGGATCCTGACTTGCCCTCATAGACCGACTTCACAAGCAATTCTGAATCTCGTGGCTTGGCCTCACCTTTGGGAATCACATTCAGCATGAACTGATTGCCCTCTCCGTCGGTGACCTCGATTGGCTCGTTGATGTCAAAAAACTGCTGGGTTGGATCCTCGCAGGGAAAAGTAACAATCTGCCCTTCAATGTCTCGGCGCCTGTCTCCCAGCGTTTCCACTTGGTAGTAGTAATAGGCGCCGATTTCAAATTGCGGAACCGAGTCGACCTGAATTGGCCGAAACATGCTGAACATATAGACGAACGCAGTCAGTCCAAGAATTCCATAGACGACCGAAGGAACGCCTGCCAGATTATTGATGTTCAACTGGATCAAGCTATGAAAAAACCGCAGCTGCCGGTTCTTTGGCTTGAACTCTTCCATAAAAATTGCGGTGCCGATGCCAACCGGCAACGCGACGAGTCCGCAGATCAGGCAAAGTGCCAAGGAGCCGATAATTGCTTGTCGCACACCGCTTTCTTCCGGAACGTTCTCAACGTACGAACGGGTGAAGAAAGAAAGGCTGAAAGCCCCCGAACCTTTGAAAAAGATCGCACCAAGGAGGACGACCAGGACAATCATTGCCAAGTTGGCCAACAACAGGGCAATCACCGAAAAACTGCTGTTGAACAGTTTTCGCCGTTTGGATTTGCCGAGATCGGGTTTATGTTTGGCCACAGTTTTTTTCTTACTGGTAAACTTCGCGGTATCGCATTCGAATCAGTTGACCAATGAACGTAATAAACAGGGTCAAAAGAAAGAGGGTTCCGGCGATCACGTACAACGAGTAATAGTTAACGGTGCCAGGCACCACGTTTTCGCTACTAAATGTCTGGACGATAAAACCGGTCATGGTTTGGGACTCATCCATCATGTCCGCATTAAATTTGGCCTGTGTTCCAGCCGCCAATGCGACCACCATGGTTTCCCCGATGGCCCTGGCAAGCGCAAGGAGAAACGCCGATATGATT
The DNA here is from genome assembly GCA_964434955.1 of uncultured Pirellulaceae bacterium. Lineage (GTDB taxonomy): Bacteria > Planctomycetota > Planctomycetia > Pirellulales > Pirellulaceae > JANQLU01. The sequence goes on from CAYSXI010000018.1 coordinate 40,271, forward strand.
CCGGAAAGTGCGGCGGGCACAATGACTTTCCACGTGACTTCGAATCGCGTTGAACCCAAACCGTAGGCGCCTTCGCGGAGGCTATTGGGAACCGCTCGCAACGCGTCTTCCGACAACGAAGTCACAAGCGGAATACAAAGTACTCCAACGGCAATTCCAGCCGCCATTGGATTCAACGAACTGAATTCGCCCAGCCCTTGCAGCAACGGTGTGATCACCAGCAACGCAAAAAATCCAAGAACGACCGTTGGAATCCCGGCCAAAATTTCTAGCGTCGGCTTCAGAAAGGAACGCACCGCTTTGGGGGCGTACTCACTCAGATAAACGGCCGTCACCAGACCCAAAGGTAAGGCGATCAGCATCGCGACGCCCGTGATCTTAAGTGTCCCCAACAACAACGGCCAAACGCCATAATTCACTTCATCCGTGAACTTGGCGGTTCCCATATTCCACTTCGTGGTCGTAAGGAATTCACCGATCGTGAAATCCTTTTCAACTTCTTCACGATTGACTCGAATCTCGTGTGTCCCAAAAAAACGTGACGACTCGAGAAACAGCATCATGATGATTCCAGCCGTCGTCGCGATTGAAGCGAGCGAGAAGATTGCCAAGATCGTCACGACGATCGCTTGCTTTATCTTCCCGGCCGCGGTGGACCGCAGGCGATAGGTTATCCCCGCGGGACCGGTCTCAACATTGGAATCGTTTGAGTTCATTGACGCGAAGGCCATGGGTACGAAAAAAATGGCCGGGTCATCAACCCGGCCCAATCCGGTCAGATGTTACTTCTTCATCCGATTTGCTTCTTTGTAAACATCCAGCAAGCTGCCTGAACGTTTCTCACCTTTGTCATCGACATAGTGAGTTCCCGTGTTTCCTTGCTCCAGGTTTGAACGGGCTTTGTCATAAACCGAGTCTGGAAGCGCGACGTATTTCGCTTCTTCAACGATTTCACGAGCATTGTCGAGGTAGAAATCGACAAACTTCTGAACTTCCGTTTTCTTGTAGGAATTCGTGTTGACGTAGATAAACAGCGGCCGACTAAATGGGGCATAGCTGGAATCTTCAATCGTCGCCATCGACGGAGCAACGGCCTTGCTGGTTTTTGGATTGACAATGGCAACGGCCTTCAAGTCATCCTTATTGGATTCGTAGTAAGCGTACCCAAAGAAACCAATTGCGAATTTGTTGCCCTTGACGCCTTGGACCAGAATTTTATCGTCCTCATTGGTCGAAATCTGGTCTTCTCGCATGCCCGACTCTTCCTTCTTGTCGATCACTTCAAGAAAGTAATCGTAAGTACCCGAAGCATCGCCGGGAGCGAAAACTTTGATTTCTTCTTCCGGCCAACCTTCTTTGACTTCACTCCACTTTTTGACGGCTTTGTCTTTGCGAAAAATCATCATCAATTGATCAATCGTAAGCTGATCAACGAAATCGTTTTCTTTGTTAACGGCAATGGTCAATCCGTCGTAAGCGACCGGAACCTCGATGAATTCAACGCCAGCGGCCTCACACGCATCAAGTTCTTTCTTTTTGATGGGACGAGATGCATCCGAAACGTCGCACTCTTTCTTTGCCAAAGCTTTGAATCCGTTACCGGATCCGTTGCCACCAACGGTGATGTTGACGTTTGCGAAGTCACCATTGAATTTTTCTTTGGCTTTCAATGAAATAGGTTGAACGGTGCTAGAGCCCTCAATGGCGATATCACCTGTCAGGTTGGCCCCCGCCTTACCGCTCTTGTCTTTTCCCCCCTTGTCATCGTCACCACCACATCCGGCGATAATCGCACCGAACAACATGCAAACGACAAGAGTCGCAACTTGTTTGATTTTCATTTTTCTGACTCGTATTGATCCTAAAATGACATGTCATCGCTTGAGGGCTTCAACAATAATTCCCCCAGCAAGCCGCACATGTTAATCGTGAAAAATTAAGAAAACGTTAAGATACTATAAACATGAAGCCGGATTAAAGGACCCAATCCCGGGTTTTTGGCCATCTAAGGTCGTAAAAATTATGAAGCCGGTTTTTAAGGCCTTTTGAGCGTTACCGTGAAACGGGAGCCTTTCCCCAGCCGGCTGTCGATCTCGATTTTCCCTCCAAAAGACTGGACCATGTGTTTGACGATCGAAAGCCCCAGGCCAGTCCCCCCAACATCTCGCGAGCGCGATTTATCGACTCGATAAAAACGTTCAAAAATTCGCTCTTGCTGGTCAAGCGCGATCCCGATCCCCGTGTCGCTCACCTTCAGTTGCGACCATTCCTCATTTGATGCAATGGCCAACTTGACCTTGCCTTCGGATGGCGTGTAGCGAATTGCATTCCCGACCAGATTATCCAAAATCGTTCCCAAACCCTCTTCATCCACCATCGCCACCGCGTCATCGTCTGGAGTCTCGAAAATCAACTCCACGTTGGCCTGCATCGCGGCCGACTGGAATCGCTGGATGCAATTGTTGCAAGCCATTGCCAGGGAAACCGGTTCAATTTCGAAATGATAGTGGCCAGACTCGACGCGAGACAAATGGAGAAGGTCGCGAATCTGGTTCGAAAGACGATCGGCTGCCAGCTCGATCTGATCGACAAACTGAATATTCTTGGTTTGGTCATTGATCGCTCCCAGCTTGAGCGTCTCCGCATAGGCCTTGATTGAAGCCAGCGGAGTTTTCAATTCATGTGAGACATTGGTAAAAAAATCGCGCCGCATTGTCTCCAGTTGCCGAAGTTCAGTTACTTCGTGCATGACCAAAGCGAGACCATCCGCATTTTTCTTGCTGAAAGGCGTCGCCCGAACCGTAACGATCCTCCTTGGTGCGACGGTGGTCTCAAACTCGGCAACCGCTTTTTGATTCGACTCCTCGACCTGTGCGATCAACTGGTGCAATTGCGGAAGCCGGCAGATTTCCAGCAGGTTTCTACCCGTAATCTGCTGGACTTGAATCGCCAACAAGTCGCGACTGGCATTGTTTGACAAGATGATGTTTCGATGAGTGTCAATCGCGAGGACGCCTTCATTCATTCCTTCGAGAACGGCGTCGAGCTGATCAATTTTTTGTCCAAGCCGTTCATCGCGGCCGACGATTTCCGACTCCATTTTCTCCATTCCGATCCGGACGATTTCCCAATCGGTTGTCTCGCGCAAGGTCAGCGGTTTGCGTCGCTGGTCGGCACGGCGCTGGAGGAAGTCGACGGAACGATTTTTGAGCCCGGCCAGAGGAGCGAGAATTCGATTCAGGCTGTAAATCCCAATTCCACTGACCAGCAAGCTCCATAGCAGGATCCCACACGCAAGAATGCTCCAATGCCGCTCGCGAAAGTAGAGCAAAAACGCCCCGAGAACGATTCCGCAGGAGAATACGAATGCGGCGATAAAGAGTCCGGTGCGCCGGTGATCCATCGTTTTGCCATCCCCGCGAGCAGGGAAGCCGGTAGATAATGTGCCAAAAAGGAGGTCTGTCTAGAATCGCCAGTTTAGTCTGCTGAACGGGGCCGTCGAGTGCCAGCAAGTATTGGATCCTTGGCATGTTGCGAGAAAAAAAACAATTCCCGAAACAATGGTTAAGATTCGCGATTTGTCCGCGAATTGTTGACAGATATAATTCCTTATCGGGATCCCTCCCCTCATTTCATTGCGAGCTTCCCTCGCATTTCATCGCTCGGATTTTTTTCAACATGTTGAACAAAACACTTTTTCGCCCAAGCTTCCTCACTGCGGTCGTGGTTTTGCTTTTGGCCGGATTCAGTTCAACCCAGTCTTACGGATTCTTTCAAGACAACGAAAAAGACAAAGCTGCCGAAGAACAGGCAAGCGAATTGGAGCAGCGACAGGGAATCCTGATTCAAATTCGGTTGCCCGTCACCGGTGAAACCAGTTCGCAAATCAAACAGGTCATCGCTCGACATTTGGAAACCATCCCAGTCACCGAAAAAGCAAACCAGCGCCCCGTGATGGTTTTGGAGTTTGACACGGCGAATGCTCGCAATGGCCGAGGCAGTGAATTCGAGGCTTGTTTGTCGCTTGCACGGTACCTGACGTCTTCGCAGATGAATCAGGTTGAGACCGTCGCTTACGTACCGGAACCGAAAGGGATATTGGCCGATGCGGAAATTGACGGCCAATTGAAAAGTGAACTTTTTGGCCATCCAGTGTTAATCGCGATGGCTTGCAATCAAATCGTGATGCACCCCGAATCCCGGCTTGGGCAAGCGGGAATTGACGAAGAGTTTGTCGATTCGCTGATTGTCGCCGCGTACAAAGATATCGCCGGGAAACGCCTCACGCTTCCAACGGAAGTGGCCAATGCACTTGTTGATCCTGCAAGTTCACTTTTTCGAATCCAAACCGCAGACAACAAGAATCTTTTCGTAAACCGCGAAGAACTCAAGAAACTTGAAACCGATGGAAAGGTCGTCACTTCCGACACCTTAACGGAATCCGGCTCACTTCCAATATTCGATAGTGGCCAGTTGTTTAACTACCAGTTGATCCGATTCCGTGCGAGCTCGCGGCGTGACATTGCACGCCGATTCAACTTGAAGCCCAACTCGCTCGAAGGCGATCCAACGTTTGGGAAAAAGTGGACCGGAATCCAGGTTAGCTTGGAACAGGCGATTGATCAGAAGACGGTTTCCTGGGTAATCAATGCTCTCGAGAACCATTGGACAGAAGATTCCAACCTGATCATCATTCGCCTCGACACAGAACAGGTCGACGTTCGGGAAGCCATCCGCTTGGCGAGGCACCTCGCGAGTTACGATTCCAATCAAGTCCGCACGATCGCCTACGTCCCGAACCAGGCCAGAGCGGCAGCAGGGATTATTGCGTTGGCCTGCGATCACTTGGTCATGTCTCCGAACGCGGTGATCGGCGGGGGCACCGTCGACCTGACCAAACTTCAGGTCGATGAGTTGATCGGATCCATTCAGGACGTTGCTGAGACCAAGAATCGTGACTGGTCTCTGTTTGTTTCGATGCTCAATCCAACGACGCCCGTGTTTCGCTATCGGCAAAAAGAAACAGGGCAAATACGGCTTTTGAGTCGCGTTGAGCACGAAACACTGGATGACAAGGATGAATGGTTGCCACTCGGCGAACTCAATCTTGAAAATGGAATTGATGGCGAAACAGCCGAGCAGTATTTTATCGCCCGCTATCTCGTAGACGACTTCGATCAACTCAAGACCTTTTATCAATTGAAAGACGACCCCAAGCTTCTCCAGCCAACGTTGACCGATCGCTGGATTGAAAGCTTTGCCGGTTTTTTGGCTTCGCCGATTGTCGCCTTTTGGCTCTTGTTTGGCGCCATGTTTTTCATTTCTTCGGAGATGTCGCAACCGGGCGTCGGGG
>CAYSXI010000019.1:0-43982 GCA_964434955.1 uncultured Pirellulaceae bacterium
ATCAGTTGTTTTAGCAATACGATTCGAAGGTCCTTCAAATCGTATTGCTTCAACAACTGATGCACTTTGGAGAGCGGGAAAAATGAGGCATACGGTTTCGAGCTTTTCACCGGCCCCAAAGAGCATCAGTTGTTGAAGCAATACGATTTGAAGGACCTTCGGTCGTTTGGATGGTTCGCTTTGGTCAGCAAACCGTTGACGGGGTTGCTTCGTTGGTTCTATTGGATGTTTTCCTTGATCGGGCTGGGCAGCTATGGACTTGCGATTATTCTTTTGACGGTGCTCGTTCGAAGCATGATGATTCCGATTTCACGGAAAGCGGCATTGAATGCACAGATGATGCAAAAGCTGGCTCCGCAGATGAAGGAGATTGCGGAAAAGTACAAGGAAGACATGGAAGGCCGACTCAAGGCCCAGCGCGAGTTGTTTTCCAAGCACAAATACAACCCATACGGCGGTTGCCTGTTGATGTTTTTGCAGTTGCCGATCTTTATCGGTTTGTATCGCGGCTTGTCGGTTGACGTTGCCCTTCGGGATCAGCCGTTGATTCCCGGTTTGAATTGGTGTGCCAATCTCGCCGGTCCCGATCGCTTGCTTTACTGGGAAAGTTGGCTTCCACAATTTATCGCTGGCGAACACGGTTGGTTGGGGCCTTACCTGAATGTCCTGCCATTGATCACGGTGGTCTTGTTTCTCGTACAACAAAAAATGTTTACCCCACCGCCGACCGATGATCAGCAAAAGTTGATGCAGAAAATGATGACGTTCATGATGCTTTTCATGGGGATCCTGTTTTTCAAGGTCTCAAGCGGTCTCTGCATTTACTTTATCACTTCGAGTCTTTGGGGAATTGCAGAAAGAAAGTTGCTCCCCAAGCCAAAACTCAAATTTGACGAGGGCGACGGGGAGTCTGGAGGCTCCGGTTCAGGAGGCAGTCCGGTCAAGCCCTCGGAAGTGATCACGCGGGAAAGCGACGAAGATCGAAAGCAACGTGAGCGTGATCGCAAGGCACGTGAAAAACGAAAACGCGATCGGCAAAAACGGTAATCCGAATCGGATCCCCGGAATATGCTTAGCCCAACCGACACGATCGTCGCAATTTCCTCTGCCCAAAACGAAGGGCTGCGCGGAATTGTTCGATTGACGGGAGACCAGGTCCAAAAGGTGCTCCAGGGGTTGTTTGCTGACGCACTTTCCAGCGACATTTTGGAATGCCAAGATTCAAAGCGCTTTTCACTTGATCTGGTAACCAGCCTGGGGCCCGTTCCGGTCGACATGTTTTATTGGCCAACGGCTCAGAGCTATACCCGGCAGCCGACCGCCGAACTGCACACTTTCGCTTCACAACCAGTCTTGCAATCGATTTTGGAGCAGGCCTGCGAATTCGATGCTCGCCTCGCAAAGCCCGGTGAGTTCACACTCCGCGCATTCCTTGCAGGCCGAATCGACTTGACGCAGGCCGAAGCTGTTCTTGGTTTGATTGACGCAAATTCCGACGCCGAGTTTCAAGCGGCGCTGGAACAGTTGGGAGGCAATTTGGCCAAGCCTCTGCAGGCAGCGCGAGATTCGCTGATTGAGCTCCTTGCCGATGTGGAAGCCGAACTCGACTTTGTTGAAGAAGATATCGAGTTTGTGTCGACGGCGCGATTGATTGCTGCGATCGAAAACGCCGGCTCTCAAATTACGGCGATCCTTGAACAGATCCAAGCCCGTTCACAAAGTGAAACCCTTCCGCGAGTGGTTTTGGTGGGAACGCCCAACGTCGGAAAGAGCAGTTTGTTCAACGGTCTCAGTCAGGAAGCGGCGGCCATTGTTTCGCCCGTCGAAGGAACGACACGGGATTTCTTGACGACTCGAATCGAAACCGAATCCGTCGCTTTTGAATTGCTTGATACGGCTGGGGTGTTTGAAGAATCGAATGACGTTGAATCGGAGATCGATCGTATTGCTCAGAGGCAGACGATTCTTGCGTTGGAAACGGCCGAACTTCGACTGTTTTGTATCGACTCGAGTCGCCCTTTGAACCAATGGGAAAAGTCCCGTTTGACGGTGGTCGCAGAAAACGAAATGGTCCTGCTGACGAAATGTGATCTTGTCCCCGACCCGGAAACACTGCGAATCCTTTCCGAGCGGCTTGGTGACCCTTCCCTTAGCCAGGTTGTTCGATGTCAAACCGCTGGCGATTCCGAATTGCAAACACTGGTAGCGGCCATTGAGAATCGCCTTGCCAGTCAGCAGGCCAACAACTTGACGGCGACGACCCTGGTTCGTTGTCACACGAACTTGTTGGCGGCCAGGCAATCGCTGGAACAGGCAATGGCGGTCGCGCATACGGACCGCGAGCTATTGGCCACCGATCTGCGACTGGCGTTGAATTCGATTGGTGAAGTGGCTGGGACCGTTTATACCGACGATATTCTCGATCGCGTTTTTGGCAAGTTCTGCATCGGCAAATAGCGGTCGGCAATTTGCGCTTGAATCCTGATTCGATTCGTGTAGGCTCAAAAGGTCCTGACCTTCGTGCCGACTCAATCGGCAACTCTTCTTTGCTTTTCTTCCGGATTCCAGATGATTCGATTTGGTTGCCTCGTTTTCGCCGCTTGTATCACGATTTGCCATTGGGCGGAGCCTCTCGCCGGCCAAGCGGTGGGTGATCGAATCGTGATCACTTCGAATTTTGATACCAAAATTCAGTCGACCAAGGTTGGCAAAGTCTATGGCGGCTCGATCAATACGATCATGAGAATCCAGGGCAAATGGTGCATGGTCGAAGGAGTTCGCGGGTGGTTGCCGACGCAATTTACCATGGACCTGAAAACCGCCCAGAAACTCTATGAGCGTCGAGTGGGAACCGATAAGCGAGACTACGATGCCTATTCCGTCTTAGGAATGATCGCTTACGAAAAAGGCGAATCCAGCAAGGCCATCGAGTATCTCAACAGCGCGCTTAAGGCAAACAGTAAGGTTGCAACCATTTGGAATAATCGGGCAATTGTATTGAGTGACGTGGGACGATTCGACGAAGCAAAACGCGATCTAAACGAAGCGCTCAAGTTGAACGCGAATTATGCCAGCGCCCACGGGAATCTGGGGCTCATTCATATCGCCACGGGTGAATCCGAGAAGGCGATTGAAAGTTTCACGAAGGCAATTCGGTTGGCCCAATCGAATCCGACGCATTACAAGAACCGAGGCAGTGCCCACCATTCGCTCGGGAATCTCGACAAGGCTTTGGCGGACTTCGATTCAGCCCTGCGAATCGATCGTCTTTACTCGAAGGCCTACATGGGGAAAGCGAATGTTTACCTTGCCCGGGAAAACCTGAGGGCCGCTGAGGACAACGCCCGTGAAGCGGTCCGGCTCGATGCCAGGTCACCTTTGGCGCACAACAATCTCGGCTGGATTCTGTATCGCCGTGGAAAAGTGGATCAGGCGATCGAGTGTTTTAATCGCTCGATCAAGCTGAACCAACAAATGGCGATCGCCCTCAGCAATCGCGGAATTGCGCTCGTCTCGCAAAAGAAGTTTGATGCCGCGATTTCGGATTTCAATAAGGCGCTCCGGATCGATCAGAAATCGCCTGTTGTCTTGAGCAACCGGGCGGGTGCCTGGCAGGGGAAAAAGAATTTTGAAAAGGCCATGGCCGATCACGAAGCGGCATTTGAGCTCGCGCCCGAAATGACGGATGTGTTGAACGCATTCGCCTGGTTCTTGGCCACCTGTCCCGAAGAAAAATTTCGCGACTCCGAAAGAGCGATTAAGTTGATTCGGGTCGCGCTGGAAAAAAGTGGCGAGACGGGCGAGCTTTTGGATACCTATGCGGCTGCTTTGGCTGGCAACGATGATTTTGCTGCCGCGGTCGAAAAACAATCCAGCGCGGTCAAACTTTCCAGCTCCGAAAGCAAAGCAGAGTACGAGTCTCGGTTGGAACTTTACAAGCAAGGTAAGCCGTTTCGATCCGAACTGGGCAAGAACTGATGTTGGTTGCCGCCTACAAACTTGCACGGATGACAGGGCCTATGACGGGACCAACGACAGCGCATGCGGCGTGGCGAATAACATGGCTCATCGCAATCCTTGTTTTGGTAACTCCAGTGTGTTCCTTTGGTCATGAACTGGAAGATGGCCAAGTCAAAAGGTCCAACGAAGTCATCGTACGAAACGATCGTTTGTTCGTTAAATACACGCTTGGGGCAAATGATAAGACCCTGGGTGAGCTTTACACGAAGATTACCGGCAAGGAACCCAACGCAGACGTCAAAACGCTGCTTTCGGAGTTTGAGAATGAAATCGCCGCCCACGTCGCTGGTAACCTGAGCATTTCATGGAGTGACCAAAAGGTAACGGCCGATTCCAAGTCCGTCCGGCAAACCGACAAGCATCACGAGCGATTCGTCGTTGAACTGGAGTTCCCGCTGGAGGAATCGCCAACCTTCGCCGTCCTGAAAATTTCCGATGCGGGTTTTGAGGACTTCGAAGGGGATTTGCGGTTGGCGTTTCGAACCCGAGGCAATACCTTGATGATTCGCTCCAATGTGGCCGCGGTTATTGCCCGGGCCAAACCGGTTGATTTGACAAAGCTTTCGGCGGAAAAACGGTTGGACGCGGCAAAGATCGAGGCAAAAATCAAAGTTGCAAAAAAACAGGATCCGTCATAATGCGTCCGCAATCGCCGCCAAGTGGCAAATGCCCTCATGAGGGCAATCGCCGCCAAGTGGCAAATGCCCTCATGAGAAAACGGAATGTAATCTTGTTTGCAAATACAACTTTTTTGAAGCGGATGACCTCACGATCGATTCCTACGAGTTGAAGTGTCTCGATTGCGGGTACCGGGAAACCATTGCCTATCGATCGGACGACTCGGAATTGGATTTGGACGAATGCGATCCGAAGCGTTGTCCCTTTTGCAAAATTGAAGACCTGTCTCCCGGGCCGAATCCCTGCCAATAACGGTCGCTTTTCTTCGACCTATTCGATGAAGGAAGTGGATTCGGGATTCAAGAAACGCGGCATCAACTCGTGGCCATTTTCAATCACTTGATTGGATCGTTGGGCCGAATTTTCAGAGTATGCGGTCGAGTCGTCCGACAATAATCCGGTTCCGCATGTTGCAACCGGGACGTAGCCGCGGCTGTGAGTTTTGGTTCTCAAGAAAGTCGGGTGATCGGGAGTCACGAGGATTCGCCATGCGGACTGTTTCTGCAGGAATCCCAGCAGCGGCCCGATGATGTGTTGGTCGATACTTTCCAGGGCTTCAATTTTGGCTTGCGCATCGCCTTCATGGGATGCCTCGTCCGTGGCCTCAACGTGAACGATCACGATATCGTGTGCTTCGAGAGCGTCCACGGCTGCTTGGCCCTTGCCGGCGTAGTTTGTGTCCAGGTAACCGGTGGCGCCAGGGACCTCCAGAACCGACCAGCCGACAAGTTTTGCCAGGCCGCGGAGCAAATCGACGGCAGTGATCATGGCGCCACGTTTGCCAAAACGTTCCTGGAAATCTCCAAGCTTGGGAGTTTTCCCCAAACCCCAAAGCCACACGTCGGTCGCCGCTGTCTGTCCGAGCTTGGAACGTTTCTGGTTGGCCGAGTGATTCGCAAAGATTTTGCGACTCGCTTCCATGACTTTTCGCAGCCATTCGGAACCCGATCCAGTCGGCAAACCGTTCTGGATCGATTGATCCGTCAGATCATGCGGAGGGACCGTTCGGGTATGCGAATCAAAAGGAATCGAATCCGGTTGGTTGCCTCGACAAATCAGCATATTGCGATAACTTACGCCGGGGATGAATTCGACTTCAAATTCTTGCGCCAAATTCGAACGTTGGAGTTCATGTTGAAGCTCCGCCAAAAGTTCTTTTGCCAGGTCTGACGGATATTGCCCCGCGGTAAAACTTTTCATGATTCCGCCTTCGACCGAAACGAGGTTGCAGCGCACCGCCCAATCGTTGGGCCCAAGGGAAACATTTTGAGCCACGGCCTCAATCGGTGCTCGACCGGAATAGAAAACGTTTGGGTCGTATCCAAGCAGGCTCATATTGGCGACCGCCGATCCCGGGTCGAAAGCGGCTGGCACGAAATTGGTTCGACCAACAAAGCCTCGTTTGGCAATTTCGTCTACGGCAGGAATATTGGCGACTTCGAGCGGTGTTCTGCCATCGAGTGTTGATTGCGGTTCATCGCTGCAACCGTCGGGAATGATGATGGCAAACTTCATTTTGAATCCGTTCAAACCGGGCGCGCCAATGCGGATTGGCGTTGGCGGGAGTAAATGGGCGGGCCATCTTCGGGCCCCTGTGAACGATAATCGTCATTCGAGGGCTTTGAAAGCAGATGCCAGCGAGATTTCGTTCGTCCTTTGGATCTCAGTGTTAGCGAAATCGCATTCAGGCTATCCGTTATGACCATTTTCGATCATCCGAATATTTGTTGAAACTTACCCCGTTTAACTTGAGTTTAAACACGCGTTTAATACACTTGTTTAATGGGAAAATGAGTTGGATTTGGCGGGAAAAAGCGTTCATTTGATGGACGAAGAGAGCACAAAAACGCGAATTATGCTGAGCGCAGGGCCGATTTTTGCGGCCAAGGGCTATGAATCTGCGACGGTGCGCGAAATTTGTGACCATGCATCCGTCAACGTGGCCAGCGTCAACTACTACTTTGGCGACAAAAGTCAGCTGTATTTGGAGACGGTTCGGCACGCACGTCAGCGTCGGGCCGAGAAGTTTCCGTTCCCGGAAAACGGCTTTGCCGACCCGGAATCCCAGCTTCGTGCCTTTGTCGCGACCCTGCTGAATCGCTTGGTGGCTCTTCAGTCGGCTCCTTGGGAAGTCCAGCTGTTGATGCGCGAAGTCATGAATCCGACTGAGGCATGTCGGCGCCTGGTTGAAGAGTATTTTCGACCGTTTTTTGACGTTTTGTTGGCAGCGATTGAACAGTTAACCCATGAACGGCTTCAGGCTCATGAGGTCCGCCAGATTGGTTACAGCATCGTCGGTCAGGTTCTTTTCTACCGCTATTCGGCGGAAATGATTCAATTGACGATTTCCGCCGACGAATGCAAATCGCATTACGACATCGAGCAGCTGACAGAACACATTACCAAGTTCAGTCTTGCCGGAATCCGGCAGTATTCAAAATCGATTTCCGAAGGTCTCGAATCGGGAAAAGTCGAGAACCTTTAATTCCAAACAAAGTACGGACAAACCAACCACTTCGATTGAAACAAAGCCATGAACGCAGCAGCCAACCAAACTGGAAGAACACGTAAGCTCACTCGCTTGTGGAAGTATGCTCTGTCGGCGGTGATATTTGGCGTGGCGATTGCAGCCGCGATTGGGTTACAGGCCTTCAAAAAAGCGCCCAAGAATCGAAAGTCGATTACAGGGCCCATGCAAGTGAAGGTCGAAAAGGCCACGAAATTTTCGGGCGAAATCGGGTTCGACATCAACGGCGTCGTCGTGCCCCATCAGGAAATCAAAATCGCACCGGAAGTGGCCGGTAGAATCGTCGAAAAGTCGCCGAAATGCCAAGCAGGCAAGATCGTTCGCAAGGATGACATTCTGTACAAGATCGATCATGAAGATTACCAGAATGACGTCGATCAAGCCGAAGCGGAATTGCAACAAGCGATCAACTCATTGGAGGAGAAGCAGGCGGAATTGGCCGGTGCGGAAAAAACCAAAAAGCTGGCGGAAGACGATTTCCGTATTCAAAAAAATGAATACGACAAAAGGAAGGAACTAAAACAGCAGGATGCGATTTCGGCCTCCGAGCTTTTGCAAGCCGAAATGAGTAAGTCGAATGCGGAGCAAGCAAAAATTCGTGCCGATAACGCGCTTGCGAGTTTGAAGAAAAACATCGCACGCTTGAAACAAGCGAAAACGCTTTCGGAGAAGCGAAAAGAAAAGGCCAAATTGAATCTCACGCGATGTACGATCAAATCGCCAATCGATGGGATCATTGTCAGGGATATGGCCGAAGAAGGCGATTTCGTTCAGCGCGGTACCCAAATCGCCATTGTCGAAGACTACGCAAAGGTTGAGGTCCAATGCAATTTGCGGCCGGATCAAATTCAATGGCTCTGGGAAAATTCGCCCCGGGATCAATCCAAGAGCGATCAACGCGACGATGGGCAAGATTCGACAACGGGTCCATCAACGCTCGGGCCCTCGCCCAATTCTCTTTCAAGTAAGGCCGAAACGACATCGTCCCAATTGCAGTCATCTGGCATTCAGGACATCGACGAAATCGATTTGAAAGCGTTTCAAGTACCTCGGATCAACGTGGAAATCGAAGCCAATTTCGGAAATTCCGACGAACAATTCGTTTGGAATGGAGTCCTCGAAAGCCTTGATGGAATGCAGTTGGACGAGATGACGAAAATGGTTCCTTGTCGAATTGTTGTTCGAGAGCGTGTCGTCAATCGGACCAAGCAAGTGAAGCAGGACGACAAGCTGGTTCGAGTCAACGTTGGCAACGACAAGCGGGCGTTGTTGCGCGGCATGTTTGTCAAAGCGGAATTCAAGATTGATACCGAAAAGTCCCCTCCGGGGTCTCCGGAGTTCATTCAATTCCCTGCCGTGGCGGTCCAACCTGGCAATTATGTTTGGACAACTTACCTCGGGCCCAAACCAGAATCGTACAAGGGCTCGGCCGATTCGAATCAATTGGTGCCCCTTGTGAAGCGACACAAAGTAAAAATCGCAGATCGCTTACCGCCCGATCCTTCGCGGCAATTCGACAAGTATGTTGTTGTTCGAATTGATCCTAGCCAAAAAGGTATTGAACTTGGCGATGACCGACGAACGGGAATTCTTCCCGGCGATCAAATTATTTTGACCCCGATGGCCCAGGCCGAACCAAAAACCACGGTCGTCGAAGTTGTTGGGACGGAGCAGGAAACCAAGTCGAAAGAAAAGGCAGCGAATTAAATGAAGAGCTTGGTTCGATGGGCGATCAAAAATTCGCCCGCTATGAATGTCATTTTGATCGCTGCCCTTTTGGTGGGATCGGTCAGCCTGGTGGTGATGCGCCGAGAAGTATTCCCGGAATTTGAATTGGAAATACTGCTTGTCACGGTCCCCTACCCTGGCGCGAGCCCCGAAGAAGTCGAAGACGGGATTTGCATCAAGCTGGAAGAAGCGTTGCGGAATATTGACGGAGTCAAAAAGATGACTTCGGTTGCCCGTGAAAGCGCGGGTTTCTTGATCCTGGAACTCAAAAGCGATGTGAAAAACGTTCAGAAGATCCTGAACGAATGCCGGTCTGAAATTGATCAGATTCCCAGCTTTCCAGAGAACGCCGAGGATCCAAATGTCCAGCAAATCACCTTCAAGATTCCGGCAATTTCAATTGGGATCAAAGGGCCGGAAGACAGCGAACTGGACGATTTCACGCGCGAAAAGCAACTCCGGGAATTGGCCGAGAGTATTCGCGATGAGATTTTGACACTACCACCCGCGACACCGAAATCGTGGATTCGTAAACCATTTGCCGGAATGATCTCACCGCCAGGGCAACCCGCGATTTCATCTGCCTACATCGTGGCGGCTCGTGACTACCAGATCGATGTCGAAGTTTCCGAAAATCAGCTTCGGCAATACGGGCTCAGCATCAACCAGATTGCTCAGATTATCCGTCAACAAAACACCGAGTTGCCGGGCGGCAAAATGGAAACCGACAGCCAGGAGTTAAGGCTGCGGGGGAATATCAAGCGAACCACGGGCGACGAAATTGAAAGCATCGTTCTGCGAACCCAATCCAACGGTGATTCGTTAACGATTGGAGATGTTGCCAACGTCAAAGACGGATTTGTCGACTCCACTTCGGAGCATTTCATCAACGGCAGTCGTGGAATGGTGGTCGTTGCCCAACGGACAAGCAACGAAGATTTGTTTGCCGTTGTCGATACGGTACGTGAATATGTTGCAAATCGTGAAGTGCCTCAAGGCTACGAAGTATCCATTTGGGGCGATACGTCTCTCGATGTTCAGGATCGAATCGATTTGCTGAGCCGAAATGGGCTTCAGGGATTGATTCTTGTCTTCATTGTCCTGGCGATTTTCCTGGATATTCGACTTTCATTCTGGGTCGCTTTGGGAATCCCGGTTTCCATTTTGGGCGCGGGGTTCATTCTGATTTTGCTTGGACAAACTCTGAACATGCTTAGTATGTTCGCGTTCCTGATGGCACTGGGAATTGTGGTCGATGATGCGATCGTCATTGGGGAGAACATTTACCAGAAAAGGGAGCAGGGACTTCCCTACGTGCGCGCCGCCATTGAGGGAACCGTCGAGGTTATCCCAAGTGTGACGGCATCGGTGCTGACCACGATCATTGCGTTCGCTCCTTTGATGTTTGTGTCAGGAGTGATGGGCAAGTTCATTGCCGTTATGCCGATCGCGGTAATCGCGATGTTGCTCATCTCTTTGCTGGAAAGCGCGTTTATTCTTCCAGCTCACCTTGCTCATGACGACAACCTGTTTCTGCGAATGGTGAGCGTCACGCTTTATATTTTCAAGCCATTCCTGTGGGTAATCAAAAAAGTCAATCGATTCGCCGACGGCGGAATGAAGTTTGTCATTAACCGAATCTATGCACCGATGTTGCATTGGTCGTTGAACCACAAGAGCGTGGTTGTTGCGACCGGTTCGGCGGTGCTCATCGTTGCGGGCGGTTTTGTCGGGGCTGGTCTGGTTCCCTTCGAGTTCTTTCCGAAACTCGATGGCCGCCAGATTTCGGCAACGGTCATTTTCCCGGACGGGACTTCTGAGAAGTTTACGGATGCCGGCACCAAGGAACTTGAAGCGGCCATTGAACGCGTTCGCGAGAGAATCAATGACGAACGTGGGGAAAATGTTGTCGAAATCGTCTATCGCCGCACGGGCGAGGTTGGAAGTGCCGGGCGAGGTCCCAATGGCGTTACCAATGGGAGCCATGTCGGAACCGTCGAGGTTGACCTCGTTTCTTCGGCGGAACGAACCGTCACAAGCCAGGAAATCACCGAAATGTGGCGCGAAGAAGTGCCCAAGATTCCCGGAGTTGATTCGATTCAATTCGGTTCCGCTTCCATGGGACCTGGCGGGGCGAAAATTGAGCTGAAATTGCTCGCGCCGAGTTTTGACGCGGTTGAATTGAATGAGGCCGTCGAAGAAGTCAAAGAGTACCTGGCAACCAAAGCAGGCGTCTACGACATCGAAGATGATATGCGTGAGGGCAAACTGGAGATGATCCTCACGCTTAACGAAAAAGGGAAGGCGCTCAATCTGGACGAAAACGTGCTTTCATCCAACGTCCGTAGTGTCTTTTATGGCAGCGAAGTTATGAGGCTTCAGCGCGGTCGAAACGAAGTCAAAATCATGGTTCGTTACCCCGAAACCGAGCGTAACTCTTTCTCGGGTTTTGAGGAGATTCGAGTTCGTGACAATCAGGGCAATGCTCATCCACTGACGGAAGTTGCCAATCTGGAGCTGTCCCGGGCACCTGCAGAAATCAATCGAATCAATGGGTATCGTTCGATTACGATCACCGCCGACGTGAAGAAAGGTGAGGCCGACTCACGGGCGATTGTCGCCGAAATGAAAACCAAAGTCATTCCGGAGTTAATCGAAAAATACCGAGTCGAAAAGGGCGTCACGGTTCAGGTCGATTGGGAAGGCGAAGCCCAACAGTCAGCCGACGCGTTCTTCAGCATGTTTGTCGGTTTTGTCATCGCCATGTTCTGCATGTATTGCCTGCTGGTATTGGCATTCCGTTCCTACATTCAGCCCATGATTATCCTGGCGATCATTCCATTTGGTGCCTTGGGGGCAATTTTTGGACATGCAATCATGTCACTCGACTTGACGTTGTTCAGCATGTTTGGATTGATCGCGTTGACGGGCGTCATTGTCAACGACTCCATTGTTTTGGTGGACTTTATTAACCGTCACGCGAAGGAGTTTCCAAGTATCTACGATGCATTGGTTGCTGCCGGGAAGCGTCGATTCCGACCGATCATGCTGACCTCATTTACGACGGTCGCCGGTTTGTTCCCGATGCTTCTGGAACGCTCTTTCCAGGCTCAGGTTTTGATCCCGATGGCGGCAAGTCTTGTATTCGGTTTGCTGACAGGAACGATTTTGATCCTGTTCCTGGTTCCCGTTTTCTACAAGATTTATGTCGATGTCTTTGAGTTGTTCACGCGGACGCCGTTTTCGATCAGCGATGACATTGAAGAGAAAGCGGATTCGGTGATGACCAGGACGCCCGAAATGATGGGCCCGGACGCGTCGGCTTGAGCGAGAGCCAGTCAGCGAGAGCCCGTTAGCGAGAGCCCGTCAGCGACTGCCGGTGTTGGCAAGCGAAACCGTCAGGTATTTCGGTACCAGTGCAATTAGGTGCGTGCTCAAGCTCGAGTACGACTTGTCGTTTGGCGCATGTTTGTTTCGTTGGGCGGAGAAGTGCCACGACGGCAAGATGCCTACGTCATGCACTTGAAACTCTTGGCGTTTTGACTGCCAGAGATTTTGAACAAAGTAATTCCGTTGGCCTCGTAAAGATTCAGGCAAGGCGGGCAAAGTTCAAGGTGCGTTCGGATCATCGCCATCTCGTGTTCACTAAACTCCCGGCGTGAGAACTTGGCCACCAACTCTTTCATCTCGTCGCACGAGTAAAACTTCTTGATGGGAGCAGCGGGTTCGCCTTCGGCAAAGAAACCACCGATAAGACTCGCGATGAGAACTCCGGAAGCGCCCGTTCCAACGGCAAGCAGGAACCGACGGCGCTCCGCGGTCTTTGACTTTTTTAATTCACTGATGAGACCCGAAGGACAACTGTCCCACTTGTCTTTGGACGAGTTTTTGTTCATAGGCTGTTCGAGGCGAGTTGCGAATCAACCGAGTGTTCGATTCGCAAAAGAGTCCGTGGACTGTACTTGGAAGTGTACAGACTATTATCGACCCGCGGGTCAATTGAGGTCAGTTGAGCAAATCACACTGCCTAAATAATGCCAACTTTGCGTTGGTGAAATTCTGAACCAATCCGCTCATTGGCGGCCGGGGTGCCCGAATTGGGCGGACTGCCGGCGGCCGAGGGTGGATTCTGGGATCGCAGTTGAGGAACCTTTTCCTGGACTTGTCGAGCCAATCCCGGAAGATTCAAGATCTTGATTCGACGCCTTGCAATCTCAAGAAATCCTTCCGATTGCAATTTGCCAAGCACGACCGTCACGGTCTCCCGCGTGCTGCCGATGATGTTGGCCAATTCCTGGTGGGAAAGCTTCAAATTCAAGTGAGTTGCGCCATTTTCGACTTGGCCGTACTGCTCAACCAACTCCAGCAGCAGCAGGACGAGGCGCTCGCGGTTGGAACGGAATAGCAAATTGCGAAGTCGCTTTTCAATTCTTTGTCTTCGCGTTCCGATCAACTTCGTGATACCAAATGACACGTCGGGATACTGGTGCATCAGCCATTGCATATCCGCTTTGGGAATGACCACGACCTGGCAGTTTTCCGCGGCCTCCGCGTATTCGTTTCGCTGCTGACCTTCAACAACCGCAAGTTCGCCGAAAATCTCGCCTGGATCCACGAAAACCAGAATCGACTGTTTGCCCTCGGGTGTCAGGTGGCAAATCCGGACTCGCCCATTGATCAAGAGCATAACGCCGTCAGCAACATCGGCGGGCAGGTAGATCGGTTCACCTTTACGAAAGCTGCGGGTTTTCGACCGACTTTCGACCCTTCTAAGAATTTCCTCATTCAAACGCGAAAACAAATCGCAACGATGGATATGCCAATAATTCTGGGGCATTACAGATCCTGTTCCTAAAAAATCTCCGACAAGCCTCTCGCACTTACTGTTACGACTCCAATCAGTTTGCCGTTCGCGAGTTCACGCCGCTGAAGACCGTTTTTCGGAGTCAAAATTCGCGTTAGCGCCAGCAAAAGTTGTTTTTTGCCTGCAAAACGCGACAAAACGAAAGACGCCGCCAATGATAAATTTCTTACGGAAATTTCCTGCATTTGCAGGATATGTATTCCAGTTCACAAGGCGGTGTGGTTCGCAGCTAGGGATTCCGTTGGAAGTAGAGGATTTGAATCACAGCTAACCGGGTTTACATCCAATGGCGGTCCCAGGTTTTAAAAAGCCTGCAAAAAACTGCCTCGAAAAAAAGTTCCACCGAGCGGGCACTTCGCGTTTTTTTCCAAGGCGAAATTGAGCTGCTCAACTGAGAACACAAAAACTCCCTCGAAAATTTTCCTAGATCAACGAGATCACGGGCAGGTACAAGGTCAGTCAGAGGATTTCAGACCGGCGCATTTCAAACCGGCGCATTTTAGACCGGCGTATTTCAACTGCCGATGTTCGAGCGGCGTCGAAGTTTTCGGCCGACACTCAGTTTTCGATCAACAACCTGATGGCAGTCCACTCCTCGACTTGAACGCCCGATCGCGCTTTGCATCGAACGGTGCCCCGCTCGCGATTTTTCATCCAGGTTATTCAAACATCCCACATCCGGCTGGGTAAGCGTTTCCCAATCTCGGAAGGCGACCATCGGGCTCGAACTCCGCCTTGCAAGCAAGAACTTGGGTTTAACACCCGCCCGATTTATCAGAATCCCCATTCCAATTTCTCCAAGTTAACGGCCAGGTGTGAATTTATTTGGCTAGTTCCGGTTGAAGCGGTCGATTTAGTTGCACGGGTTCTCGGGATGATGCCGATGATTTTGGACAAGAAGTGATGTCGCGCCCTGACATCCCGCGACTCTACGTAAGACCCAGAATCTTTACGACGAAAGCGGACAGAAGACACGACCCTGCGTGGTGACCCAAAAACCACGAGTTGCCTGTCAGCCAAACACGGACAAACGAGAAATGACTGTTTTCAATTTAGTTACGCGCAAAGGGCTTGCGCGCCGACCGATCGTGATTACATTCTCCCTATTGGGAGGACTCGTGATCGCTTTGGGAGTGATTGCCCAGCAACACAAACGGCCGTCAGAGCATACGGTCACCCAAGCGGACGAACTCCGCGAACATGCAAAAATTGAAAATCGAAGTGCTGTTACCACGCCTGCGAACACTTCGTTTCCGTCGACATTCGCTTCCGAAGAATCCGAAAGTGATTCTTATCAACTGCGGCGGCTGAACTGGCGACAATTCGAATCGGCGATGGTCCGCACGTGGGGACGCGCAATCGCCGCCGAAGCCGAAAAAGACGGTCGACAGATGAAGGTCGTTTTGCCGACCGGTCGCTACCAGAGCACCCGTCAGCCTTCCGAGTATTCGGTCGTGATGCGAATCGATCGCGTCAACAATCGATTGACGTTTCACGGACCCAAGAATCTGACCAAGTCCTGGCAGAAAGTGGTCCGAGCCCTTGATAGTGGCGGACAAATCGGAAACGAGCAACAAAAATTGGTTGCGATGCGAGCGGCTGACACGCCAGTCTTGACCAAAGCGGTCAACATGCTGACTTCCTACCAGGAATCTCCGCAGGAAGGTCGCCGTCAGGAAAACGACGTACGCCGAGCCGTTCGATACCAGAACAATGCTCGCCCCAACAAGATGGCCGTCGTTTCAAGTGTTAATCAGGATCCCGCCAATCCGAATCAGGATTTGCCGCCTGTTCAACAGGATGACAATAGTGGGATTATCGGCCCCGTCCGAATCGAAGTCATTCCCGAGTTGGGAACGATCATCGTTCGCGGCGAAAATCCAGAGGACGTCAAACGCGTCCAGGACTTGATCAACAAATTGATCGGATCGGCCGAATCATCAAAACCCAACCTCGAAACAATCGAACTCAAGAACGCAAACGCCGAACTCATCGCGCCACAAATTCAGACTCTCTACGATGCGAATTTCCAAGCCCGACAGGGTTCGGTCACGATTTCACCAATCAAAGAGCTTAACTCCTTGATGGTCGTTGGTCCGACCGGTGCGGTCGCAAGCGTTAAAGCTTTGATTGAAAAATTGGATGTGCCTACCGACAATCGCGCGTCAGATTTCAAAGTCTATTCGCTTAAAAACATGTCTGCTGTTGACGCGAAAAACCGCGTGGACGGCTATTTCCTTGGAGGCCAGCGAACAGCGGCTGACGGAAGCCAGCTTCAAACGGTTGTCACCGTGGCTGATTTCCGCAGTAACCAGCTAATCGTCAAAGCAAGTCCTGTTGACCTGATTCAAGTCGACAAGATCATTCAAAGCCTCGACATCGAGGGCGACGCCAACTCACCTGCCAACGTCGTTGAGATCGTTCAATTGAAAAATCAAGTTGCCGCGGAACTGGCCTTGGTGCTTCAAGACGCGATCAACGGTCAACTGCCGGGTGCCGGTAACGGGCAGCGTCCCGTGGGCCAAGGCGGTCTTGGTGGAAACCAAGGCGGTGGAGGACAAGGTGCTGGTGGCGATGTAACTCAGGGACAGGCCGGTGCGGCCGACCCAAACAGCGTCGTCTCACAGGTTCGTTCGGCCCAGTTGCGAATGATGATGTTGGACCGGGATGGCCGACTGATCGAGTCCGGCTTCATGTTTGACGTGCGAATTACAGCCGACGCCAACAGCAACTCTCTCGTCGTCCAAGGACCTCGAAAGAGCATTCCATTGATCAAGGAATTAATCCGTCAGCTGGACAAGATTCCCGATGTCGAGACCCAGATCAAGGTCTTCCAAATTGTTAACGGTAACGCGGAAACGCTCTACAACATGCTTCAGGCTTTGTTCAACGGACAAGCCGGTGGCGGTGGTGGAGGTCAGGGCAACTCGGTCTTGCCACTTCAAGCGGCTGCCAACACCGACGGAGCGTCGCTCGCCAACTTGCGATTCACGTTTGAACCGCGAACCAACAGCATTATTGCTTCGGGTTCCGCCGGCGACCTTCAGGTGGTCTACGACCTTTTGCTTCGCCTGGACGTTGACGAGGATATTCGTGACCAACAAGTCAATATTTATCGCCTGGCCAATGCCCCGGCTCCGGATATCGCCGAAGTCATCAACGCTTGGCTGGATTCACGTCAAACGTTGAACGACACGATCGATCCAAACTCGGCCTCCGATTTCGCGTCGACTCGCCGAAACGTAACCGTGATCGCGGAGCCCTTCAGTAACTCGCTGATTATCCAGGCAAGCCCTGAGTACATTACCGAGGTTGAGCGAGTCATTCGCACGGTTGATCGACGGCCACCGATGGTGAAAGTTCAAATTTTGATTGCTGAAGTTTCGCTCGGCGATACCACCGAATTCGGCGTCGAAGTTGGAATTCAAGATTCCCTGTTGTTTGATCGCGGCGTTGGGGTGGTTGGCTTCCCATTCAATCAACAATTGCTGGGCAACAATACGACGGACCTGGCATTGGCAACTCGCGAAGCTTTGGCGGGCCAGGCCCTGTCGAACCTTGGCGTTGGACGAACCAACTCAACAACCGGTTACGGTGGCTTGGTTCTGTCGGCGGGCAACGAATCCATCAACATCTTGATGCGAGCGTTGAAAGACCGCCGTCGAACGCGAATTTTGGCGACGCCACAGATCACGACCCTGGATAACCTTCAAGGTGCGATCTCCGTAGGTGAAGAGGTTCGATTTATCGAAGAAGTCAGTCAAACGAACTTCGGGATCACGAACTCGACCACACCGGTAACAGTCGGTGTCATCTTGTCCGTGACTCCTCGAGTCAGTACCGACGGAAGCATCGTGATGGCCGTCGATGTTACCAAGTCAAGTCTTGGAGCGGAGGAAGAAGGGACTGCCGTATTCGTAACCAATGACGGCCAAGTGATTCGAGCTCCTCGAATTAACACAACGTCGGCTCAAACAACGATCCAGGCCATGTCGGGCCAAACGGTTGTGTTCAGCGGTTTGATCCAGGAGACCGACACCTACAGTAAGCGTGGGCTGCCGATCTTGAGTGACATTCCAGCCATCGGGCCACTATTCAGCTTCGAATCTCGTGAGCGTGCTCGAACCGAGCTTTTGATCGTGATGACTCCCTACATTCTCTACGGAGAAGACGATGTGGCTCACCAGAATCAGGTCGAAATGGACCGAATGCACTGGTGCCTGGCGGACGTCGTCAACAACTTTGGCTCGGTCAACTACGATCCTTACGCGGCAACTTCGAAGTTTGGTGCACCGACCATGGTCATCAATCCTGACCAGGACCCTGGAGCAATCCGGCCTCAATCGCAAAACGCGATCAACCAACGGAACTTCCAAAACAACAACATGCGTTCTGTCTCACCACAGACTCAGCATCAACAACCGATCTACAACCAACCGGTTCCAACTCAGTACCCTCAGGGAACTGGGAATGGGTCGCTGCGGCAGGGAAGTTCACAACCGGGCATGCAACCAACCATGCAACCAAGAATGCAAGGGACTCCGCAAACCAACACGCGGTTTGCCCCGGCTCCCTTTCCCCAACCGACCGATGGATCTCAAAACGATCAACAGATCCGGCGAGACTCGTCACGTCCCGTAGCATCGTTCGTCCCACCGACATCTCGCCAGACGACGATTCAGCGACAGAGCTTTGAACAGAATGTTTCCAGCGAAACGCGGAATGCGGGACAATTGAATGGGCAGAAAGGGACCCAGCAACCGGCCAAGCAGTCGCCTTACCCAGGGCAATTTCCTGGCTAGTTTACCTTTTTTTGAGAATCGCGGTCTGGCCGAATTTCCGGCCAGACCTTTTTTCCGCCCCCGGATTTCACAGCTCAATCAAGGAAGATTGGAATGACATCTCGAGTTCTTTTTTCGTTCGGTCTTGTCGCAATGTTGGTGACGCTGAGTGGATGCAAGATGTTGGAGAAATCCAAAGGGCCGGAGATTTGGAATCCCGCTGAGGGGATGACCAGAAATGCAGAGCAGGACGAGACCAAAGATATCAAGTTTGGTGAGCCTGTCCGCATGGCAATCGTCTGGTCCAATTCGACTTATACCAGCGCCGACGCTCCGCCCACACGAGGGTTTGGCGGTCGAATCTACTTCTTTGACGCCAAGAACAAACCCGTCCGGGCTGATGGCAAGCTGGTCGTTTATGCCTACAACGATTCGGATTCGAAAGAATCCAGTGACGCGGATCGCCGTTACGAATACGAACGCGACGAGTTTCAGAATCATCATAGCGTTTCTGAGCTTGGCGACTCTTACAGCGTTTGGGTTCCCTGGGATCGTATCGGAGGCATGCGAACTTCGATTACTCTGATTCCGATCTTCAAAACGGCGGATGGACGAGTGGTTCGCGGTGGTCAGGACGTGGTCGTCCTTCCAGGATCGGCCCGCCCCGAGGATGAGATCCAGAAACTTCAATCCGGATATTCCGTCGGGCGAACCCAAATCACTCGAAAAAACAAATTTCCATCGCGTCAAGTGAATCATGAGATTCCCCGCCATCCCGGAGGGGCTCAGTTGCAACAATCCACTTCGGTTCGCGCGACGACCATCAAGATGAATCGGCAGTTAGGACAACGGCTGGCCGCTTTGCCGCCTAACCCGCCGACTCATCCACCGCAGGCGAAGCCCGAACCGGAAACGGCGCGGGCATCGCAACCGCTTCCGCGCGGTGTGACTCCGGAGATGATGCGAGAATTGCAAAAGCACAATACCGGATCGCATCATGTGACTTATGGCGGATTCAATCGAAACGTCGGAATTCCACCGACCAACGCCAAGTTGCCCGGCAATGTTGGGCAATCCACAACCGGGCAGGTACCGGCCCAGCCGCAGACCAATCCGAAACCGGATTCACCGACGGTCGAAACGGGTTCGCGTGCTCGTCCTGTCTACGGCATGCCCGGCTCTCGAAAATAACGCGTTCCCTATGGGCGAGGCAATTGGCATCGCCGCTTCTCGCAGCGGTGCGAGCGAAATAAAGGATCGGCCGGGAGCGGGCGCTCACCGGTCGATTTGCTTTTTGAAGATTTCTGTCTGTGCCAACTTAACGGCCGCGAATTCGTCAAGTCAAAACCGTTGAGTTCGCGGGAATTTTTCCATCTCAGATTCGTAAAATCGTCGCCGCTGGACATTGGATTCAAACGAAATTGCCGACAAGGTGGTTGTGATTTCGTTCAATCTCAATCAAACTAAAAGCGGTATTTTGGGGAATTTGCCGTCGATCCTTTTCTGGGGAACCAGGCTTGGTTCCTTCATCCATTGTCGACACCACCCTCCTCGTCCGGTCGACATTCGACGAACACGCATTCGAATTGGGAAGTACTTTTTAATGGAAACCGTTTTTACCATTCTGGGGAATTGTGTTTACGTTGTGTTGGCGGGCATCGCATTATGGGGCGCATTCTGTGTCATCATGGTTTGGAATCGCGTTGCTCAAAAACGATTTCGAAACGAAGCCGATCAAGGTCGATTTCTTGAGGCCGTCGAAGAACATTTGGCCAAGGGTGATTACAGCTCAGCCGCTGCTGCTTGTGAGGGTGACCGCAGGGCAATGTGCCAGTTATCGTTTATGGCGATTGAGAATAGGAAATTAGGCTTCGCCAAAGTCAAACAGTTAGTGGCGGACCGGTTCCAGCGGGACGTGCTGGCGGATCTTGAGTTTCGCCTCAGTTGGGTTAACACCGTGATCAAGGCGGCACCGATGATTGGTCTGCTTGGTACGGTTATGGGGATGATGGCGGCGTTTGCCAAGCTATCGGATCCGACCCAGGAAATTGACCCTTCGCAGCTTGCGGGCGATATTCAGTTTGCTCTTATCACGACCGCGTGCGGCCTGGCAATCGCCATTCCGCTGGTACTTTGTGTTGCCAGTATCAATGTTCGAATTCGAAAAATGGAAGACCTCGTTTCCTACGGTTTGAACCAGTTCCTGGAAATCTTCCGAGAAGCCAACATTCGACACCCAAAATAGTTTCCGCAACGGAAAAACATTGGGATTCGAGTTGGAAACGGATAAACTGGAATGGCTGCTCGATCGGGTAGCCGGGAACGTCAAATTCGAGCATTTAAGATGAGCATTATTGGCCAACTGACAATTCGACGACATCGGGAAGAAGATGCCGAAATGGACATCACCCCGATGATCGATATCACGTTCCTGCTGCTGGCGTTTTTTGTGGTCGTTTCCAAGATGGACCCCAAGAAAAACGTGAAGCTCCCGATTTCCGAAGTCGCTTCCAATATTCCGGAGAAAGACTGCGTGATGATCTACATTGACGTCACCGGCGCGGAAGACGACGGGACCATTTTTATCGGTTCCAAAGGTGATCGCAAAATCGAGGGCTCGGAAGAGGAAATCGCCGACCAGATTCGCGACTATGTGGACGCGACTTTGCTTGCCGATCAGTCGTTGGAATACATCATGATCAAGGCGCATGGTGACAGTAAAAACGGGCTGGTCGAACGTGTGAAAATTGCGGCTGCATCCGCCGAAAGTGTTGGTGACCGGCAATTACTTGTCGGTGTTGAAAACAAAAAATTGAAGTAACCCGAAACAACGAAATTGGCCTTTAGGTTTCAATGTCCGATTTGCAACAGTATTCGTCGAGCAAGCGACTCCATCCAGGGGCGCCGGGTTCGCTGTGCCGATTGCAACAATTTCGTTCAAGTGCCTCTCGTCTCTCCATCCGAAACCGATCCAAACTCCGAAAGCGAAAAATCTGACGGAACCAAAGACAACCCTGACAGTCATTTCAAGGCTGAGGCGATGAACAACAATCCAGAATCCGAAAACCCGGATGATGACGGCTTTGACCTGGTCGCACCCACCGGTCGGATGAAATACGAATCCGAAGACCGTCCACCGGTCAAGGAAAACGAGCGCGGTGCGCTTCCCGTCCCACCTCCAGTCGGAGCTCTCGAAGACAAAAAAGGATTCGATTGGAAGGGATTCGAAGAGGAAGAGGAAGAAGAACCCGATGTGGGTTTCCAGATGAAGCGGGATAGCTCCGCCGAAGAGATGGACATGACCCCGATGGTCGATGTGACATTTTTGCTTCTTATCTTCTTCATGATCACGGCTTCATTCACGGTCATCCGAAGTGTTGAGCAGCCGAAGCCGACGTCCGATCAGCCTTCGACCGTTGTCGAAGAAATTCCCGAAGATCAGGACGACTACGTCGAGGTCTTTATCGACCAATTCAATACCTATCACATTACGATTCGCAGTGAAGAAGAAATCGAGGCCGGAAGCGACCTTGAAATGCAGCGAATCCTCCGCCAGGCGACCGAAGATTATGCGCCCGAACGTCTGGTCATTTTGGCTCATGAAGAGTCCGCTCTGAAGAAACTGATCGCTACCTACTCCGCCGCGCGGGTGTACGGTATCGGAACCATTGAAATGCAAACAACGGATAAGGATTATTAATGTCCGCGGATCAATTCTTGAAACAGGTTGAAGGTCTTGGCATTGTCGACGACAAGGTGCTGGCCAAAATCCGTAAGCAAGTGGCCGACCCGTCAAAAAACGTGACGCCAAAGTCGATCGCAAAGTACCTGGTCGACAAGCAACAGTTGACAAAAGGACAGGTCGCCAAGTTGCTGGCCAATGTCAGTGACGCCTCAAGGCACACCGTTCACGAGGAAATCGTCGTTTCCCAGCCGGAAGACAATGCGCACGATACGGACGACCTGATTGCCGTCGATCCGCAAGAAATCAAGCCAAACCCCTCGGATGCAACCCGAATGGACTTCGATCAAGAGCATGAGATCGGAGCCGACGAAATCATTGAAGTCGACGTGGAAGAAGTCCACGAAGTCGCGATCGATCAAATCGAGAGCATTGAGAATACGATGCAACAAGGCGTCGATCCCCTGGCGGCTCCGGCGCCCGCGCCAATGGCCGCGCCGATGCCAGCCCCCGGCATGGATCCATTTGGGGACCCGTGTGCCGACCCGGGAATGGCGGGGACTTCCGGGGAACACCCGGTCGAAGAAAAACCGGTTGGCTTCGCAGGAAAGCGACAGTCCGGTGACCCGTGGAAATCGAAGTGGTTATTTATCGCTCCCGCAATCATCGGGATCCTCGTGATCGTCGGTGTGTTGCTTGTGTTCTGGTTTTGGAAAACACCGGCTGACGATCTATGGAAAAACGCTGCCGACGCGCACGTTCGCGGTGAATTCGGTCGCGCGATGGATAACTATGATCAATTCATCGCAGATTATCCAACGGAAGACCGTGTTGATCTTGCCAAGGTTTATCGGGTTCGCTCGCTGCTTGCCCAGTCGTATACAGCCAAGCAATGGGATGAGACCTATCGGCGTTGCACGGTTCAACTGACCGAGATTGAAACGCTGGAAGAGTTCAATGAAATTCGAGAAACGTTGGCCGATATCCTGCCGAATACGGCACTTGGTTTTGCCAATCAGGCGTTGAAAGAAAAAGACATTCCAACCAAGAAGGAGATTCTTGGCAAAGTCGAAAAAGCGATGGCTCTGGTCAACACGCCTTCTTACATTCCAACCAAACTTCGTCAGCGTCCGGTAACGGAAAAAGTCATTGATGAAGTCATGGACAAGAAACGCCAGATCGAGCGCGAAATCAAAATGGAAGAGGATTACGATACGGCGATTACGCAAATCGATTCTCTCACCAAAGAGGGTAAAACCAATGAAGCCCTCGGGACTTACCAACGATTGACATCGGAGTACCCAAGTCTGAAATCGCGTGAAGCTTTGCAAAAAGCGATCCAGGCAGCCTCTGTGGCAGAGCGAAACAACGTTAAACCGTTTACACCTCCTTTCCAGGCTTCCAATTCGGAGCTTCCCTCAATCGTCGAGAACACGATTGTGGTTGCCCGCCAGTCGGGCGATAAAGCGATCGGGCTGGAGAATGAGTTGGTCCCATTCCTGGTGGATGGCGCGGTCTACATGATTCGCGGGATTGATGGTTCGATCGTTTGGCGTCGATACGTCGGAACTCGAACCCGTTTCCAACCGCAATGGATGGATGGGGAACGAAGCCGTTTGCTGGTCACCAGTCGTGACCGCAATGAGTTGACTTGCGTTGAATCGGAATCCGGAAAGTTGGTCTGGCGACAGACGTTGGATAACGGTTTTCATCAACCCAAAGTGGTTGGTCAGTATGTGATCGTGACGACCTTGGATGGCCAGGTCGTTCGATTGAATGCATCGGATGGTGCAGCGGAAGTTGCAGCACGGTTGCCACAAATCACGTCGACTTCCGCCGAAGCCAATTCGAGCTTTATTTACCAACCGGGTTCCCACACGAATATGTACGTCATTTCGACGGCGGACATGACCTGTAAGAACGTGACGTTTGTCGGCCCTGATCACGTTCCGGGCTCCGTGACGGTACCGCCGTTTACGATTGCCGGCCATGTTTTGATGTTGGTGAACGGTGGCGACTATTCGAATCTTCACGTTTACCGAATCGAAGATAACGGTGAAAAACTGGTTGAAGTCCAATACGTTCAGCGATTCACCGAAGGCGTTGTCAACACGCCGATGTACAAATTTGATCGTTGGGTCGTATTGGCATCGGACACCGGTGACATGAAGCTGCTTGAAATCAACAAGGCCGATACCGACAACCCGGTTTCGGTTTCGGCTTCGTTCCGTTTCTCGGTGGACGACAGTGTTGCCAGCCAACTCAAAATGGTGGGCATGCAACATTTCATCATGGCCTTTTCCGGAAGAATCTGGATCGCCAATACGGGCATGATGCGTTTTCGCGTGATCAAATCTCAGCAAAAATTCCGCCGCGACTTGATTACCAATGGTCGCGACGTGTTCCTTGGCCCCTTGGTGCGAAAAGGGGATGTCGCGTTGACGCTTCGTCGGCGCGAAGGCTCGACCATGGCGTCAGTCGCCGCGATTGATCCTTCGGAGAAAGAATACAAGGAAATCTGGCGAACGGATCTTTCGGCTCCCCTTGCCGGGAGCGTAGCCGAACAAGACGGTGCGTATTATGTCGTATCCGCGCAGGGCGATATTTTTCCTCTGACCCAATCGTTGATGCAATCGGGTTATTCGGGAACGCCTAGTGCGCTCAGTACGCGAATTATCAGCAATCTGATTTTCAATGACGTCGTCGAACTGGGCCCCGGGAAACGGGTTTATGTCGGGCCTCTGAATCGCTCAAAGATTCTTAGCATCGACAAGGATCGAACGACCGGAGTTTCCCGCTTGGTTGAGTTGATTGCCCCGGCGGACACGCCTGGCTGCAAGCCAATCGGCCTGGGTGACCATTTGATCGTTGCCTCGCGACGAGGCCAGGTTGTCAAAGTGGATCCGGGAAGCGGGCAGTCGGTAGGCACTCCGTTTCAGCCGGAAGTCCAACCGGGCAACGATATTCGGTGGAGCCGACCCTGTGTGACCGGCGACAATCAATTCGCAATCGGTGATGCAGACAAAGGTGTCCTTTACTTGTTGGATGTTTCGGACAAAGACATTCAGAAGGCCAGTCAGCTTGATCATGGTAACAAGCTCCTTTCGCCGCTATTTAATTTGGGTGGCAAAGTGCTTGCGATCGACAACGACGGGGCGCGCGACCGAATCATCGTTTTCAAAACCGAGGGCGGCTTGTCGCGCATCGGGACGCATGAACTGGAAAACGGATACGTCAAAGGCCCTTACAAATTGGGTGCCGGATTCGTGTTGCAGTTGTCGACCAATGAATTGGCCTATTACGACGCTTCGCAAATGGCGGAAGGCACCGCGAACAGTGCACCCAAATGGAAAATGGCAATCAACAACGAGTCCATGTCTGGCGCGCCGGTCGAACTGGACGGCCTAACCGTTGTGGCCTTTAGCAATGGCAACCTCGTTGTCGTCAACCCGGAAACGGGCGAACGTGTCAAAACCGTATCGGTAGGCCAGCCCATTGTTGGCGTGCCTGTTTTGTCCAACAACAAGTTATTGATCAGTGGACGCGATGGTACCGTCCACGTTGTTCCAATGGATGCATTGAAGTAACGAATTGCGGTTGTAACGGGAATCACCGATCAAGAGTAAGGCAATGATGCGACAGGAATCAGGGAACTCAATTCGCAAATCGCTGTGGCTTAAGAGCTTGTTGTTGAGCTTGGTGGTCGCGTTCGTGATTGGCGGCCTTTGCGATTCTGTTTTTGCACAGCGAAGAAATCGCGGCAACAATCGTAATAATCAAAGGCCCAGTCAGGAATCGGGAAAACTGTACGGCTGGGATCCAGAGGACACGGCGGCCTATATCGAGCGCGACGAGTTCGTCGAAATTCGCCTCAACAAGGATAACAAATACGCCATACTTCACGTTTTTCCCGTCTTGAGAAATCAGGATGGTGAGAAGCTGAATCCGCCCTACAACCTGGGGCAGCCGGGCTTTTGCGTTTTTCGTTTTGCTAACGATACGAGCCAATCGTACCAAGTTCCCTGGAGCAGTATCGAAAAGATTTCAACGTTTGAGGACTTGGTCTTGGCAGAAGCCAACCGTGCCATGAAACAACTTGACCTCGACACGGCATTCAAAGGTTACCTGTTCCTCTACGACCGAAATCGGGTCAATCCTCAAATCCGAAAAGCGCTTGAAAACTATCTGTTTGTCGATGGACAACGGCTAAAAAAAGAAGGCAAGTATTCCGATGCCCTGACCGTGTTTGAGGAGCTTTACGACAGGAATCCACGATTCGTTTACGCCGGTCAGGCGGGTGGATTGGTCGGGGCGATCAGCGAGTGCTATGACAAAATGATCGAGCAGAAAGCGGACAGCAATGACCTGCCCTCGATTCGGAAAATCCTGACGTTCATCGAAGACAATTACGGTGAACGGATGGAAGACATCACCAAAAAATGGCGAGGTCGAATTGTCGACATTGGCAAGGCGGTGCTCGATGATGCTCGCGAAGCAGCCAAGGGCGATGATCCTTTTGAGGCGCACCGAAAAGTTCGTGTCATGATGCACGCGGTGCCGGAAATCTCGGAATCCGAACAACTGTTTGGCGATGTGATTCGAAAATTTCCCTATGTATTCGTGGGCGTCGCCCAAAAGCCAAACAAGTACGATAGCAGCGACATCACGCATTTTGCCGACCGCCGAGTTGGGCGACTGACCCATCGGAATTTGATTGAATTCCTGGAGCCCGGCGATGAGGGCGGAAAGTACGTATTCCCAAGTGGACGGATTACACCCGTCGGGGAACAGGGCCTGAAGTACAAATTCGAGATTGCCGCATTGCCGGGACAAACTCGTACGTTGGGTGTGCCCGACATCACGGCTTACCAGGTTTCGAGTCGGCTTTTGAATTTGGGCGACAAGAAATCGCCGGAGATGCATCTACCTTGGGCAAGAATTGTCCGCAGCATTGAGATTCAGGACGAGAAAACGGTCCTGGTGAATCTGCGTTTCCCGCACGTTCGCCCCGAGTCGTTGCTGCAGGTGCCCTATCGATACTATGCGGAAAAAGCTCCAGACCAGAATGGATTCTACGTCGAGAAGTCAACGGACGGGAATAACACGTTGTTTGAGTTGAACCCGAACTACGCTGCGATTGAAGGACGGCAACATCCAAAAATCATCGAACGCAAATTCCGCAGTCGATCCCAGGCGACCGAAGCTCTGGTTCTTGGTGAAGTCGACGCGGTTGATCGAGTTTTCCCTTTGGATATTCGCAAGCTAAAAGCGAATCCGGACATCGAAGTGAAGCCCTACAACCTTCCGACCATTCACATGTTGGTTCCCAACCAGCGTAACGACTACATGAAGAGTCGGGATTTTCGGATTGGATTGCTCTATGGTCTGAATCGAGAATTGATTTTGAAAGAAATGCTGGCCGGTGGACGGGAGATTGAGGGATTCGAAGTGATCTCGGGGCCGTTCCCCATTGGGGCCGAAGATGCGGATCAAACGGCCTATGGTTACAACTTCAAAGTCAAACCGAGTATCTACAACATTTACCTGGGAATCACGATGGTTCAGTTTGCCCAGGTAAGGCTGACCGATCAGTTGAAAAAACGCGCCGAAAAGATCTTTCAGCCGGACTTTGATCTTTTAACGAGTGAAGACCCGAAACAGGCTTTGCTTAAAAAGATTCAGGAGACGGTGGTCGAGGTTGGCAACGACGAAGATGAATTGATCACGGCTTTGTTCCCCGAAGTCAGC
The DNA here is from genome assembly GCA_964434955.1 of uncultured Pirellulaceae bacterium. Lineage (GTDB taxonomy): Bacteria > Planctomycetota > Planctomycetia > Pirellulales > Pirellulaceae > JANQLU01. The sequence continues at coordinate 28,029 of CAYSXI010000019.1, forward strand.
AAAACATTTCCGGAATCGGATCAAGAGGAATTGGAGAAGCGGCTTGCCGAGTTCGTCAAAGAACTTCCGGCGGTCAAACAGCCGCCAATTACGATTGCCTATCCGGAAGACGATTTGGCAGAGTTGGCGGTCGAATCGATTGGCCAGATGTGGAAAGTCATCGGGATCGATGTGAAACTTCGGCGGCTCAAACCGGGGCTGACGATTCCACCGGATGACGATTGGGATTTCCTGTTTACCGAAATCACGATGCATGAGCCGCTGCTCGACATCGCAAAAATCCTCGGCCAAGAAGGCCTGTCGCCTGACGTCAGTGCTTCGATCAAGCTCGAGCTTTTCCGGCTGGGACGAGCCGATCGATGGTCGCGGGTTTTCGAATCCCTCAAAGCCATTCATCGACATAGCAACGCAGAAATGGCTGTATTGCCTTTGTGGCAAGTCATGGAGCACTATGCGTATCGAAAGAACTTGAAGAATACAGGGACACGGATTTCGAACCTGTACCAGAATGTGGATCGTTGGCAGCTTGATCCGCCAAAAGCAAAAGACGATCAGTAATCGAGAAACAGCAGGGTTTTAATGCCTTACCAGTTGATAACAAGTCGAAACAAAAGCCTCGCCTTCGGCGAATTGCGAGGCCCGCTATTTGGCAAAGCCCAAGTGCTTTGGCAAACCATGTTTGCCGTGATGGTCGCGCTCACGGTTGTTTCCGTTTCCTTTTCCCAGGACCCGGCCGGAAACCAGGGCGACAAAAAGGAATCCTCGCAGGACGAAAGCGGAAATCAGAAAAAGAAGAAAAAGGTCGTCAATCAAGCTTGGGAGTATTGGGCCTATCGGGTCAATACGTGGGTCGTCACCGATGGTAGTTATGAAACGCAGTTGGTTCTGAACGACACGATCGAACAAATTAATTCGCTTTCTTACATTGCCGATTCGAGCGCGTGGAAAGTCAATGCGGATGCAGCGCCAGCTCTCTGGAATTGGCGATTCATACGGTACTTGGATGATCCTTCCCGATTGAACTACCTTTCGGCCACGCAGATTGAAAAATTGCACAAACGACAGGAAGCGGTTGCCCGTGCGAAAGCCAAAAAAGACGGTGGAAAGTACGAGGATATTCTTGCCGCGATGCCAGCTCCTTACACGCCTTTGGAGCAATCATTCAGCGAGATGATCAATGGTCTCGAGAACGAGGCGGTGGACAAGCTGATGATTGTTCGCCTGCGTTATCAAGACGGTGTCTATGAAACGAGTGCACGCGAATATGATTTGAGAACTCGGAAATGGGGCGCCACGACGAGTCTGGAAACGGGGGTTTCTGGCCGCGTAGGAGCACTTGCGTTTCGAGCACTTTCCAATGCCTTCATGCCGATCACCCGGCTGGAGAAGGTATACGATTACCAGAACATGGAAACGCGGAAAACGGAACGATGGGCGCGGGCTCGAATTCGAGCGATTGGTGTCGCCAAAACCGTTGAGAAGGATTCAGCCGGCAAGTGGGTGACTTCAAACAACACGTCGTCACCGGTTTGGGTCCGAGACCAAGACATATTGCTTCCGGTCGTTCGCCGCGTGACGCGTGAAAAGGTATTCGAGAGCACGCAAACCATTGGCTGGACCTTCCTGGTGATTCGAAACCGCGATGGAACAAAATTGGAATGTCGAACTCAATCGAAAGATCGCGTTCCTTTGTCGGGGCGAACCGGTACTCGAATCGAGAAACTCGCGTTAGTCATCCGTCCGCCCAACCGTCCGACCTTGGTGACGATGTACGCGCGGGCGATACCCGTGAAACCAGAATTTCGAAAGCCTCCCGATCCTTTGGCCAACTACGAGGTTTACTCACGATCACCAGGCGATCCGATTGAAAAGGCTTCGGATATTGTTGGCATCACCGACTTCTTTGGGCAGGTTGTGATTCCACCATCGGACAACGGATTGCGATTGCTGTTTATCAAGAGCGGTTATCGTCCCTTGGCAAAACTGCCAGTCCTTCCCGGTCTCGAGGAGGAGCTCGTGATCGAGCTTCCCAATGATGAGGACCGACTGTTTGCCGAAGGAATTGTTCGTGGCCTTGAAAATGAGGTAAAAGACCTTCTCGCGCAGCGTAAGGTTCTGGTATTGCGTATCGAAAAACTGCTTGAGAAAGGGAAGATCGCCGAAGCGGATGCCCTGTTCAAGTTTTATCGTTCGCTGAATACAGCACAGTTGATGAAGGAAAAGGTCAACTTTGAACGTCAGCAATTGATCGTGAAAGACGAATCGCAGCGGCCGCGGATCAATGACATGTTCGACAACTTGGTGAAAACCGTCGACAAGTTCATGACGTCAAATGAAGAACGAAGGATTTTGACGCTGATCAACCAGGCCCGTCGTGCGAATGCAGGCGGGTAGGTTTGGCGTTCCGGGTGCCAGAACGTTGTCGCGGACCTTCTCAGGCCGCTTTCTATTTTGTGTCGATCTAACGTTGGACCGGGGCCGTGAAATACTAGCGTCGAATCTTGCCGGAATCGACGTTGGTCTGGCTGGCTGATCGAAACACCGATCGACGGATTTCCATTTTCCGAATCAGGTCGAGGTAGTGCTTTCGGTTCTTGTTGAATTCTGCTTTGGATTCGACACTGCTGAACAGGACCATCATTTTTCGTTGTCCCAGGTCGACGGTGAGCCCTGTGACAATCCCTGAATTGACTTCCCGGCCTTGTTGGTCGTAAACGACGGGATCCATCCCGGCCAGTGCGGGGAAATAGGTGTCGGGATCCTTCATGAATTGGTCGCGTTTGGACTTGTCGGCAAAAAGAAACAACTTGCCTCGGTGGAAGCATCCCCAGTCCTTGTCTCCTCGAACAAACGATTTGTTCTCGAGCAGGCTGACGGGGCAAAATCCGTCGATGGCTGGCGTGTAAGAGATCGAACGCGGTTGATTGCGACGGTTAACAACGAATTCATTCTTTATTTTGCGACTGTTGGTATTGGCAATCGGCTTACCTGCCATCGAAGCTTTGGGAGTCGTTGGCTTGGCATCGATTTGGGTTGAGTCTTTGGCGAACTGATTTTTGATTTTTGACTCGCGAGGCATCAAGGGAAGATTGTTACCCAGTTGGGAAGCCGAATTTGCAGGTGCCCTTTGATTTTTGTTCAGTTGCCGAACGATCTTTGGATCGACTTGTGGCATTTCGTGGATGGGGGCCTGATGGGTGGGGGCACTGTGTCGCGGCTTGGCAACTTTGGGAGCATCCACATTCAATCGATCTGGCCGGCCACCGGGATTGAAATTGGGTTGGTTGGGACTTCGATGGTAGACGATTCCGTCGGCGTTGGGCTTGAAGGATTTGCCTTGCTTTGTGATCAATTGGCGTTGTAACTCTTGATCGCGCTTTTGAACGACTTCGGTGGCTATCTTGTTGCCGGCCACGGCGACTCGTTGCCGGGATTTGTCCGGGTCGGATAATTTCCCGATCGATTTGAGTAGTCGGATGTAGCCGTCTGAGTTTTGTGGACTCGGTCGTCGAAAGATCACTTTGCCGGACAAATCGACGATGATGTCCGTGGGCATTTTTCGCACGCCGAAGTGCGCGAACAATTCTGCGCCCGCAGCGTCTTCAATTTTGACGGCGATGACATTTTGTTGAAAAGCGCGAATCACCTGCGGGTTGTTAAAGACAAACGCCTCGAGTTTGAGGCAGGGCCTGCATTGCTTGCCCCAGAAGTGAAGCAGCAGGGGTTTATTCTCTTTGGCCGCAGCAATTTTTGCTTGATGCAGGCTGGTGTACCACCGGATTCCGTTGGAATTGAAGTGGGACGTATCCGAGAGCGTCATATTGGACGCATAGCCCGAAGAAGATTGGGCATAGGCGCGATTCGCCTGCGCACAGCCGGTTTTCGTTGACTGGCAAACGGCAAAAAGACACAGTGTCGTCAGGACAAACAGATAGCGCATGATTGAGCGAAAAGCAGAATTCTAGGACTCCCCCACCATTGGATTTATCGGCTCCGTTCCTGTCAAAATATTGGGAAAATGACGAAAATTCCAAAAATGGCGATTTGGTCTGAAGTCCCTTTTTTAGCCGAAAAATGGCCAAAAATGCGATGTTTGCCGCATTTTTGCTTCGCTCGTGAACTTGACATATGCGATACTTTGGATAACACTTCGCATGAAATGAATGCTTCGCAATTGAGGCAGGAATGGTCTTTGGGATTACCGGCTTGTATCCCAGTTTCGTCTGAATGGAATGGACGTCCCGTCTTTGTACAACGGCTTCCAAACAGGCATCCAAAGCAGATTCAAATGATGCTGATCTGAATGATTCGTAGGCATTTGGCTCGATTGGAAGCTTCGAGGGCGAGCACAAATCGGTGAATCGACCAAACCTCTAACCCTGCCCCAATGATGGCTTGAATGGATCGGCGATTGGCTTGAATGGATCAGCCAAGGCAAGTCGTTGAGATACGGTCCGAGTTTCGAGTTTCACCGCGACCTCGACGGTGGAGTCGACACCAAACGGTTTGAGATCAAAGTCTGAAACCAGAGGTTTAAGAACAAATGGGTGCCAACCCCTAATACGGCACCAGACCTGACGCGGCCAAGGCCACGGAACGATTCGAAAAAACTGACGCGAATCATCAATAACGATTTGCGCGAAGGCGAATCCGATCAATTCAAACGAAGCAAATTCGATATCAATTTTTTTGCGATTTACACAGAAGTTGAACTGCCGACGAGCGGAACATCGTCGCGCCAACTGTGGATCGCTTCTCACAACTAAGTGAGGCAGGTTTCCCCATTTGGGAATGGGAACAACCGCTAACCGAGTTGAGAAATGACTCAAGTTGGCGATTGCACGGAATTGCCTGATTCGTTTCTAAAACGGGAATCAGGCGGAGAAAACATTCCCGGGGGCAAATGAGTTAAGAAGCTCGATTTTCTAATAGGTGAAAATTCCATGGCAAAGAAACGATATCGCCCGCGCGGCGGTAGCAGTCGTTCCTCTGGAAGCCGAAACAACGGTCGCTCAGGCGGTGGTGGAAACAACCGATCTGGCGGCGGAAACAACCGGCGACGTCGCAATTCTCGCTATTCCTCTTATGGCCAGCGACGAGACGAGCAACCCGAAGAACCAGAATTGGATGAAAATGGCGAAGTAATTTTGAACGAAGGCGTTGGTTTGCTTGAATTGCATCCCAATGGCTACGGATTTCTTCGCAGCCCTGACAATAATTATTCTCGTGAACGATCCGATCCTTTTGTTCCTGGAACAATGATCGAGAAGTTTGGACTACGTGCGGGTGTCATGATTCGCGGCATGGTCCAGCCGGCCCGACGGCAACAGGGGCCGCGATTGCGCGAGATTCTCGATATCGACGGCGTTGAGCCAGACAAGTATTTGGAGGTCAAGTCGTTTGATGGACTGACTCCCATCAATCCAGAAGAATGGTATCAGTTGGAAACGGGGCCTCAGCCGCTGACAACTCGCGTCATTGACTTGTTGACGCCCATGGGAAAAGGCCAACGTTCATTGATTGTTGCACCGCCACGAACCGGTAAGACAATCATGCTTCAGCACATCAGCCATGGAATCGCGGAAAACTATCCCGACGCCAAGTTGATCGTCTTGCTGATTGATGAACGTCCAGAAGAAGTGACGGACATGCGACGAAACGTCAACGGCGAAGTCATCGCAAGTAGCCTCGACGAAGATATCGAGAGCCATGTTCGGATTTCCCAATTGGTCATCGAACGCTGCAAGCGTTTGGCCGAAATGGGACGCGACGTTTTCTTGTTGATGGACTCGATTACCCGGTTGGCTCGTGCCTTCAATAAATGGGTTGGTAACACCGGTCGTACGATGAGTGGCGGTGTGGACATCAAGGCGATGGACATTCCAAAGAAACTTTTCGCAACCGCTCGAGCCTTCGAGGAAGGCGGGTCGCTGACCATCGTCGGGACGGCTTTGGTCGACACCGGTAGCCGGATGGACGAATTGATCTTCCAGGAGTTCAAGGGTACCGGAAACATGGAACTTGTTCTCGACCGAAAGCTTTCGGATCGAAGAGTTTTCCCAGCGATAGATATTTCTCAATCGGGGACGCGGCGCGAAGAATTGCTGTTGTCGCCGGACGTTTTGCACGCGGTCACAATGCTTCGACGAACGTTGACGACGATGCATCACGTCGATGCGATGGAACAACTGACCAAGCAGTTGGAAAAGTTCAAAACGAACCAGGAGTTCATCACCCTGATCAGCGGGAAGATGGCAATCGACTAACCGGTAGTCAACGAAAAAGTCGTTGACTGGACCTCGTGACAAAGGTCGTTAACCCCGAGCCAAAGGCTCAACGGGTGCAAAAAAGAATCCATGGCCGCAGCAATGCGGCCTTTTTTTGTGAACGTCCGGCTATCCAATGGTTTGCGAGCGGGTTTTGGCTGAGCCAAATGCGCCACTTACTTGTCCTAGTCGTTCTTTTTGGATTTTCCGGGCGACTTCTTTTTCTTGTTGGCTGCCTGATTGGCTTGTTGTTTCTTTTTCTTTTCTTGACGTCGCTTTTTTTGCTGATCAAGTCGTTTTTGTCCGATCTCAGCAACCGCTTTGGGACGGGCCGACTCAAAGCGTTTCAGCACGGCATTAAGCTGTTCGTAGACCCTGAGCTCGTTTTCGTTTAGCTGGCTGCGTTTCTTTGGCGCTTTCTCACCAGGATCGTTCTTAACATCAATGAACTTCCCGTCTGGGTAGAGTTTGAACTGTTGATTGCGGGCCCATTGTTGGCCTTTGAACCCGCCATTGCGGGCGTACCAGCAGTAAATCCATTCTCGGGGTGTGCCTTTGGAGCCATTGAGTTGCCAAAGAAAACTCTGCCCGTCGATTTTTTCTTTTTGGGGGATGGTCACATGGGTCGCATTGCAGATCGTCGGAAAGAAGTCGGAAAAATCAACGAGGTGATCTGACGTTTGTCCCGCCTGGATGACTTTGGGCCAGCTGGCGATAAACGGGACATGAGTTCCCCCGTCATTCATCTTTCCTTTTTCACCTTTGACCTGTCGGTCTCCCATCATCGATACGACGGGCGAGTCGGTTCCATTGTCGCCGGTAAACATGATTAACGTGTTGTCGCGGATGCCCTGCTCTTCCAGGGTATCAACGAGCCGCCCAACGAGTTTGTCCATGTAGAGCACCATGTCGCCGAAATACTTCGCTTTTCCTTTGTAAGTCGGTGACCCTTTATCTTTGGGATCCCAGTCGGCGGAATCCGGCGTGGGACAAAAGGGGCAATGCGTCAGGATCATGGGGTAATAGATCAGGAAAGGCTTCTCTTTGTTTTTCTTGATAAAGTCGCAAGCGAAGTTGCAAACAACATCGGGCCCGTATTCACCCTTCTTGAAGTTGACGTCCTTGCCATTGATCCGTAATCCCGGGTTGGGGTAACGTTCGCGTCCGTCGTTAAAATGCCAAAGGCAGTATTCGTCGAATCCGGTTTTGAAAGGGTCCCGTTTCAATTGCCATTTGCCAACGATACAGGTCTTGTATCCTGCGTCCTGCAAAAGGTTGGCAAACGTCACCTCGTTTTCGGGCAGCACTCCAAATACTTCATAGTTTCGAACATTGTAAATTCCGGTCATGATCTGCACCCGGGAAGGCGTGCAAAGCGGTTGGGAATAGCAATGTTGAAAACGAATTCCCTGTTTGGCCAAGCGATCCAGTCTTGGCGTCTTGTAGCTGGTGCCACCATTGCACGCGATGGTTTCGTAACCGAGATCGTCGGCCATGATCAGGATGATGTTGGGGCGATTCTCTTTTTCATTTGCGACAAGCACATCGGAGTCGCTGCCGAATGGATTGAAAACAAGACCGATAACGAGGAGCCAAAATGCGAAGTGTTTTTTCGTGATCATGGAGTCAAAAAGGTTTGTGAGTTGGGGACACCGTAAGAAATTAATGTTTCGATTTCCTCAATTATTCAACAATTCTTCGGCGGAAGGTATCGTTCGCCACATCCTGAATTACGATTTGGCTCATTCTCGGTTTTTTTTCCGATTTTTGGCTTTGGGAACAGAATCTACTTCCGGTAAACGGGGCGTTTGCATCTTTTAAGTAGGCCAAAAAAAATGCTTGGCATTTTCAAATTCGGATGGTTTACAATTTCGGATGGAGCGAGCGCAACCGTTACGGTCAAATCATGAATGAGCGCGAACTGAATTCTCGATTTGAAACACGCCAGCTGGAATCGTTTTTTGATTCTACGATTCCCGATTTTGAAGTTGTTCCTGATCCTCCTCCTCAATATGCAGAAGCAACCAATCGATATCGAATTGGTGAACTTCTTGGATGTGGTGGCGCCGGATCCGTTTATCGCGCACGCGACGAGGAATTGGCTCGCGATGTAGCAATCAAGATTCTGCGAGCAGAATATCTCGACAAGCCGGCGGTCGTGAAGCGATTTGTTGAAGAAGCCAAAATCATTTGCGGTTTGCAGCATCCGGGAATCGCACAAATCTACGACTTTGGACTCTGCCGGGACGGGCGGCCGTTCTACTCGATGAAGGTCGTTGACGGGGCAACCTTGGAGCAGAATATTCGCTTTCAGCCGACGCAAATGAATTCGGAACCGATCCACGTATTTGCCCAGCTTTGTCAGACCATTGCCTATGCCCATTCTCAGAACATCGTGCATCTGGACATCAAACCCGCCAATGTGATGGTCGGGGCCTTTGGCGAAGTTCACGTCATGGATTGGGGCAATGCGAAACGACTTGGGTTTCGTCATCCCGAACGAGAAGCCGTTCGCGGCTATCCTGCCGATCGACCCACCGATCCACTTCACGTTGGTGGCACTCCAAACTACATGAGTCCTGAACAGGCGACAAATCAAAAAGTTACCAAACAGTTCGATGTATTTGCGCTGGGTGCAACCCTATGTCACATCTTGACCGGTGACCCACCTTATTTGGGCGATAGTCGATCGGAAGTCATCGAGCAGGCGATCACCGGGAAATTGAACGCCACGCTTCCGAAAATTGAAAATAGTGGGTTTGATGGCAATCTGGTGCGCCTTGCGACCGAATGCCTGGATCAGGATCCTGAAAAACGACCTCGGGATGCGAATGAAGTTGCCGATCGAATTGCGTCTTACCGGAAAAGTGCATTGCAGCTTTATGAAAGTGACATGGCCAGGTTTTTCGAGCTCTCACTTGATCTGTTTTGCATCGCAGGATTTGACGGATATTTCCGACGGATCAATTCCAACTTCACAAGAGTGTTGGGAATTTCAGAATCCGATTTGTTGAAGCGTCCCTTTCTTGAATTTGTTCACGAGGATGATCACCAGGAAACGGTATCGCAAATGTCGGTCCTCCTCGAAGGAAAACCGGTGGTGCGATTCAGAAATCGTTACCGATGTGGTAACGGAAAATATGTTTTGTTTGAATGGACGGCCAAGTCGGTACCCGAAGAGGATGTTATCTATGCGGTTGCACGCCTGGTCGACAGGGACTGGGAGCTTTCGGGGTGAATCCCGATTCCCCGGTTTGGCCTGCGTCCATCCAGTCGTTCCACGGCTCGGCCAGCACTTGATAAAAAAACCGCCACCGGGAATTTTTGGGAGGGGTTAGAGATTCCCGGTGGCGTCCCTTATTCTCCTTTTCCTTTCCCGTTTCATTTTCAATCCCCGGCCCTCCGCCGAGCGTCTGACCAGGGCTTCTGCCCCACAATTCTTGTGTTTTGATAAGCCCTGTTGTCGGTTCCTGTTGCCTTGAAGGAGCGGAACATCCTGTCCAATCCCGCAGTATCGTCCAAACCAGAGTGGGGCGATGCACCAAGGCTCGAACACCCCGAGTAAAGCACGCGAGTAGCGCGCAATTCTCGCGCCATCCAACCCAATGAAGATTGAACGCAAACATGTACCTAAACCGATTGAAAAGAAATAAGGTGGGATGCGCCGCGATTCATAAATTCAAACGAATTCCGGTGAATTGCAGCAAAAGAAAAGTTGATCCAAGCCCGTTATCTCAGACAAGCAGCGAATGTCAAGAATTTTTTATTCGCAAGATTCCAAAGGAGGCAACAAAGTTTGGTTATACAAGGCAAGCGTCGTCCTTTGCGAATGGACTCACATCTTGCGGGGGGGATGCTTCGCCCCGCGGGAGCAACTTGTTAAGGATACGTCGTCCGTCGACATTCGATGAATGAATTTGTTAATAGACAAACTCAGGTCAGCTCAGGAATTCACGAAGATGTCTACGTCGGCTCGAAGTTGCATCCGTTGGTTCTGCAAAAAAAATCTCGCTGCACTTCCATGGATCTTGTTTTCTACCGCCGGGCTATGTTGAATGACGCGATGTCAAACGGGCGATTGCTTTTGGGAGCGTGCAAAAAAAAACGACCGATTGATATCGGCCGTTTTCGGTAGACAGAAGCGGAGGGCACGAGATTCGAACTCGCAACCGGAAATCCGGCACTTCATTTCCAATGAAGCCGCTAGCCATTCGCTTACCCTCCAATAAGCCATTCCTGGCGACGCTTAGGGTAAATTCCCGAGCGTAAATCGAAGTAATAGCTTCGTATGCCACAACACTTTTTGCAAGGCCAAACGTTCATACCATCCAGAGACAGCCGTTTGTTTGCCGGGTTCGTTAGATTTTGCCATCCAAGTGGCAAAAATCCCCTGGGTTTCCAGCAGTCGACCCAAACGCCGCGCTGGAAAGTTTCTCAAGTTGGATATAATATGCCAAGCATCTAATTTGGCGGCCAAACGATGGAATCAATGGAAAAGCCTATCGTAACTTCGACTTCGGCGCGGCGCGATGGAACGTTTGGATTGCGTTTTATCTTCCTGTTGGTGATCGGATGTTCTCTCTTCTTCACGCTTTTTAGCGTCTGGCCTCCGCTCGCAATCGCAGCCGCGATGATTTTGACGCCGGCAATCATTCGCACCGGAAACATTGAAAATCAGTATCGCCTGCAGTTTCTCGATTTCGGTTGGCGGGAACGAGGGCGGTTTTTCGCCCAATCATTGGGGATGATGCTCAATACGGTTTTGATCGCATCGGCGGTTTTTGTGGCGACTTGCTTTTTTTGCGCGGTGTGTGGATACGCGTTTGGAGCCGTGTTCAGTTCGTCAGTGACTTCGCCCAAGGATGTTGCCTTCGTGGGAGCAACCGGTGGCGCACTCTGGGGTGTCCTTGCATCACTGGTTGCGATTGCCTGGTATTGGAATCGCAGTTGGCTTCCGAATATCAACTATCGCGGCGAAGATCTCGGGAAGAAATAGCCGTCCCGATATTCGTTTCCCAAGCCAAACGACAAAGTTTGCCATTGTCCGAACGAGGGTTAGTTGCCAGGTTGATTTCCAAACTTGGACTCGATGTCGGAAAGCGGGATCCCAAACAACGCTTGAGTCAGGCGGCTGATCGCGTCGGTGTCTCCTTCGATTCGCGTGGTGCGATGAACATGCACATAGTTTTCTTCAGGTCCGAGAGCGAGCGCCGGTGACAACGTTTCAAGTTCAAAAAACGGACCCAGCATTCCTCCAGACTCATTGGGGCCGTCGTTGTAACTGTTGATGACATCTCCGGCGAAAGGGTCGTCCTGGATCTCCCAAAGATTGTTGGTGTATCCATTCAATGCCTTGTCTGGCAAATTAAATTGAACGACGGTCAAAGTTTGCAGGCGCGGGTCCCAGCTTCCAAGAATCGGCTGCACGCGCGAGAAGGTTAAGCCGAGTTTGCTGCGAAGATTGCCATCGCCGAGGAAGTAGATCAGGTTTTTGTCTTCATCGACGATCAAGCGAGACTCATCGAGCTTGCCGAAATAGTCGGCGTTCACAATTGGCCCAAGCTCGCTTTCATCTCCGTTCTTGAATGGAATGATGGCGGTCGCTTTGGGCGACGGTTTGTTCATGCACAGCATCCAGATTCCAAGCAATCCCGTTTGCCGACTCCACGGTTCCGTACCGATATTGGTCAACGAATTCTGGCTTTCATGGCTTACCCAGCTAAGGCCTTCCAATGAATGTCCAATCGCAGCCTCAGCGGCGGCTTGATCAAGCAAAACCACTTTTCGATCGAACTGGATTTCGAATTCATATTGGCTGTGATTGGTAAGCTTGGCCTGTCTTGAAAACGATACAGAATCCGAATCCTGAGCGACTAAGTCAAACGGCTCGGTATCGAGAACCGATGGAACCCGCCAAACCTCAAAGTCCATGGGAGCTCCTGGGTCAAAGAAGACCGAAAACTGTCCGCCTTCCGGGCCGAGCCAAAACCGGTCCTCGCCACCGTAGAGATTAATTTGAGGAACCTGTTTTTGCGACTCAATCAAGTCGTAGTTGATCCAGGCGTAACTTTTGTCGCCGTTTGCCGTCGACGTCATCGTACGGCCTTGATAAGCCGGGACGACGACCAACTGCGGTCCGCCATGCTCACCCAAGACAATGGTTTCGACGTAACGATTCAAAAACTCGACGTCTTGAACAAAACTGTTTTCAATGCTCATTATTCTTCATCGCTTCTCGACAAGGGGGCACTTATCGTAACACGGGGCGTGGATTAAAACAGTTGGCAGATTCAGGAGCGGAATGAGCTGGCAAAAATATTTAACCAGCCGGCACATCGATAACGCATTCGAGCTGCGAGAAAATAGTATGAAGACAAGTGTTACGATCAGTCTTTTGCCCTCAAGTCCCAAAATGCCATTCGTATTGGGGCCTGATCTCCGCGAAGGTGTCGCGACGGCGGCAGCCTGTGGGTTTGACGCATTTGAATTGTTTCCGCCACGTTTGGATCTTTTGGATTCGAAAGAAATTCAGGGACTGTGCGACGAATTTGAAATCGAAATCTCAACGATTGGGACCGGCGGCGGTGCCGTTTCCCAAGGCCTCACTTTGACTGACCCGGACAAAGACATCCGGCATAAGGGCCAGGAATACGTTCGTTCGATCATCGAAATTGCCGGTGATCTTGGTGCTTGTGCCATCATTGGTTCGATGCAAGGCCGGGCAGGCGATCGCGGCAAAGACGAAGTCATGGCGATTCTTGCCGATTCCTTGGCGGAACTCGGTGACTACGCAACGAAATGGGAAAAGCCGCTTCTCTACGAGCCGTTAAATCGTTACGAAACGGACCTTGCCAATACGCTGGATGATGCGGCTGCCGCGCTGGTCCAGGCAGGAAGCAAAAACACGCTGCTCTTGGCAGATTTGTTTCATATGAATATCGAAGAGCCCTGCATTGCCACATCGTTGCGAAATCAAGCCAACATGATCGGGCATGTTCATTTCGTCGACTCCAATCGTTGGTCGATGGGAGCCGGGCACTTGAACGTTGGGCCAATTCTCGAAGTCCTCAAAGAATCCGGCTACGACCAATACCTGGCCGTCGAAGCATTCCCGCTTCCCAATCAAAAGGCTGCCGCAGAGAACGCCATGCAGCAGTTTCGCGACCTGGGGATCGTTTCTTAGCTGCGGCAAATTGACGCAGCGGCATTTTTCCGCGCGTCTTTTCTTCCATGATTTCGACAACCGAGGGCCAGGTTTTGGCCCTTTTTTTGCGCCCGTCATGCCGTTTTCACCAAAAAAAACGGCATTTTTTGTTGATTCGATCACGCTTGGGATCGCCTTTTTTGCTCTTTTCCCGATTTCGAGGTTAATGACTTGAAAAAAATGACGGATAGTCAACTATTAGATCATGAGCACGCTTTCACCCAAGAAACTCGAAATTCAAAAGCGGAACCAGCGAATCCTGGATATCGCCCGCGAAATGATTCTGGCAGACGGCTATCACGGTCTGAACATGGACCGGATCGCGGAAGACTTGGAGATTTCCAAGGGAACGATTTACAACCATTTCTCTTGCAAGGAAGAAATCATTATCGCCTTGCTCGAGGAGACGTCTGAGAAGCGTCGGCAGATGTTTCAAAAGGCCGCAATGTTTCAGGGCTGTTCTCGATTCCGGATCATGGCCATCGGCCAAGCTGACTTCAAGTTCTTTCAGGACTTTTCGAATCATTCCCAGTTTGAACGGATGATTCAGATTCCATCGATCTGGGAGAAGACATCGGAAAAACGGCGAAGCACCGTCCAGATGTGTGAGGCGAGCTGCATGATGATTGTCGGCGGGATCGTCCGCGACGGATTGGCCAGTGGCGACCTGGAATTGGATGAAGGAACCACGGCGGAAGAAGTCGTATTCGGATTGTGGTCCATGCATCACGGTGCACAGGCCATCATTTCTTCCAGCGACCATTTGGAACAAATCGGAATCAAGTCCCCGGTGAATTCGATTGTGATGCATTCGACGAAATTGTTGGATGGTTTCAACTGGAAGCCACTTTCGAGTGAATACGACGAGCAAAAAGTAATTCAGAGAATCCACGACGAGGTACTTCAATGAGCGAACACGAATCTCAGGAAACAGTGGATGTCGGCGGACCCGAACATGTTCCCCAAAGTCAATCGACGGATGGCCAAATGAATGATCGAGCCTTTCACTGGACTCGCAGTTCCGTCGTGGGCGTTGCGTTGATTGTGATCGTGGTTTTGACTGGCGTGTCCTTTCTGATTTACCGTATGTACGGTGGCGATCCCAAACTCGAACAGAAAACGATGCCGGTCAGTTTTATTGAGGTCGAGCCGGTTGACTTTGTGGATCAGAATCGAGTTTTTACGGGCGTCATCAAAGCAGCCAAGAGCAGCGATCTTTCGTTTGAACTCGGGGGCTATCTGGCGAATGTCGAGGTATCCGAAGGTGACGTCGTCAAACAAGGTGATGTTATCGCGACATTGGACACGGAACGCCTGAAGGTCAGGCGGAAGCAGCTAAAGGCGAGAAGAAAATCAGCAAAAGCCGTTTACGACGAGTTGAAAAACGGTCCAAGAAAACAAACAATCGCGGCCGCCAAAGCGGAACGAGACGCAATCCAGGAACAAAAAGATCAAGCCGAGAAAGATTTTAAACGCCGCCAACGATTGGAAAATTCAGGAGCCATTTCGAAAGAAGAGTTGCAACGAAGCAGCAGCAACCTGCAGATGCTTGCGAAAAATCTCGAGGCGTCAGAAAAGCGGCTCGCGGAATTGAATGACGGTACTCGGGTCGAGAAAGTTGCGGCCCAGTTGGCCGTTCTTGAGGAAATCGATGCGAACCTGGAAAGTGTCGAAGTCGATTTGAGAAAGAGCGAGATTAAAGCTCCTTTCGATGGCAAAATCTCAACGCAATTCCTCGATCCCGGTTCCATAATCAACCCGGGCGTGCCCGTTATTCGAATCGTCCAATCGCAAAATCTTGAAGCCTGGATTGGCATCCCGTCGCATCTGATTTCGTCGATTCAGAATTTGAAGTCGCCGGAAATTATCGCCGGGCAAAATGCTTCAACGATTCCAGTGAAGTTGAAAAACATCCTGCCCGAAATCGAAGCCACGACCCGGACTCGGCAGGTCGTTTTCACGGTGTCTCCGGCAGCGAAGTCGTCGACCGATCCGGAAACGAATACAGCCAGCCATTCAGATTCGGAATGTGAAGCTTCCGAAGCTTCACTCATGCACGACTTGGCTCCCGGTCAGATTATCCGAATCCGTTGCCAAGTGCGTACGAAAGTCAGTGCGCTGCTTACCAAAAACAAGCAGGGAGTTCATGGCCAATGTTTTGTTGTACCGACGGAATGCCTGATCCCATCGGCCAGGGGCGTCTGGAGTATTTTGACCGTCGACGAGATTTCAACCGATCAAAACGATTCTAAATCGAACTCGCGGGAAACGAAAATGGTCGTTGGTCGCAGGGACGTTACCGTCATCTCCACCAATCAGGATACGTCCCTGGTACAGGGCACATTGGACAAGGGCGATCGGATCATCAACACGGGGGTTCACAAACTCGTCATCGGCCAAAAGGTTGAGCCCACGAAAAGCAAATCCTCATTGGGCAAATAATTGTCTGTCTACTTTGGCGGGAAAGTTAGCATGTACGACTTG
>CAYSXI010000020.1:0-43038 GCA_964434955.1 uncultured Pirellulaceae bacterium
GTGACATTTTTCCGAATCTCAATGACTTTCGGGTGGTTGTCGTCAAATCGCGCGCGCAAATTCTTCTCCTGGATTTCCAGCTGGTAAAGTCGAGCTCGCATTTCATCATGAGCCCGATTGGGAACCCCTTCCACATCTTCCAGGTGCTTTCTTTCCGGCTCCTCTTTGAGAATTCGTTTCAGCTCTTCCAGTCGCTGCTGCGATGCGGCGACGTTGGCTTTGTTGCTCCGAATGGCCGACGCGAGGTCATCTTTCTGGTTTTGCAGGTTCTTTCTGCGATCTTCGATCACCGTTACGCCAAACTCGGATTTCCGATCGCGGAGCTGTTGTTCAGCGGTCTCGAGCGAGGTCTTGAGTGTCGCGGCCTGCGTCTGGAAGAACCTGAATGACCCGGTCGTACGGTTGGCGGAAGGATGCGTTTCGAGATACTCGTTAATGATCTCGGTCAAAAGCAGCTTGGCGTTCTCCGGGTTCCTGGCTTTGACCGAAACCGAAACGACATTGGTCTTGTCGACGGCCTTGGAGCCAACGGCCTTGGAAAGTTTTTGGATGGCCCGCTCTCTCAACGAAACCTTGTCGGCAATGTTAAGTGACTGAGCGGTTGACATCACAAACCCCATAAGATCGAAACCGCCTTCGGATTCGTCGTCGCCCGGTTCAATATCGGAAGATTCACTTTTGATCAACGCGATCGTTTTGTCCGGGCCCAAACGATCGACAATGGTTTCAATCATCCCTCGGCTACCCAGTAACTCTGCGACCGAACCCAATTCCGATTCGCGCGTTTCATTGAGTGAAACCGTCGGACCGACCGTGGCGGAGGCATCCAAGCCGACGCTTTCACGGCCGACTTTCACAAACAGTTTCGATTCCGATTGGTACTTGCGTGGCGAGATCGCAATTCCAAAGAGGAACAGGGTTACCACGAGGACAAACGTCAACAATGCTCTCCATTTGAATCGGAAAGCTGCTCGGATGATGGACTCAACTTCCCAGAGAAACTCTGGTTGATTCGGTGTCGAACTCATGGTTCTTTCAGCGCTCTTTCAGCGATCGCAATTTGGTCGAGCTCCCGCGCAATACGGGCACTCTTTTCACGATATTTGGAAGTCCGCGCAAAACAACGAGCAAACCGTCGAGTCGATTCGCGCGGATGGCAAACGGGTTCGGTTGTCCGGAATTTGATTGCTATTCCGTTTATGACGATTGAACAAATTTTGGGCAGGCCCAGCTTGTGAAGTCCTGTTCTCGAAACTGAATTCAGAGAGCGGATTTTGAACCCGCTGTTTACGATGGAAACTGACGTTGCCATTCGCTTGTATTGACCCACGACCGTCGCGACTCGCACGACTTACCGCTTATCATGATTGCACGCGCACCCCTCGCCCATCCATTTCGCTGTCGATTCTGCGACTCCAATGAATTGGGTTCATTCGCCGACCTCGGTGCGACACCACTCTGCGAATCATTTTTGACTGCGGACGAGATCCATGGGCCAGAGGTCCATTACCCATTGCATGCGAGAGTGTGCAAACAGTGCCTGCTTGTGCAGGTCCATCACGACGTTCCCCCTGCGGAAATCTTCCGAGAGTACGCTTACTTCTCCTCGTTCTCCGATTCCTGGTTGCGCCACGCAGCAAGATTCTGCCAAGACGTTCGCGATCGCTTTTCCATTGATTCGGGGAGCACCGTTTGCGAGATCGCGAGTAACGACGGGTACTTGCTGAGAAATTTTTCACCAGACATTCCAAACACTTACGGCGTGGAACCGGCAATAAACGTGGCGCAAAAGGCGATCGACCTGGGGATCAAAACGGTCACGGAATTCTTCGGCCAGTCACTTGCGAAGTCGCTGGTAGAAGACGGACGCGCTGCGGATCTTCTGATTGCCAACAACGTGGTCGCGCACGTTCCCGAGCTCAACGATTTTGTCAGCGGAATGAAGACGCTCCTGAAACCGTCTGGTGTGATTTCAATTGAAGTGCCGCATATCGAAAGGTTGATCGAGCAAAATCAGTTTGACACGATCTACCACGAGCACTACTGCTACTTTTCACTTCACGCACTTCACAAAATCTTCCGACACCATGGACTTCGGATCTTTGATGTGGAAGAGCTTCACTCCCACGGGGGATCGATTCGCGTTTTTGCCACGCACCTTGAGTCCTCCAACCCCGCCGAACTCGGTTCCGTCAACCAACTGCTGGAACGCGAAGCGGAACTCGGACTGGATTCGATCTTTGGATACTCCCGCTTTCAACGGCAGGTTGAATTGGTCAAAACCGAGTTGCTCGAATTCCTGATTCGGATGAAATCGGAAGGAAAATCAGTGGCCGGTTATGGTGCCCCCGGAAAAGGAAACACGCTATTGAATTTTTGCGGGATCGGGCCGGAGTTGCTTCCTTATACGGTCGATCGCAACCCATACAAGCATTCCCGGTTTTGCCCCGGCAGCCGAATTCCGATCTATCCAACCGAGACGATCTTTGAAAACAAACCCGACGCCATATTGATTCTTCCCTGGAATCTGGAAAAGGAAATTGCGTCCTGTCTAAGGAAAGCGAACGAATGGGGCGCTCAGCTTTTTGTCCCGATCCCCCAACTTCGACAAGTTGCGCTTCCGCATCAATCGCCTCAGCCGGAGGTCATTCAATGAAGGTTGTTCTTTTCTGCGGTGGATTTGGCTTGCGACTGGGCAAGTCCTCAGAAACCATCCCGAAACCGATGCTCCTGATCGGGTATCGACCGATCCTTTGGCACGTCATGAAATACTATGCCCACTTTGGTCACAAGGATTTCATCCTTTGTCTCGGATGGCAAGCCAATGTCATCAAGCAATACTTCCTCAATTACGACGAATGCATTTCGAACGATTTTGTCTTTTCAAATGGTGGGCAGAAAGTTGAGTTAAAAAGTTCCGATATTCACGACTGGAACATCACCTTCGTCGACACGGGAATGACGGCCAACATCGGCGAACGTCTGCAGGCCGTCCAGCCCTATCTGGCGAATGAGGAAAGATTCTTGGCCAACTACACGGATGGGCTTCACGATTTGGATCTGAATCAGTTGTTGGACTTTCATGAGAAGCGCCAATCAACAGCTTCGTTCGTTTCGGTTCGACCTACCCAAAGTTTTCACGCGGTCAAAACAAACGGAAATGGAATCGTTAAAGAGCTGAGCCCGATCACCGATTCAGGAATATGGATGAATGCCGGGTGCTTTGTTTTCGAACCCTCCATTTTTGATTACATGGAGCCGGGCGAGGAGCTGGTTGCCGAGCCTTTCGAACGCCTTGCCGCTCAAGAAAAACTTCACACGTACAAACACAACGGCTTCTTTGGTTGCATGGACACGCTGAAAGAAAAGCAGCGACTCGACGAGCTCTACGCCACGGGCAAAGCGCATTGGGCCGTTTGGGAAAAACTGTCACCCAAGTCCGGAATTTCATCGATGTCCTCGAATGGAATTCCTTTTCAGAATGGAATCCCGCGATGATTGATTTTCAATCCATCCAGCATATCGTTTGTTTCGCAGCTCATTGTGACGACATTGAGATCGGGTGCGTCGGTTCCCTGATGCGAATCATCGAGGGGCGAAGTGACGTTCACGTCGATTGGGTCGTCCTGAGTGGTGATGAAACCCGCCGTGTAGAAACGACGCGAAGCGCTGAATACGTCCTGGCGAATGTCCCGAGCAAAAACATCATCACGGAGCCCTTCACGGACACTTTCTTTCCCGAAGAGTATGGATCGATCAAGCGATTCCTTCACAAACAATTCGCCGACATTCAGCCGGACCTGGTTTTCACGCATCACCGAAACGACGCCCACCAGGATCATCGAGTCGTGTGTGAACTGAGTCACTCCCTGTTTCGTGGCGGGCTCGTTCTGGAATATGAAATTCCAAAATATGACGGTGACCTTGGTCAGCCCAATACGTTCATCAGCATCTCGGCGGAAATCATGGCCAAGAAACAAAAGATCATCGCGGACTTTTTTCCCACGCAAAAAGGCCGTTACTGGAATCAACCCGAGCTGTTCGAATCGATCGCTCGCATTCGCGGAATGGAGTCCAAGTCGCCGACGCAATTCGCTGAAGCATTTCATTGTCCCAAGCTGGTCATCTAGACCCTCGGAGTTTCATTATGGCAATTCTTGTCGCCGGAGCAGGCGGATTCATTGGCGGTCACCTCATCGCCGAACTTCGACGTCGCGGAGAGAAGTCGATTCGAGCCGTTGACATCAAACCTTTTGATCGGTGGTATCAAACATTTGACGATGTTGAAAACTTGCAGTTTGATCTGCGCGATCCCAACCACTGCCAGGCCGTCTGCAAAGACATTTACGATGTGTACAACCTTGCTTGTGACATGGGTGGCATGGGCTTCATTGAGACCCACAAGGCCGCCTGCATGATCAGCGTCCTGATCAATACCAATCTGCTCATCGCAGCTCGGGACCAGATGGTCAAACGGTTTTTCTACAGCTCGAGCGCTTGCGTCTACGCCGGAAACAAACAGGTTAAAGGCTTGGACAACTATGCTCTCAAGGAAGAGGACGCTTACCCGGCAATGCCGGAGGACGGCTACGGTTGGGAAAAACTATTCTCAGAACGAATGTGCCGGCACTTCCGTGAGGACTTTGGACTGCATACCGTCGTCGCCCGATTTCACAACAGCTACGGACCGATGGGGACTTGGAATGGTGGCCGCGAGAAAGCTCCCGCCGCAATTTGCCGAAAAGTCATCGAAGCAAAACATAGTGGAAATCATTCGATCGACATCTGGGGCGATGGCTCACAGCTTCGTTCGTTCATGTGGGTCGACGATAACGTCCATGGAATCCTGCGGTTGATGGACCTTGAATACGACCAACCTATTAACTTGGGCTCAGCTGAAATGGTTTCCGTCAATGAGCTGGTTGATACCGTGGAAGACTACGCCGGCATCAAGCTGGAACGGGAGTATCTGCTGGATAAGCCTAAAGGCGTTGCCGGGCGAAGCAGCGACAATTCGCTGTTGCGTTCCGTCACCGGGTGGGAACCCGGGACGAGTCTCAAGGAAGGTATTGCAAAAACTTATGACTGGATCGAGCAACAGTATCTCGCCAGCCAGGCAATCGTGAGTTCCGGTTCGGCAAAAGGTTAACTGGCTGACCTGGCTCACCCAGCAAGCTCACTCTCCCTCCACATTCGAGCGCCGGCCGCGGACCTTGGATCCCGCGAATACCGGCAATCGCTCTAGATGTAGTGGATGTTCCAACTACTATGGAATTGGCGTTCTTTCGCAACATTGGTTTTGATTTCGCAACATGATTCGCAACAACGCGGCAGCCGTCGACTCGGAATCGAGTTCGTCGCTAGAGCTCCCCCCCTACATTCCAGATGGACAGCGTTTCGAGGATGCGCTGGATCAGGCACGCGCCTTCGCGGAAATTCACGATCAAGTTTTGTGCGTTGCTTGTTTTGAAACAGACGCTTCGATTGAACTTGGGGCGGGCGAATCGGCGCCATCCCAGCTTCAACGCGAGGCTGAGTCGGATTCCGAATCCATTAACCGACTTCAGGCCGGAGTCTATCAAGGAAGGCCTTCGATCATGGGACTTTCCAAAGATGTGACCACTTTTGTCGACGGGCTTCGAAAACACGCCCGTGGATCAACGCCACTTGGAAAACGTCCAATTGACTTGCTCGTCTATCCATGGACTCCCTGGACGCTCCCTTTCGAAGGCGATGCGACAAACAGATTGAATCTTAATGGGAGTGCCGCCAGTTTTCGTTGTCGCCCCATCACCCGACCCGTCCCAGTTTGGAAGCGGGCCTTCGATATCGTCTTTTCGCTATTGGCAATCGTTGTCCTGTCACCGTTGCTATTGCTGTTCGCAATAATCATCAAACTGACCTCGCGCGGACCGGTATTGTTCAAACAGAAACGAGAAGGAAAAGACGGAAGAGTTTTTGAAATCCTGAAATTCCGAACCATGCGAGTTGGCGCAGCAGCCGAACAAGAAAAACTGAGGCACCTGAACGAAGTGAATGGTCCCGCATTCAAAATCAAGGATGATCCCCGCCTAACTCGAATCGGCAAATTGTTGCGGAGCAGTTGTGCCGATGAGCTCCCACAGTTTTTCAATGTGCTGCGGGGTGACATGTCCGTCGTCGGGCCGCGCCCACTTCCCGTGGAAGAATCGCGAGCCTGTGAAATCTGGCAACGACGCCGACTTGAAGTTCTGCCGGGCATGACCTGCTTCTGGCAAGTCGGCGAGCGAAACGGCATCACGTTCGAACAGTGGATGGAATCCGACTTGAAGTATGTCGAGGAGCAGGCGTTCTGGTTGGATTTGACACTGGTAGCCAAGACCGTTGGAATTGTGCTTCGCTCGAAGGGTTCAGGATAGAAAGCGGAAGAGCCTGGAATGGTTCGGGAGCTGAGCCCGAGATGTTGGACATCCCGAACTCGATTCTCCTGTTTCAAGTCACAAGTGCTCTTCCGCTGTTTCGACCTAGATCAACTTGGTCAACCGTTCGGCCAACCCGCCTTCACCAAGGACGACCTGCAGGTTGGTACTGTTGGCGATCTTCTCCAACACTTCCAATTCACGCAGCCGCATCAATACCGGGTTTGATTCCAGCAGCTTGGCGGTGTTTGCCTGAGATCGCATCGCCGCGGTTTCTTCTCGGCGAAAGATCAAGTTCGCTTCGGCCGCCTTCTTGGCTTCCGTCACCTTGTTCATCAGATCCTTCATATCGCCTGGAAGGATAACGTCCCGGATTCCCAGCGAGACCAGTTCCAACCCGATCGCTTCTGCCCGCGACTTCAATTCTCCGCTGGCTTCGAGCGCGACCGCGTCCTTGTCGCCAAGAAACTGATCGAGCGTTCGTCCGCCGATGACGTGACGCAGAACCAACTGCACCTCGCGGTACAGTGCCTGACTTGCATCTTCAGCAACACAAACCGACTTTCGCGCGTCGACCACCTTGTAGGTCACCAACGCGTTCAATCGAAGTGAGACCTTGTCGGCCGTCATGAGGTCCTGACCGCTGACATCCATCACCCGTTCACGCAAGTCGACTTCGACAACGCGAACATCAATGGCTCCTCGCCAGAATGCGTATCGACCCGGGTCCAACACTTCGTGGAATCGACCGTCGACAAAAGTCACGCCCACGCAGTTTCGACTGATTTCGCAGATGTCCAGAAACACACTCGCTTCCCGGCAGCGTGAAATTCGGCCGAATTCTTCGTGCGTGAACTGAAACTCCCGGGTGTCGATCGTTTCAATTCGTACGTCGTGCCGCGTCGTCCAGAAAGCGTGTAGACCGCTTGGCAGGATTTGCTTGAATCGTCCATCGATCCAGACCAGCGCTCGCTGGTGATCCTTCAAGTCAATGACGGTTGCCTGGTCACTCAAGGCCTCAGAGTCGATGATTTCTCGCAAGTATCCATGCTCAAACTTCGATTCGCGCATGTTGACCTTGTCGCAAGCGTAACGCCCCTTAGGGTCGAACATCCAATGCGTACCCGAATCCAACATGCGTACAAAGCCACCATCCCGGAACAGAAGTCCCTTCTCGTGTGCTCGAATCTTAAATCGCTTGAACATGATTCCTCCGTCCAAAAAACTTGGGGTCTCGCAGTCACAATTTGCGGGAGAACAAGAAAGAGGGATTACGATCTGACGGGTTCGCAATCGGGTGAAGAAAAGTGGCTCGCCACAAAAAAGCAGATTTCATTCCCCCATCGAACGACGGAGTTTACTTGAGTTGGAAATCTCTCAGGCGGTTGGAATTCATCTCCTGGACGAGGACCGGAGAATGATCGCTCCACCTGCTGGTTTCCCAACGGAATCTGTATTCTGCAAAGTCTTCAAATGAGTTGTCCTCGGAAATGCCTGATTGGGAAAGGACCGAAGCCCACCCCGATCACGGCGCGACTAAGGACAGAAGTCCATCGTTTCTTTTGCTTTGAGCCTGACACACGACCCTAACGTGTTGCAAGTTTTCAGCTTGCTTGTCCGGTGGGATTCGAACCCACGTCAATCAGATTAACGATCTGATGCTCTGCCACTGAGCTACGGTGGTGAATGGTGGTTGAAAACCGTTCATGACATACGAATACCGAAATCATTCGATGATCGGATTCGCATCACCGGAGACCATTCTTGCTTCAAAGAGACGCTGGCGGGAATCGAACCCGCGAAAAACTGCTTTGCAGGCAGCTGCCTCACCATCCGGCACCAGCGCCATTCCGTCTGCGAATCAAACAATGAATTCATCAGTGAAGGAATGACAACCAACCCTTGGTCGGGTTCACGTGAAGCGAAGAAAACACATTTCCGAGTCGTTGTATGCGCCCAATGCACGGTCCCTATCAGGATCGCGATGCGCGATAACGGGATGCGCCGACGAACGGCCCTTGGGAATTTCAACTACAATGTCGGAACTTCCCGTTTTCTATCGGAGGCATCATGTTTTGGAACCACACCTTTTGGAATCACACCCTGCTTGGTCTCGCGTTTACCTTTTTCGCAACGACGATTTTTGCCCAGGACGCCGGCGTCAAGATTGGGAGTCGCCTGGAACTTTTTGTCGACCAGACTTTGGTCGATTCCAGCCGAAACATTGACTTCCGCCTCAAGGAACCGCGAGATGCGGGAATCGCGATTTCCTTCAATGAAACGTGGGAAGGAAGATTCTGCGGCTACTCGACGGTCATTAAAGACGGGAAACGATACCTGGCCTACTATCGCGGGATGCCCGAGATTGGAAAACCGGAAGTGACATGCGTCGCCATTTCCGAGGATGGAATTCGATGGAAGAAACCGCGACTCGACCTCCATCAACTGGGTCGGCAGAAAAGTGGCACCAACATCATTCTTGCGAACGCGGGCGATGTCACCCACAACTTCAGCCCCATGCTCGATGAGAATCCGAAAGCCGAGGCGCAACAAAAGTTCAAAGGGATAGGAGGCTCGGCAAAATCGGGCTTGTACGCTTTCGCCTCTCCGGACGGCATTCACTGGGAGAAAATTCAAGACGAACCGGTCCTCAAGCTGAACGGCTGGGTTTTCGATTCGCAGAACCTTGCTTTCTGGTCAGAATCGGAAGGCTGTTACGTGATGTACTTCCGGCGCGTCGTTAAAGGGATCCGCGCAATCGCGAGATCGACCTCCAAGGATTTCATCAACTGGACATCGCCGGTTCAAATGAAATACAGCGACGTCAATTCGACGATCCCGCGGTTTCACCTTTATACGAATCAAACTCAGCCGTACTTTCGCGCGCCGCACATTTACCTTGCCACACCTGGACGTTTTCTTCCCGGGCGGCGAGCAATCAACGCGGAGCAGGCAAAAGCCATCGGAGTCGACAAACGATATTTTGGCGACATCTCCGATGCCATTCTGATGACCAGCCGGGGCGGCAACACCTATGACATCGCCTATCAACGCGCCCTGCTGCGGCCTGGAATTGGGGCGGAAAACTGGGTTTCGCGAACCAACTACCCTGCCCTTGGAATCGTGCCAACCGGGAAGCATCAAATGTCCTGGTTCGTGAATCAGAACTACGGCCAGAAAACAGCCCACCTTCGTCGATATGAATTTCGAATCGACGGTCTTGCCTCGGCCTCGGCGGACCTGAGCGGGGGAGAACTGACAACGAAGGCCATCATCAAAAAAGGGAGCGACCTGGTCCTCAACTTTGCGACCAGTGCAGCCGGAAGTGTCCGCGTCGAGTTGCAGGACGCAAATGGAAAACCAATTCCGGGTTATGAGCTGGAATGCTGCCGCCCGCTGATAGGCAACGAGATTGAATATCGCGTCGTTTGGGAAGAAAGCGATTCCACGCATACGCTGGACGGAAAGTCCATCCGGATTCGATTTGAATTGAAGGACGCCGAGCTATTCTCCTACCAATTCAAAGACGGTAGCCGCTAGTTACCGTTGTTGGACCGATGGAAGTGAACGTGGAGCCAGCGACCGTCGACCTTTTGCCAAACACGAGTTTCCTCGGACTGAAACGTATCTGCGGCGCCGGATGCGGTCATCTTTTGGATCAGCCGCACGTAACTGATTACGGCAGCGCTCTCTCCCAGCATTCGGACATGGGGGTCAGCAATCGTTGTCTGAACCGCGGAGCGAAACGAGAGGTTGTCAAAATAGAACTTGTGAAACTCCATCCCGTGAACCAGATGGCTATGGGCCTCGGGTTCGAATGCGGTTAATGTCGGATCACAAAGCTGTGTGTAGGTGTCCCAATCACCTCCGGCAATGCAATCCAGAAGTTTTTGCGTCAGTTCAATCAACGTTTGCTGTTCGCCGCTCATAGTCTTCAAACTGGTAATGAAGGTTTTCGTTTTCGCAGAAATGGGGTCCGTCAACGCTTGTTTGGGTCCAACATTCAGAATCCAATTGCCGAATTGGAAAAAAGACGTCGCCCTCAATTTCGGTAAGGACCCTCGTCAGATAAACCGTTTTGGCAACGGGAAGCGCCAGCTCATAGATCTGGCCACCGCCCACCACAAAAGGCTGAGGATCGTCACGTGCAATATCCATCGCGTCCGTGATTGTATGAACGACCTTGGCTCCGCTGAAATGAAAATTCGCATTTCGCGTCACAATTACCGTGGTGCGACCGGGAAGGCAACGACCGATCGAGTCGAATGTCTTGCGCCCCATGACTAAATGGTGCCCCATCGTCATTTTCTTGAAGCGTTTCAAGTCCGCCGAAAGGTGCCAAGGCAAATCCCCATCGACGCCAATCACGCCGTTGTCGCTTGCCGCGACCATGATCGAAAGGTTCTGATGCAACGAATCCATCAACTCTCAACTAAACGGCGACCGGAGCCTTAATATGGGGGTAAGGTTCGTATTCTTCAATTCGAAAATCTTCATAGCGAAAGTCAAATATCGAATTGACCTCGGGGTTGATCTTCAGGATCGGTAAAGCCCGCGGTTCGCGCGTCAGCTGCAACTCAGCTTGCTCAAAATGATTTGAGTAGAGATGGGCATCACCGAGCGTATGAACGAACTCGCCAGGGCAATAACCGGTGACCTGAGCCACCATCATCGTCAACAAAGCATAGGAAGCGATGTTGAATGGTACCCCGAGAAATACATCGGCGCTCCGCTGGTAGAGCTGACACGAAAGTTTTCCATCGGCGGCGTAGAACTGAAACAGCAAGTGGCAAGGCGGCAGCTTCATTTTTGGAACCTCCCCAACATTCCAAGCGCTTACAATCAGCCGCCGCGAATCCGGATTGGTTTTGATTTGCTCAATCAATTGGGAAATCTGGTCAATGGTCTGCCCATCGGAAGTCGCCCAGCTTCGCCACTGGGAACCGTAGACCGGGCCGAGCTCACCATTTTCGTCGGCCCAATCATCCCAGATCGAAACCCCGTTCTCCTTCAAATAGCGAATATTGGTTTCGCCTTTCAGGAACCAAAGCAATTCATGGATGATGGAACGGGTGTGAAGCTTTTTGGTCGTACAAAGCGGAAACCCCTCGGAAAGGTTGAATCGCATCTGGTGGCCAAAAATACTCTTCGTGCCGGTGCCCGTTCGGTCTGACTTCTCAGCACCTTCGTCGATAATTTTCTTGAGCAAATCGAGGTATTGTTTCATTCCCCCTTTGTAACAGGACCAGAAAATACGGCAAGAACACAAGGGATTGAGTATTCTTCAGTCGTTTTTTCGGGATTCCGGTTACGCAGATTGAATCTTGACCAAATTTCGAAACGCTAGCGGTTTTCGAGTAATTCCATCAAATTTCATATGGATTGATGGCCGAAAATAGTAACAAGGAAACCGATTATCTCGTATTTACTTTCGTATTTCCTGAACATCTGATTGCGAAGGATCGCAAGGCTAGTTCAACCATCATGTCGCACCTCTCGATTATCCTGCCGTTGAGCTCCACGCTGGATGCTTTTGAAGACACTTTGGCTTCAGTACTGCGCCATCAGCCGATGGAGAGTGAGATATTTGTCATCCACGACGGAACGTACGACGATCCCCACGACCTCGAATTGGAGGGGGTTCGCTTCGTTGAACGCAAGTCCAATGAATCGGAAACCGATGCGGTTCTGAGAATCGCCGATGAGTCCGGAAACGAGTTCGTTCATATCCTCGGAAGTGGTACAGAAGTCGAGGAAGGATGGTGCGAACACGCGCTCGACTTCTTTGAAGACACCAGCGTGTTTTCCGTAAGTCCCGTGATGGTTTTTGAAAACGAACCATCGAGAGTCGCGACTTTGGGTATCGGATACTCTAGCGTTTATCGCCCTTTGCTCGTCGGACATCGTCAATCTCAGCAGTCCGCCAGCAAAAATGTTCGACGTGTCGCAGGTCCGAGCCGCTGGGGCGGCTTTTATCGCGCGAGTTTGCTAACCGCGATTCGCGAAAGCGAGTGGGAGTTGATCGACGAAATTTTCGATCTTCAATTGGCACTTTGCATTGAAAAACTTGGCTATGAAAACCGGGTTGCTGCCGACTCCTTCATCCATTTGTCGGATACGATCGACCTGTCCGGCGAGTTGAAATCGATCTCGGGCGCCTCGTTGTTCGAAACCCTTTGCCAATTCAGTCACAGCAATCGAAACAACGGATTTCTTGGAAAGCTGCGTTCGTCGGTTGTGGATTGTGTTTCCACGGGCCTATCGCCTTCGGTCATCCTCAATTCATTTTCACGGTTTGGTGTACGCGGCTCCAAAGTCGCCGACGATTTCCGCATTGCCTGGGACCGGCTTTGCTGGCAAGTCCGGGATTCGAACGAAGAAGTATCCGGCAACGAATCGGTCCGCCGAGCGGCCTGAACCGAATCTCTTCCCTCGAAACGGGCTCGAGTGATACAAACCCGAGCCTCTTTTTGGCTCAGCCCTTTCCTCGGCTTGAGAAATCGTTCACCTTTGTCTCGCTCGGGCCGATTCGCAATCTATCTCACAGTTTGCGTTTCCCAAATCCATTGGGATTTTGGTTCTGAACGCAAAACCGTTAATTGCTATAATGGTGTTGCCCTGATCATGGTGCCTCGGTTTGCTTCACCGAGTGAATTCTTTGTGGATACCGGCTTGCTGAGCCAAAAAGGTTTCGATGTATTTTCGCATGGCAAAACGAATGTTGCTGGAGACGGACAAACGTCTTCTTTGGAAACTGGCCTGGAACATGGGCTGGAAAGGTCTTCGCAGCGTTCAAAAGCATAAAAAGCGTTTGAAGAACGGTGAGTTTTTCCCGCCGTACCTGTATATCTCCATCATCAACAGCTGCAATCTTCGTTGTCAGGGTTGTTGGGTCGATGTTGCCCACAAGCAGCACAAGATCGAAGTGGACGCGCTGAACCGGATGATCAACACGGCGAAGAAAAAAGGCAATTCGTTCTTCGGATTACTCGGCGGCGAACCGTTCATGCACAAGGAGCTTTTCGATGTTCTCGAAGCTCACCCGGATGCCTACTTCCAGGTATTCACCAATGGCCACTTCATCACGGACGAAGTTGCCAAACGATTACGCAAGTGTGGCAATGTCACGCCGTTGATCAGCGTGGAAGGTAGCGAAATTGTCAGCGATGAAAGACGCGGAAAAGCGGGTGTTTACAGCGCGACCATGAAAGGTTTGCAGAATTGCCTGGACAACAAAGTCATGACGGGTGTCTGCACGAGTCTTTGCCAATCGAACTACGAGGACCTGCTCACCGAAAAATGGGTCGATCGCCTTATCGAAATGGGCGTGATGTATACCTGGTTCCACATCTACCGAGTCGTTGGCCCGGAATCCACGCCGGAACTTGCGTTGACCCCCGAGCAACAACGAGTCGCCAGGAAGTTTGTCGTCGATATGCGTTGCAAGAAACCGATTATCTTTATCGACGCCTACTACGACGCGGATGGGCAGGCACTTTGTCCGGCCGCAACCGGATTCACGCACCACATCAATCCGTGGGGGGATATCGAACCCTGCCCGGTAATCCAGTTTGCGAATGAGTCCATTCACGATGAGCGTCCGCTCGACCAAGTATTCAACGAATCCGAGTTCTTGCGCGATTTCCGGAAAACGGCAGCCACGAATACGCGCGGCTGCATCATTCTGGAACGCCCGGACTTGATTGAAGACCTGGTGGATCGACACTCGGCCAAAGATTCGACGGCGCGAAAAACGGCACTTGCCGAACTTCAGGCCGCCAACAGTCATCCTTCGCAATATGCGCCCGACATGGAACCGATTCCCGAGCGAAGCTGGGCTTATCGGATCGCAAAGAAAATTGCCTACCACGAATACGGTGTCTACACGGCGAACTTCAAAGAAGAAAACTGGATTCGGCCCAAAGGCAATGAGGGTGGCCGATCCGATAGCGACTCGGACCCGGAAGGACCCGGTGATGGCCCTGATCAAACACCGGAAGACGAACCGCTCTATCAAATCGGGACGTAGCCGATATCGGAATCCGAGCGAAGGCAGCGGTTGGGCCGTGGAAATGCGGTTTGGCTGCGGAAATTTGCCACGAAAATAGCCAACCGGATTGGCGACCTAAGCGGGAAGCGAACTCAGATATCAAGTTCGTCCAGTTGGTCCATCAACTCGTCGAGATCATCCTTGGAGCCACAAGGCTTGTCTTCCTGCCGTTTTGGAATTCCAACCGACATCCCAACCGTCTCACGACCTGCAAGCATCAATTGTTCGTCGCGTTCCTGCGCGGCGATTTCTTCCGCCGATTTCCCGGCATCCGGGGCGCCGAAAAGCTGTGACAAGTCGATTTTCATGCTGCCACCGACTTCATTGGCACCCGCGATTACAGGCGTCTTGTGTTGCGGAAACATGATCGCGTTTTCCGGGCAGACGCGACTACAGGCCGGACAACCTTTCCGACAGTTGTCCGGTTGCTCAACAAGAATCGTGTCAACTTTATCGACGCCGTAAACGCCAAACAAACAGAAGTCGATGCATTCCATGCAATTGGTGCAGCGACTGAAGTCGATTACCGGGTACCAGCGTCGACCACCTTCGTTCTCAATCCTCTTGAGAGTTGCCTTTCCATTGGCTTCGCCGTTTGGCTCGGCCGCAGGCACGTCCTCCGCCGCTGACGTGCCATTCTTCTCAAGCCCGTTACCGTTGGCTTCGAGCGCCGTGTCATTGGTTGGATTCGCGAAGCGCTTCATGGCTTCGGAGCTGGGATTTCCCACGGGAGGTAGCGAACCATTTCCCGATTCTCCCGCAACGGTGATTCCGTTGCCCGACACAAGATCGCCAAGCTGAACCAGCTTGACACTCAATTCCTTGTGGATGCGTTTGATTTCGTCAACAAACTCGCTTGAGTTATTCGAAACGCGCAAATCGAGACAATAGATTTTCCGATTGGGAATTTCTCGAGACTCGATGACCCGCTCCTTGTCATCATCAACCTCGTCTTCAAATTCATCATCCTCGTCGTCATCGTCTGACGTACTGGTAAGCAAAACCGTCCCAACATGGCCACAAATGTTGTTGCGATCGAGAATCCAATGTGCGGCCCGTTCATACAGCCATGACACGACAATCATGTTGCCGGAAATTCCATCCAGCGCGAGCATTCCGGTGCTGTCTGGTTTTATGTCATAAAGATTGGGAATGATGGTGACATCGATTCCATTCTCAAGCAGCAAGCCGGCAACGATATCTTCTTCCAGTTGCTTCTTGGCCGGATTTCGGCTCGGGCTTTGCGAAATGACAACAGTCGTGCGAGCGGGCATAGCAAAATTGAAGTGACAAATTGGTAATCCAGGATTTTAACATAAAACCCCGTTTCGCTCCCGACGCACCGGCTGCGTCTCGTGAATTGGCAAACATTCGCCGAAAATCCATCCCCTTGGGTTCGATCGCCGTGAACGATTTGGGCAACCAATCGGGCACGCCGCCTCGGTTCTGCGACGAAATTGGCCGGCACAACCGGCACAACCCGGTGATTTGCCGGATATTCTCCCACCCAAATTTGCGGGGTTCGGATTTGCAACCTAGGTTTTATTGACTTGATGGCAATTGCCCAAAAGGCCCCAGTGCACGGTGAATCAAAATGAATACCAGTCTTAAAAACAAATTGGCCCGCTTCTTCCGAGGCGACGATGGAACCACGGTCGTTGAATACTCGGTAATGCTGGCCATGATTGTCCTTTTGGCAATCGCAGCGATTCTGTCGACCGGTCAGGAGGCAGGAGATTTTTACGAACACAACGCTGACGAGATTGGCGACGCGCTTTAATCGACGTTTGCGGTCTTGCTATTTCTTCTTTTCAAAAAAGATAAAACAGCCGATCGGTTTGGTTTCGGCTGTTTGAATTTTCTCTCCACCGAGATGCTGTTCAATCGCATCGCGCAAATCATGGGTGGTTGGCTGGCTCCGTTTCTTTCCAAAGCCTGCATAAAGATCGTTGATCCGACCGCGATAAAGCGTCTTCCCTTTCGCTGAAATCAAGAATGCCTCGGGAGTCACTTTGGCGTTCACACGCTTGGCAATTTCCTGGCTCGAATCGATGACGACATTCGCTTCGATCTCATATTCTTTGCAATGCTGGTTTGCCGTTTCCTGATCGAGATCGGGATTGGAATGAATCAAGAAGAAGGACACGTTTTGTGAACGAAATTTCCTTTCGAGCGATCGAATCTCGGGCTGGAACGCGTTGGCGATCGGACAGTCATGGCTGATAAAGACAAGAACAATTGCCTTATGTTTGTTTTTGTTCTGCCGGTCAAAAGGCCGGTGGGTTGTTCCGTGAACGTCTTTGAATTCCCAAGCGGATTCCGCACCTTGTTGAGTATCTCGGTTTCCGGAATCCTGAAACCCCAATAGAGGTGAATTGGCGCTACCAACGAATGCCAGGAACCAGAATACGGTGATCAGGACTCGCTTTGCTCTTTTCTCGATTCCGCTCATTGGTCCGTTACCTCGTTCTTCCTTTTCCACTCGAGCTGCCACACTCTAACGATCCGAGCGCCCCGTTCTTTCTTTCCCTAACTTCTCGATCGTCTCGAGTCCGGTTTTCAGTTCTTTTTCGTCGACGATCTTGTCTTCGTTTTGATCAAAGAATCCAAATACTCGCTGGCGAAATCTCTCCGGAACCTCATTCCATTCGATCTTGCCATCCTTGTTTCGATCCAACCTTCGGATCAGGTTGCCCTGCCCCATGGCGGAAGCGATTGATGAAAATCGTTTCGCCGAACGCAAACGACCCCGAATCTTGTCGCTGACGTAGCCACGAACGGCCTGGTCCAATTTCGCTGCATCCGAATCGTCGTCCGCGACAACGGCCAGCGTGACGCTTCCCATCTCGTCCGTCGACTGACGCCCCCAGGTAATTCTCCTGGGTGGCTGATGAGGGTTCTCCGGATTGCTACTTGAGTTATCGTAAACAAGCTTGGTCGATATCACAGTTCCTTTTGGCAAATCGATCGGCTCTTTGAACAGGTATTGGTCCTGCCAATCCAGATCCCAATCGTCAATATTCATGAGCACGAGAGTCTTGCCGTCAGGAAACGTCGCCGTCATGTTCATCTTTTGGCAGATGTAGTGGGCGTGCCCTCCTACCTGAATTGCTTTCACGTCTACCGGAATCGTAAACTGATCCTCGACGGTATAGTCTTTCTTTCTAGCTGGAATGTCGATGCCTTCCGTGGCCCCGAACAAGGCAGGAACCTGAATCGCGGTTAGTTTCCTGGTGGGAGGTTTCTCCGCAAAGTAGAGCCCGAGTTCCGCCTGCTCAACCATCGCTTTGCCGGTCGGATGAAAGTGCGTTTGCATCACGATATCACTCTTGGCGGGTAACTTCATCGCGAGATCGCCTGGCAACTTGTTCGGAATCGATCCGGGAACATAGCCTCCAAGTCCTTGAGCCAATCCGCCTTGAAGCTGAGCAAGCCGATTGTTGCCAGAAGAATCTCCTCCTCGAAGGAACCCCATTCCCTTGATGCCAACCCCGGGCGTCTTTCGTTCAAGCTCGCGGGCATTTTTGTTTCGATCCACAAAGAACAAGGCATGATGAACGGAACCCCGGGCTTTCGGCCTCAGCTCAACGGCTTTGACCCATTTGTCTTCCGGCAAATCAACTTCAAATACGAACGACCGATAAACGTCAGGGCCCGATGCGGGAACCTCAAACTCACCCTTCATTTTGACAACCAGATCGGGCTTTCCCAGCGACCAACCATCGGGAAACTCCGGAGCCTTGGGCATCCTGGATTCGTCACCCTTTGGCATGCCGGCATCGACCCAGGAATCGATCAGCTTCTTTTGTTGATCGGAAAGCCGTCGATCGTTGGCGTAGGCCATCTTGTTGGTTGGTTTCCATGGCGGCATGTACTGATCTTCGATCACGGACTGGATCGTTTGCGCGCGTTTGGCGACGTCACGATAGGTCAGCAATTCAAACGGGCCCGATTGGCCTTTGCGATGGCACGATGAACATTTCTCGAAAATGATCGGTGCGATGTGTTCGGTGAATGTCACTTCTGGTTTTTGGGCTCGAGTTTCCCCCGCCCAGACGAGAGACACCGTTAGCAACGTGGTTAACCCTACAAAAAACTTCATTCGAGACGTTCCTTCTAATTCGTGAATCGCACTGCAGCTTGGAGAAGTCTTAACGATCGCCAAGCCGTCTAATTTCATCGATCCGTTTCACACGAATCGTTCGCCTTTTTCCGTCGACATGTCCTTCATGCGAAAACCAATCGGGCTTGAGATCGGGATGCCCGACCAATTCAAACTCCCACCTGGTGGGTCCTGGCTCATCGTCAGGCCGCTGCCAATCCAGAACAAGCTTCTGGACATCACCATGATCAAGACTGGCCCAAAGGTCGATTTGCTGAGGCAGCTGTCGACGATGACCGGCTCGCAAATACCCGCGAACGTGTTTGCATTGCACGTCCTTGCCTTCGTTTCGGATCGTCAGGGTTTCTGCACCCACCAGTTCCAAGTCGTAAGCTTTTGGCATTTTTTCAAGCAACGATTTCAAGTTGAGGTAAGGGGTGTCGACACCTTTGTCAAACAACCACTTTCCCATTAACTTCGCATCGCCAATCAATACGGGACCACGTTCGGCAACCAACCACCGTTCCGTGGGTGAACCGCCAATCCAAACGTAACCCATTCGCGTCCAATTCGGATACCGAAGAACAAAATTGTTTTTGTCGTCCAGATATAGCGTCGAATCGATGTCAAATGTTCCGCCAACCAGGCGGTTCCGTGTCATCTTGATGGTGTACTTTCGATTGGGCTCCTTTTCCATCGAAACCAAGCAATCGCGAATTGTCGCGTGAGCTTTCCTGCTGGGATCATTGACTTGAAGGCTGATAAAAAGTGCGACCAGTACCGCCAGGGCCAGTGCAATGGCCAGACCACGGGCATACCACTTGCGCGACGGTGTTCTTGTGCGGACAGTCTGCTTGCGATCATCGTTGCCTTGGCCAGCCGGCTCAATCGCGTCCGAAACATCGGTCGCGACCTCCGTTTCGTGTTTCATCGAAGCCATGAAGCTTTGAATCCGCTTCTCATCATCCGCAGTCTCACCCTGCATGGCTTCGCGAAGCAACGAATCCAGAAAGCAATGGTCGAGCTGATTTTTCTTTTCCGGTGAGTTCATTCTTGAGCCCTCAGGATACGGTGCCCTTGTTCACGACGGCGATTTTTCTGTTGACGCATTCAAGCAACTGTGTCTTGGCCCGCTGAAGCCGTTTCTTGACGGTCTCCAAGGCGACGTTCAATTGTTGGCTCAATTGAGTTGGCTTACGGTTCTCAAGATACCGAAGCTTGATTGCTTGCCGATAATTTTCAGGAAGCCGATTGACGCAATCGCGTAGCGCACCCAGCTTTTCGTCAAACGTGTCACCGGCCAGCTGGTGGACCTGTTCAAAACGCCAACTCAGGTATTCGAGTGACTCCGAATCATCGACGGCAACTTCGCGCTGCGACTTTCGGTAATGAGCCAGAATTGTGTTGTTGGCAATCCCACGAAGCCAGGGCCCAAAGGGGCGGGTCCGGTCGTAGGCATCGATGCGCCGCCATGCGACCAGCATCGTCTCCTGCCAAATATCGTCGGCTGCCGAATCATCACGCACCGCGCTTCGAATATAGGCAATCAGCATCCGCGAGTTTTCGCGAACGAGGATTTCAAAAAGTTCCTTGGCTTTCACAACGCTTCTCTAACTTGCAATTCCAATTTGGTTCAATCCAATTCACGCGTTGGCCGAAATGCCACGGCGGGAAGGTTTGGCAAAAGAGATTGTCGGTCCGGCCCAGATCGAGGACCAATCTTTCGACCGAGGACAAAAATTGCTGGTTTTCCGCCAAAACCTGGCCCACTCACGGGCCGAGCCCCTCATTTCCATTCCGAAACTCTCCCCTCCGGTCGACCGCAGCAATGATGGGTTCGCGTATTTTGTGAATTCTTTTTTCGAATTGTAACGCTGAAACGGGATTCGCTTAAAATCGGGATTCGGTTGAACCATTGATGGATCCAGAAATGACAAATCATTCACGACGCCAATTCCTGCTGGCAGGGGCTTCGGCTTCCGCGCTTGCCGCCTTTCAAAAACCACGCGATAGTTTTGCTGGTGAATGTCAAATCTTGTCCCGTCGCTTCGGGACCGAACCGGATTTCGAAAAGCTTGCGGATCAGTATTCGCTTGCCGAAGGCTTGAGCTACCTGAACCATGCTTCGATTGGCACGATGGCCAAACCCGTGCAGAAGGCAAGGCAAAAATACCTGGAGATCTGCGAAACCAATCCATGGTTCTACATGTGGAGTGGCGCATGGGACCAAGCGAGAGAACAGGTGCGCGAAAAAGTCAGCCGTCTGTTGAATTGTGACAAATCGGAGGTCGCAATCACCCACAACACAACTGAAATGTTCAACCTGCTGGCAAATGGGACCCCGCTCAAACCAAAAGACGAAGTCCTGTTCAGCTCGCTTTGTCATGCGGGAGCCAGCCTTCCCTTTGTTCACCATCAAAAACATCACAAGCAATATCGTGTTCGGCGTTTCGACTTTCCCGTTGACATGCTTCCCGAACTGAAAGCGGATGACATCGTCAATGCCTATCGGGAAGCGATTCGCCCGGAAACCAGAATGCTTGTGATTCCACACATCGACAATACGGTTGGCGTTCGGTATCCGCTCCGTGAAATCGCGAAGATGGCAAAAGCGAAAGGTGTCGAATGGGTTGCGGTCGACGCCGCCCAAACCGTTGGAATGCTTCCAGTCGATTTTCAAAATTCCAATGTCGACATGTTGGCGACGAGTCCGCACAAGTGGTTGGGCGCTCCGAAAGGGATTGGAATTGCGATCCTCAGGAAAGGACTCAACGAAACGATTGCACCGATGTGGACCACTTGGGGGCAAGATCGGTGGAGCGACTCAGCGCGGCGTTACGAAGACTATGGCACGCGAAACCTGGCCGAGTTGCTGACCCTGGGCGATTCCATCGACTTCCTCAACACAATCAACCTTTCACAACGAGAAGAACGCCTGCGCGAACTATGGTTGTATACTCGCGAACAGGTTGATCAAGAGAAATCCCTGAGCTGGAAATCACCCAACCAATGGCCTTTAGGTGGGTCCCTTTATTCCATTGGCGTGGATAAAAAACGTTCGGTCGGCAACCTCGCGAAGTCCTTGTTCAAAGACCACCAAGTCGTTGTTCGACCTTTTACGACGTTGGGCCTCAACCATTTACGGGTTTCTCCGAACGTATTCACGTCCAAGGCGCAAATCGCGCGATTCATCAGCTTGATTCGGTAACCGCTATTTCAATTCAAATATTGCTTCAATTTCGACGATTGCGCCTTTGGGGAGCGACACCATTCCGACGGCGCTGCGGGCACCGACGCCGTTTTCCTCACCCCACAAGTCTTTGAAAAGCTGACTGCAACCGTTGATGACTTGGGGTTGCTCCTTAAAATCCGCGGTGCAATTGACCATCCCCGTTGTCTTGACAAGCCGTTTCACTTTATTGAGTGAGCCGACTTCCGCTTTCAGCGAAGCCAGCATCGCGAGCGCGCTTCGTTGAGCCGCATATTGGGCGTCCTTGATCGCCACATCCTTACCAACCTTCCCTTGCATGATCTTGCCCGCTTTGTTGATCGGAATATGCCCCGAAAGGTAAACCATTTTTCCAACCACGACGGCCCGCTTATAAATTCCGACCGGCTTGCTGACTTCAGGAAGCGCGTGGCCCATCGACTCCAGCTTCTTGTCGATGTCTTCACTTGCCTGGTCGTTCGTTGAAGGTTGAATCTGGAGCGTGGCTGATCGGATTTGTTGTGCCTGACTGAGATCGGAGCTGAGAACCAAAAAGCCAACGGTACAAATAACGGCGAATATTGGGTGTTTCACAGGGGTCTCCCACGTTTTCGAAAAATGTCTGAAAGGTTCCTGACAGTTTACAACATTTAACTCTTGTTTTTTTGTTTTGGTTTCGCCATCGGGAGCAGACGCGTTGCGGTCTGACCCTGCGCCAGGTGGCGAAATTTTTCTCTTTTCGCTGGCCAACCGGCAGGGGTTAAAAAATGCATGGAAAAATGGCGCTCAAGGTATGCGCCCACATCGTGGCGGTTGCTTTTCTGCTTGGAAACGTCCAGCAAGCGACGGCCGATTTGTTGACCGTTCAAAACCATAGTTTCGAAGCCGACTTTGCGGCCGACGGAACGTTCCCGACCTTCACACCAACCGGATGGCAAACCTACGATCCGTTCGGTTTGCTTCCTCTGTCCGGAAATGCGGTCGGCGTTCTGAATCCCAATGGAACCACTTTTTTCCCGGGTGGTGCACCCGATGGCGACAACGTCGCGCTGATTTTTCTTGAGGACAGTTACGATCAGGGGCCCGTGGGATTAACGCAAGTTCTGACCGATACACTACAAGCCAACACGCATTACTCGCTCGAAGTCGAAGTCGGGAATATTGC
Organism: uncultured Pirellulaceae bacterium; assembly: GCA_964434955.1. Taxonomy (GTDB): domain Bacteria; phylum Planctomycetota; class Planctomycetia; order Pirellulales; family Pirellulaceae; genus JANQLU01. Next base: position 22,924 of record CAYSXI010000020.1, read on the forward strand.
CTCGGGAACCGGGCTGCCTCCTTTCGACACATTTGGTTTCTACGATTTAGATGGCTTCCCGGGATACCAGGTTCAACTGCTGGCGGGGGGAGTCGTGTTAGCCGAAGACAACAACAGCCTTTTCGGCTCGATCGCGGAAGGGACGTTTGAATCGACGACGGTTGAGTTCACGACCGGTTCGACTCATGCCCAGCTTGGGCAAGCACTTGAGATTCGACTGATCAACCGGAATGAAACGGATACGGCGGAAGACCCGGGCATTGAAGTCGACTTTGACAATGTTCGACTTAACGCAACGGCCGTCCCGGAGCCGGGGACCTTTGCCTCGGTCGTCGTGCTGGTTCTCGGACTGACCTATTGCTCGATTCGAGCACGAAGGAAGTGCTAGGTCGTTTCTTGCAAAACCGGGTGAATAGGATTCGGGATAGGTTGGCTCTCAATCCCGACCTATCCATCCTTTCCTTTGCACCCCCACGGTGTAGGTCGTACGAAGGGGTCGGGGCGGATTGAACCACTCGCTAGCGCTTCGTGCTCGTATGGGGTTTGGATTCGAGCCGTTTGATTTGGCGGGTTTAGGTTCCGTCGCGGGATTACGAACGTCCCACGAAGATCATTGAAACATTCAACACACCGGGCGTTTATTTATGCGCTTTCGGGATATACCAGCACGAAGCGCAAGCGAGTGGTTTGCCCGAGACAAACACAATTCAATCCATTAAAAATGTCGCCTCACCGCTCCCTCGATCACGAAACTTCGGAGCGCCACCGCCGGTGGGTGCGGCTCGTTTGATTTGGCGGGGCGGTGAAACGGGAGTAGGTCGTACCCGCTTTTGCCTGTGCAAGTCTATAATTGCTCGTCATCGCACCCCGGAATGCATTGCGAGCAATTGATTTGTCATTTCCCAAAATCAAATTCAACGGAACGCTACGCCCCTCGCAAGAAGATGTCGTATCGATCGCGAATGCGCAACTTCAAAGTGGCGAACGCCGACTGCATATTGTTGCTCCACCTGGATCCGGCAAAACCGTTTTGGGGCTTTTCCTTTGGGCCGAAGTCGTGCGTCGTCCCTGTCTTGTACTTTCGCCGAACTCTGCGATTCAGTCGCAATGGGCGGCTCGAACCGACCTGTTTGAGATTCACGATGACAGAAACATTGTTTCAACGGACAACGAAACGCCTGGACTCCTGACTTCGCTGACCTATCAATCGGTAACCATGCCGGCACGGAACAACCAATCGATTGAATCCCAGGCGCAACAATTGTGGAGCGACACGCTCGTCGAGGATCAACAGGCAGCAAGCGAGTCCGAGGCAGGATTGTGGATCGAAGACCTCAGGACAAACAACTTCGAGTACTATTCGCAGCGCCTCGCCAGTTACGAGAAGAAGATTCGTGACGAGATCTCCAGGCAGGGCGAATCGCTTTCGACCTTGCATGCTTCGTCGATTGCGACGCTGGAACGATTGGCGGAGAAAGACGTAGGGCTACTGATCCTGGACGAATGCCATCACCTGCTTGGGCATTGGGGACGGGTTCTATCCGACGCGACCAAGTTGCTTGATAACCCGATCATTGTCGGTTTGACGGCCACCCCTCCTGATCGCGGTGGCAAAGACCCACGCGACCTGGAGCGCTACGACCGTTTTTTTGGCGGAATCGATTTCGAAGTCCCGGTCCCGGCCGTTGTCAAAGATGGTTTCCTTGCTCCCTATCAGGATCTTGTTTACTTTGTCCGACCCTCGAATGACGAGCTGCAGTTTGTCGCTTCCGCCGATGAAAGGCTGGAAGAGCTGGTTGCACAGCTTTGTCAGCCGATTTCCAATGATGCAACCGCTGAAAAAGAGGGCGAAGGTGATCAAGTTTTGAATTTGATCGAATGGACCTTTGAGACTTTAAAGGAAATGCAGCTGCCGACTTTTCAAGCCAAGAGTTGGTCGCAGTTTTCACGTCGCGATCCCGGCTTCTCGCTGGCTGGAAGACAGTTTTTGCTCAGCCGAAACCGCGAGTTGCCTGACGCGATTCCTCGGCCGAGCATTCTCGAGCTTCCCGAACAGGTCCCGGAGATCGAGTATTTGATTCCCGTGCTGGACAGATACGTACGGCACTATTTGAGGCGTTCTGAACATCCCGATTTGCGCGAACTGGCCCAGGATGTCATTGCCAACCTCCGCTTGCTTGGAGTTCAGATAACAGAAACCGGCTCCCAAGCCTGTGCGTCCCCGGTGAGTCGCGTACTGGCTTACTCTCAAAGCAAGGCTCAAGCGATTGTTGAGATCCTTTTGAAGGAGATGGAGGTACTGGGCGATTCCATTCGCAGCGTTGTCATCACAGATTTTGAAAAGACGTCTGCGGTCACTGCGGAAATTGAACATTTGATGGATGATGAAACGGGCGGTGCCATCGCTGCCTTCAAGTCCATTTTGCAAAATCCCAGCACCGATCAACTTGATCCGATCCTGCTGACAGGATCAACCATATTGATCGACGATGAGATCGAAGAGAGGTTTTTGGTCGAATCAAATCAATGGTTGAAGGAAAGGAAGCTGCAAGTTGAATTGAAGGCGTCCACGATCGATAACTTTCGCTTGATTCGAGGCAGCGGACGAGATTGGGCTCCGCGTGTATTTGTTCAGATGATCACCGAACTTTTCCAACGAGGGCTGACCAAGTGTCTCGTCGGAACGCGAGGTTTGCTCGGCGAAGGCTGGGATGCGGACAAGATCAATGTTTTGATTGACCTGACGACGGTGACCACCAGTATGAGCATCAACCAGCTGCGTGGTCGCTCAATCCGACTTGATGCGGAGCGGCCCGAAAAACTGTCAAACAATTGGGATGTCGTTTGCATTGCCCCCGAGTTCAACAAGGGATTTGACGACTATCATCGATTCATCGACAAACACAAAAGCCTGTATGGCGTTACCGATGATGCAACGGTCGAGAAGGGAGTTGGCCACGTCCACCCTGCCCTCACGGAGATTCGTCCGGAAGGCCTGGAAAGCTCGGTCAGCGTCTTCAACTCCGAGATGCTCGCCCGCGCGGCAAAACGCGATCAGGTTCGCGAGTTTTGGAAGATCGGTCAGCCCTTCCAGTCGCTTCCGATTCACACGGTCGAAGCCAAGCTTGAAAACGAAGGATTGGAATTCTCATTTCCACCTTTTGCCGGAGCCCAATCGCCGTGGAGCGATCAGAGCTTGACCCAGGCAATTTCCGAATCGGTTTTGGCCACCTTTGTTGAACTGGGATGGATGAAATCCGGCTTGACGCCTGACTGCCACACGATCGCAGGAGGTTACGTGCGTGTTTTTCTTGAATCAGCTGACGAGGAGCAAACACAGCGATTTAGCCAGGCACTTTGCGAGGTGCTCGGCCCACTTGATCGGCCACGTTATGTGATCGAAAGAATCGTCGAATTTCGAACCGATACGCTTTTGTCGAAGATCTTACCTAGCATCTTTGGTCGGTATTTTGTCAGGAAACATCGGGAACTTGCGATGCTCCACGCGGTTCCCAGTGAGTTTGCCAAGAACAAGAAAAACGTTGAGATATTCCAGACTCACTGGAATCGATTGGTAAGTCCCGGCGAAGCTTTCTTCGCGTTTCGAGGCGAAGGGAAAAAGCGATTGGAGGACGCAAAAAACGCCGGGCAATCCCAGACCCGGCGAATTCACGAGAAGCAGGTTTTCATTTGAACCTGCCCTCATTTGTCGACCATTCAACCAAGTCGAGCTTGGACCGATGGCCCCGGTTTCATGAACTTCTTCGCTTGCGACGAATACCGATCCAAGCCAGTCCCGCGATTCCGATAATGGAGAAACTGGATGGTTCAGGAACCACTTGAAGCGTTGCGATTTGCCAAGGGTCCGTATTGCTCATGCTCGGAAAGGGAGTCGACCAGGCTCCGGTCGCTTCGTAAAGATCGTTTGTGGCGCCGAAATCATCTTCGCGATACCAGACGACGCGCCCCGTTCCACTGCCAATGATCAACGAATAAATATCGCTGCTCATCACGTTGGGTGCGGCTAACGTGATTTCCGTCGCCGAGATCGAAACGTCGCCGTTGACGATCGTGTAAGACGACTGATCGGTGCTGCTTGCCGACGTCGCGTTCGGGCCCGTCATTGTAAATGACCAACCAAGAATCTCATTTGCGAGCAGACTGCCGTCGTTGGGAGCCGTGTCGGTCGTTCGAATGGTTCCGAACAGCGTGTGACCGCTTTGGTCGGACAGGTGGTTCGAAAAAGTGTAGATCAAATCGGCGCGGGAGCTTCCGCTGGCAACCAACGTTACGGCAAGCACGAGCGTCGTCATTAAAATTTGGAGTCTCATGGGGTGCAACCTAAAAGAGAAAAGTCATCCGTCTAAAGACTTTATCTCCGGTCGCGATTCCAACCCTTCACGTAAAACCGATTTCGAATGAAAAAAGCTGGTGCCCTTAGGCCACCAGCTTCTGGATTTCTCAAAAATGCCATGACAACGAATGATCAATTCTTGTCGAATTCGTCTACGTCATCGTCGTCGTCTTCGTCTTCGTCTTCATCTTCATCTTCGTGTCCATCGTGTTCCTCAAGATGTTCACGAATGCGATCCATTTCCTTTTGGAGTTGACGAACCGCAGTGCTCAGTTCGCGAATCGCACCATGGACTTCGCGACGAAAATCGTCTTCATGAGAAGATCGTTCTCGTTCGCGCGAACGCTGTTCATTGCGTCGACGGTTCTCCGAACTTTCTCGCTCCCGCCTTTGATTTTGCTGGTTGCGTTCATAGCGTTCGATTCCCGCTTCCATTTTGGCGATTCGTTCGGTGATGATTTCGACGGCTTCGCCAAGATTGCGAACCCGGGACTCCTGCAGATGATTCAGGGCTTTGTGAAGGTGCTCCAATTGTTGACGCGCGGCGCGGATCTCTGGATGCTCCTGATCCCCTCCGCGTTCTCGCTCGCGCTGCCGGGTTCGTCGTTCCCTTTCAAGTCGCTCACGATTATTTGCGGCTTCGTTCCGGCGATTATTGTTGAGGGCTGCACCAAGCCGCTTTTCCAGCTCCCGGACAATCTTTTGTCTTTTCTCGAGAGATTCCTTTTTTCGCTCGGGGTCGATATGGTCGCCCCTCGACTTCATCAGGACGTCTATTTCACGAATGGCTCGAACAAGCTCCCGAACCCGTTCCTCATTCTGTTCTGCTTCGTCTCGTTGACGATCTCGCTCGTTTTGTTCGCGGCGAGAACGTTCCTGGCGTGCACGCTCGATGATTGCTCGTTCTCGATGCTTCAACTCATCGATGGCTTCCTTTAACTTGGACTCGGATCGGTTCGTATAGACCTCGGCAAGTTCTTTTGCATGGATCAACTGCTCCATCCTCTCATCGGAGTCGTTGCTCTGCTTCAATGCTTCAATCTTGGCGTGGATTTCCTTCCGCTTGACGGACGCTTTTGCGAGTTCCGCTTGCAAAGCTCGAATCTGCGAACGCAGATCCTTGATCCGTTCCTCACTTTCTTGCCCGAATCCGGCGATTGGCGCGAAAGCAAAAAGGAAAGCCAGGCCGCCTAGCAATGTTTGGCGAATATCCATCAAATTCTCCCGTGAAATGACTTGAGCGAGCGCAATTCTATGCACGCTGATTAGACGGTTCCAGATTTCATCGTGGATTTCAATGAAAAAAGCGATCGGACTGCTGCCCGACCGCTTCTCAATTCCATCCGATATCGGAAATACGCCTATTTGCGTACCCGGATTGGGTACGCGGGCTTCTTGTATTTCTTGGGCGGATTCTCGGCCAATTGTTTGAGTGCGATTTCGATCGCTTTTTCAAGCTGCGGATCGCGTCCGGCAATCACATCCGCCGGCATCTGTTCGACTTCAACGTGTGGTGGCACGCCGGCGTTCTCGACGATGAAACCGTCCTCCGTCCAAATCGCCACGTTCGGAGCGGTGACTCCGCCCCCATCCATCAGCGTTGGGAAACCAAGAACTCCAACCAGTCCGCCCCAGGTTCGGCGGCCGACTAACGTGCCCAGTTTCAACTTGTCAAACATCCAGGGCAGCATATCGCCACCGGACCCCGCCGTCTCGTCGATGATCATGACTTTCGGACCAAATATTGCCCCGGTTGGCGACGTGAAGTCCTGTCCATAACGCGTCGCCCAATGGCTGACGTATGGTCTTCGCAGGTGGTCGATGTAATAGTCGGCGATCTGTCCGCCACCGTTAAATCGCTCGTCAATGATGACGGCCTGTTTGTCGGTTTGCGGGAAGAAGTAACGTTTGAAGTAAGTATGTCCGGCCCCCGCAGTGTTTGGCACATAAACGTACGCGACTTTTCCATCGGTCGCTGCGTGGACTTTCTTCAAGTTGCCTTCGACCCAATCCCGATTGCGAAGCGCGTAATCGCTACCGAGTGGCACAACCTTGACGACTCGCGTATCCGAACCGTCGGCGTTGGGGCCAACTTTGAGTTCGACACTTTTGCCCGCGGTATTTTCAAAATGCCGGTAGATGTTGTCGGAAGATTTCAGTTCGACGCCGTTGACGGCAAACAGAAAATTGCCTTTTTTGACGCGGACACCTGGCTCCGTCAACGGAGCACGCAATGCGCCATTCCAGTTGAGGCCTCCGTAAACCTTCTTGAATCGATACTTGCCGTCCGCGATCTCGAAGTCCGCTCCCAACAGTCCGCCTCCGACAGAGCTGGTACTCGGACGCACGTCACCGCCGCCAACCCGATGGTGCCCCACCGCGATCTCACTACACATCCACATCAGAACACGATTCAAGTCGCCGCGGGTAACGCAATGTTCAAGCAGGGGCTCGTAACGTTTCTTCATCGCCGCCCAATCGCAGCCATGCATATTGGGATCGTAAAAGTAGTCGCGATTGATGCGCCATACTTCGTCAAAAATTTGTTTCCATTCCTTGCGCGGATCGATTCTCACCTGAAGCTTGCTGGTAGGAAGCCGACCCGAGCCGGGAGCAATCTTGCCCGCGGCCGCGATTCCAAAACTGGAACCCATCACGTAAAGCAGTTTTTTGCGATTTGCCGTCAAGACAAACCCGGTTGCACCTTCCAGAAGCGTATTTGCTTTTCGCGACTTGAAAGAGAAACTCTGCAAAGACGATTTGCCTTCGTCCCGCTTGATGAAGAAAATCTCACCGGCCGATCCTGCCTGAAGATTGGCATAAGTTGCTGAACCCATTGGCAGCGAGATGATTCGTTGATCCATTCCCTCAAAGTCGATCTTCAGCGAATCGTCCTTTTTCTTTTCAGGTTGGTTCTCGCTTTCCGACTTGGCCGCTGGCTTCTCCTTGGGCTTGGCGTCTTTTTTCTCGACTTTTTCTTCGTCGCTTTCAGGTGCCAAGGGGTTGTCACCATCTTCCTGAAGCACGGCCAGGTAAATTCGGCTCGACGCCTCCATGTCGTTGTTACTTTGAGCAAACCAATGTTTCACGGGTCCGGAATCGGTCGAGGCGACAAAGTAGAGATACTTGCCACTGGAATCAAAAACGGGCTCGCGAACTTCGCTAAGTCCGTCGGTCACGGCAGACGACTTTCCGTTGCGCACGTTGTAGACATGGACCTGCTGGATCAACGCCTTGGTGTTAACCGAATAGGCAAGCCACTCCGAATTGTGAGACCAGTTGTGTGCCAAACCGCGGACTGGTGCAGGACCATAATGGGGCTCGCTGACGATCTTGGTCGATTTCTTGTTCTCGATATCAAATACGTAAAGACTCCAGGAATTATCGATATATGAAATCATCTTGCCGTTGGGCGACCACTTGGGATTTTCGTAGAACCCGTGGCCTGCGATCTCATACTCCTGTGCGTTTCCTTTCCCGTCGGCGGGAGCGATGTGCAATCGGTATTCCCCCGAAGCGTCGGAGAAGTAAGCGATGCTTTTTCCATCGGGACTCCAAGTCGGTGATCGCTCATGGGCGCCGGGCGTTTGGGTCAAGTTTCTCGCGTCACCTTTGGAGGCCGGCAAAGTCAGAATCTCACCGCGATATTCAAACGCGGCGCGGGCTCCACTCGGTGAAACAGCCACATTTCGAATCCAGTTGGGCCCCGACTCAAAACGCGGACGAGTCTCCGTCATGTCGGTGGTGATTCCAATCTTGATCTGACTCAAGCTGTGTTTTTCCGGATCATAGATATGCAAATAGCCGGCCTGTTCAAAGATGATGTCGGTTGCCGACTCGGTCAGACGAATGATGGGGAACTCTTTGAAGTCCGTGATTTGCGAAATCTTTTTCGAAGACGGATCAAAGGAATAAAGATTAAATTCACCATTGCGATCCGACCGGAAAAAGACGCGCCCCCCTACGAACACCGGGTCCGTATCGTTGCATCGACCTTCGGGCTGCGGCACCATCATGACAGAATGGTCGTTCACGTCGTAAATCCAAACTCGTGAACAAGTACCGCCGCGATAGTTCTTCCATTGATTGAATCGTTCACCAATGGGGATGTAAGCGATTTTTGTGCCGTCGGCTGAATACGATGCGCGAAGCCCATTGGGAATCGGCAAAGCCTCGGGGAATCCCCCATCAATGGAAACGGTGAAAAGTTTTCGATAGCGGTTGGTGAAAACGTCTCTTGATGAAGAAAAGAGAACGGACTTGCCGTCCGGCGTAAAACCTTCGACCTGGTCCAATGAAGGATGGTAAGTCAATCGCTTCGGCGCTCCGCCTTGAATGGACATCAGAAACACGTCCGTGTTGCCATCGTATTGAGCGCTAAATGCGATCGAGTTTCCATCGGGAGAAAAACGCGGCGAGGCTTCAACGCCTTCGTGGGACGTCAACCGTCGGGGGTAGCTTCCATCCCGATTGGCAATCCAAAGGTCGCGATCATATACAAAAGCCACATGGTTCTTGCTAATTGCCGGCTGGCTGAGCAGCCTGGTGTTTTCCGAGTCATGAGCCTGGGAAGTGGTTGCGGCCAGCAACACGATCAGGCTTGCGAAAGCGATGGTTCGGCGCGTCATTTCGTTTCTTTCTAAATATGCTTGGGCTCGGGGCGTACGAAGGTTCCCTCAGAATAATCAAGCGAATCAGCGATGTCGACCAAGCAGAAGTGCCTCGCTGTTTTGCAAATCGAAAGTCGCCCAAAGAGCGAACTATCGAACATTGGGCGCATAAAAAAAGCGGCGAATACCGCCGCTTGGTCAGTTCAGCTTGGCCGCCGTTACTTCGAACCTTGAAGGGCGAATTCCGGCCGCGCCGCGGTCGAAGTCAACGACACCTGCTTCTTGCCAAACTTGATCTGCATCAGGTTGGCTTGCTGTTCGTGTTGCTCCAGAAGCAAACGGTTCACGATCTTGATTTCGCCAGTTTGCTTCTCGCAGGGAAACTCAACGTAAACCCAGAGCTTCCGCTTTTCCAACTCGTGCCCGTGCCATTTCATCGAAATGGACTTGTCACCGACCAGGATACCGAAAGAACTGCGAACGTACTCGGCAATCGCTTTCTCCGCCTCTTTGGTTTCGACGCGATCCAGGTCAAAGGGTTTTCCCTCGTCCAGGGTCAATGCGGCTTCGAGGTCCTCGGCCCAAAGACACAGTGCGATCTCAAAGGATCGCGTGCCCTCGTTGAATTCGATTTCCGCAAAGCTCACATGGTAAGGATGCTCGGCGGACAACTCCGTTTCACCACATAGCAGGAAAGAAGCCGTCAGCGCGAGTGCCAAGAATGACTTTCTTCGGACTTTCATCTTAACGTCCTCCCTTTTTTGAATTCCTGGATGCCTTCTTTGACTTCTTGGTTTGATTCGTTTCTGAGCCCGTCTTCTTATTCCCCAGGCCAGCTTCCTGCATTGGGTTCCTTCCACCACCGCCGCGTCGACGATCCTGGAACAATTGAAAACGCGACTTTTGAATCTCGCGAGGAAAAACGTTGTTATGGGTGTCGATATCGGCAGTTTCCAACCGCGGATCCAGCACCAATTTGGTAAGCGGTTTCTCGGTGATCAACAGCTTCGATATCGCAACGTTGTTTTGCTGCCAAACTTGCGCCGGGTATCTTCGAATCTCTTTGGTTCCATCCTTGAAATGAAGTTCAAAAATCAAAGGCATCACAAGTCCTCCGATATTCTTGACGTCGACGACGTAGAAATTCAGATCGCTCTCGAGAAGCTTCTTCTGCTCTGCGGTCAAGGAAGCCAGAAATCTCTTGTATTGAGCTCGATCACCCGGCGTGACATCAAGGGCGTCATAGCGGTTGTAAAAATCTTTCAGCTCCGGGTACTGGTCCGCTCGCTTTTTGAGCTTCGCGTTTCTTTCGCGAGAAAGGGTTTTTGGCTGAACAGCCCGATCGGCTTTCTGGATTGCCTTTTCTTTGTCCGGGTTCTTTGAATCAATCTTCAGCCATTCAAGGTTTTCGATACTCAAATCAACGTGATCCGTTGAGTAAAACCAGCCACGCCAGAACCAGTCGAGATCGACACCGGAGGCGTCTTCCATCGTTCGGAAGAAATCCGCCGGCATCGGACGCTTGAATTTCCAACGTCGCGCATATTCTTTAAACGCGAAGTCGAACAATTCACGGCCCAGGATCGTTTCTCGCAAAATATTGAGGGCGGTCGCCGGTTTTGCATAGGCGTTCGCACCAAACTGAAGAATCGACTCCGAGTTCGTCATGATGGGAACCTGATTCGTGCTCCTCATGTAACTGATAATATCTTTCGGTTCCCCTCTTCGAGATGGGTACTGATCCTCCCATTCCTGCTCGGTAAGAAACTGCAGGAACGTATTCAGGCCTTCATCCATCCAGGTCCACTGTCGCTCGTCCGTGTTGACAATCATCGGAAAATAGTTGTGACCGACTTCGTGGATGATGACGGAAATCAGACCGTATTTGGTTCGAGCCGAGTAAGTTCCATCGGCATTCGGCCTAGGTCCGTTGAAACAAATCATCGGATATTCCATACCGCCGACCGGCCCGTTGACACTAATCGCAACGGGATAGGGATAGTCAAACGTGTAGCGACTATAAACGTTCAGAGTATGAATGATGGCGTGGGTCGAGTAACGACTCCAAAGCGGTTCGCCTTCGTTGGGGTAGTAGGACATGGCCAGAACGGGATTGCCGTTCATGTTGTGGCCTTGTGCATCCCAGATAAACTTTCGGCTACTTGCCCAGGCAAAATCTCGAACCTTGTCGGCTTTGTAGACCCAGGTCTTTTGTTTTTTGGCTTTTGTTTTCTCGTTGGCCAGCGCTTCTTCCGGAGTCACGATGAACATCGGCTTCTTGGCCGTCTTGGCAGCCGACAATCGTTTCATCTGGGCTTCGCTCAAGACCTGTTTCGGGTTGAGCAAAACACCCGTCGAAGCGACAACGTGATCCGCGGGAGCCGTGATCCGGACAACGTAGTCGCCCATCTCCAAAGTGAACTCACCACGCCCCAGGAATTGCTTGTGCTGCCAACCCGTCGCATCTGTGTAAGCACAAAGTCGCGGAAACCACTGCGCCATTTCGTAGATGAAGTTGTCGTCTTTCTCAAAGTACTCACAGCCACTTCGTCCGCGAATCACGCGGGCATTGTTGATTTGATAGTTCCAATCAACTTTGAATTTGAACGATTCTCCCGGCTTGAGCGGCTTGGGCAAATCGACCCGCATCATGGTGCCAACGATTGTGTGCTTGAGATCTGCTTGCTTGGGCTCCGAGACAACCTTGGTGATCTTGAAGCCACCGTCAAAGGCTTGCCGCGCAAGGATCGTACTGAGTTGACGAAATCCAAGACCTTGTTTCAAGTTGGCAGGATCCTGGATCAAGGCCGCTTCTGACTTGGGGCGGTGAATGTTTCCGTCAAGTTGCAACCAAAGATACCGCAACGAGTCCTTGGATCGATTCGAGTAGGTAATCACCTCTGATCCAAAGATGTGCTGTTTCTCATCGTCCAGCCGAACGTCAATTTCATAGTCAACTTTTTGCTGCCAGTATCCGGGCCCCGGCGCACCCGAGGCCGTCCGAAAAATATTGGGAGTCGGGAGTGTTTCCTCCAACTGGCGAAACTTGTCCTCCTGATCAAACTTCTTGATGACGCCTCCCGACGGGGCCTCGGGGCGTGACAGTTGTTGAGCATCAACTGACCCAGCGACCAAACCAATAAAGGCCATCCAAAGGATGCCCTTACGAAAGTGATTCATTACTAGCTCCAAACAGATTGGAATGAGTGTATCGATTGATTGAACGTTTTTTTCGGCCCGAGGGCCAATGGAAACGTTCCATTTTAATCAGAGCGGCTTGGGATGTGCCGGCGATTCGAGATTCACCGTAGATTGGGGACAACTTTCACGTTTAAAATTGCGAGCCAAATCACCAAACCAGGAATCTTTGTCATGTCCGCCAAAAGAGCTACCATCGCAATTGCCTCTTTTTCACTGCTGATTTGCGTTGGCGTCACCAACGCACAGCCGCCCCGGGGCGGGCAACCGCCGACTCGCCGACATACGGCCATCGAAAAGGGCGTGCTTAATCTGGTCGAAGCCAACCAAAAAACACGTTACAAGAACCAGGTGTCGATCAAGGCAATGAACTTCTCAAGGGTGATCCAGGTAAATGGCATCCCTGAGCATCAGGTGGGCCCATTTCCGAACCGCGGTAATCCGCACGCGATCAAACAGATTCGTGCCACCTACCGTGTAACGCTTGAACCCAAACGAAACAAGAAGTCGACGCCGCTTGGAATGGGGAACTTTGGCGTTGGACTGAATGGTGTGTTATTTGATCCTGGCGCGGCTGAGTTCTGGATGGGAAACAGAAGCAGTTCATGGCGTTACGAAGCGTTGAGCGGTGCAGTGAGTCTAGGGCTCGATACGAATCACGCACATGTCCAACCGGATGGAAAATATCATTACCACGGGATTCCCACCGGCCTGCTGGAATCCTTGAAATTTGAAAAGTCAAAACATTCGCCGCTGGTGGGTTGGGCCGCCGACGGGCATCCGATTTATGCAATCTATGGTTACTCGGATTACAAAGATGCCAATTCGGAGGTCAAGAAGATGCGTTCGAGTTATCAACTGAAGAAGGGATTTCGCCCCGGGCAGAATCGGCGAGACGTGCTCTATCCCAAAGGACGATATGATGGAACCTTTGTCAATGATTACGAGTACGTGGAGGGGTCTGGCGATCTCGACGAATGCAATGGCAAGTTTACGGTGACCCCTGAATTTCCCGACGGGACCTACGCGTACTTTTTGACGGAAAGCTGGCCAGTGATTCCAAGATCATTTCGCGGCACCCCCAACCCGACGTTTCAAAAAAGCCAAGGCCAGGGTCGGGGGCAGATGGGCCGCCAACAAGGTCGCGGACAACAAAGTCGCGGTGGTCAGCAAGGCGATCGTCGTGGGCCGCCGCCCAAAGGCGGTGGATTCGGGCCACCTCCAAGACGTGGCGGAGGCGGCGGGTAGCGATTGCCTTTCTGGCCTTTTGAACTGGAGTCAAAATGGCCAACCGCGGGGAAACGAATTAGAATGTGCCTGAATTTCAAGGCCATGGGATCGTTTCATGTATCGTTATGTCATTCATCTCATCATTTTGTTCTCGGCGTTTGTTGCCTGGGTGGATTTTGTTTCCGCCCAGTCTTTTTTTTCGAGCGACCGGCTGATTTTGGGAACCGAGTCGAACTTGTCGGCTTCCATTCGAATCGGCGACATCAACGGGGACGGAAAGGCAGATGTCGTCGTTGCCAACGGTCGTCATTGGCCGCAACAAAACTTTCTCTTTTTGAATTCGGGGCGCGCAAGGTTCTCCGTCATGCGTCCCTTGGGTCGGGATCGACGAACGACCTACGCATGCGAGTTTGCCGACCTCGATGGCGATGGCGACCTGGATATCGCTACGGCAAACGACATGGCCAAGGGCATCATCTTCTTGAACAAGGGTCAAGGAGATTTCAGCGAGAGTTCGGAGTTTGGTGACATTACCAGTGTTCGCAGTTTGTCGACCGCTGACATTGATGGCGATGGCGATATGGATCTGTTGCTGACATGCCGTGGTCGCCCGAACCAGATTTACCTGAATGATGGAAAAGCAAACTTTGAAGCCGGGCCGACATTCGGCAATCGAAAGGACTCTACGATTGCCGTTGCGGTCGGGGATGTGAATGGCGATGGCTTTCCCGATTTGATCTTGGCGAATCGAGACAATCAACCCAACTCCGTTCTACTGGGCAGTCAAGATCTCAAGTTCGAAGTCAGCAAAACATTTGGTGACAAGCAATCCAACTCCCGCGCGGTTGCCATCGGCGATTTCAATGGCGACAAGAAACTCGATTGGGTGATCGGAAATATAGGTCAACCCAATCAGATATTCCTGGGCGACGGAAAAGGGGGAGTTGAAAAGACCATTGCCCTTAGTCAAAACGCGCGGCGAACTTATTGCATTGCCCTCGCTGACCTTAATCGCGATGGGAAACTCGATGTCGTTGCCGGGAATGTGGGTGAACAGAACGTCGCCTATATCAATAACGGTGAGCAGAGCTACCGAGAAGTTCTTTTTGGGTTGCGAACGGCTGCCACTTACGGAGTCGCAATCGGTGACTTAACCGGAAATGGGATTCCGGACGTCGTCGTTGCCAACTCCGGATCGCCCAATCGAATTTACGTGAATCGATTTCAGCCCAAGCGTTGATTGCCGCGATCCTCGCCGGCACGAAACTAGTCAAGGCAATTGGCGGTTAAGCGATATCCAGCATCGCCAGTTTCGGCGCCAATTGTTCGATTTGTCGCGTCATGAATTTTTTGACTTGCGAAAGTGTCTTTAGCTTCATCACGCTTTCAACGATTTGTTCCGATTCTTCGATCGAAAGTTGGCTGGCCAACTGTTTGATACTGGGAACAAAGGCGGGACTCATGCTGAATCGGCGTAACCCCATTCCCAACAGCAACACGAAGGATTTCGGTTGTCCGGCCATCTCACCGCAAACCGTAACCGGCTTGCCTGCTTTGTTGCATGCTTCGATCACGGACTTCAAGACGCGCAAAACCGATGGTGCCAAAGGTTGGCAAAGGTGACTGACTTTGGGATTGTCACGATCCGCCGCCATCAGATATTGCACCAAATCGTTTGAGCCGATTGAAACAAAGTCAACGAGCTCCAACATCAATTCGATCGAGATAGCGGCCGCGGGAACCTCCAGCATCATTCCAATCGGAATATCGCGAACCGAATGCCCTCGCTCGGCCAGTTCCTTTTTTGCCCGTTTCATGAAATTGCGGAGCTTCCGCATTTCCTCGACGGTCGTGACCATGGGAAACATGATCCTCACGGTACCATCCGGAAACTCGTTGGCCGCACGCAAAACGGCGCGAATTTGTGTATTGAAAAAGTCAGGATGCTCAAACGACAGCCGAATACTTCGCCAGCCCATGAATGGATTGGCTTCCTGGTGGGCATGTCCAAGGTAAGGCACCGTTTTATCGCCGCCGATATCCAGTGTTCGAATGGTGACGTGGTGATTGGGGCTTTCTTGAATGACTTCACAGTAATTCTTGTACTGTTCATCTTCGTCCGGAACGTCCGGGTGCGTCAGATATAGATACTCGGTTCGATACAATCCGACACCGGATCCGCCCATCGCGCTGGTCGCGATGGCATCGTTGGCGGAATTGATGTTTCCCTGAAGTCGAAGCGAAACACCATCGGCCGTTTTCGCCGGCTGATCGCGATTTTCCGCCAATTGATCCTTGAGATCAAAAAACTCGCGTTCCAGTTTTCGAAAGGCGGCAAGCTCTTCCGTGTTTGGATTGATCTCGACGTGCCCATGTTGGCCGTCGACCACGATCGTATCACCGGTCTTGACCAGGCGCATGATGCCTCGCAAACCGGAGATCGCAGGGATGCCACGGCTTCGTGCAATGATCGCAGCGTGGCTCGTCTGGCTTCCCGATTGCGTGATGATTCCGTTGACGTCCACGTCGCCCAATGCCACCGCTTGCGAGGGTAACAACTCGTTGGCGACGACGATGAGCGGACCTTGAAGCATCTCCTGCTCGTTCTGGCCAACGACGTTTGCCATATGACTTGTCAAGCGAACCACAACATCGCGAATGTCGTTCAAGCGTTCTTTGAGATAGTCATCGTTGGTGCGCGACAAAAGTGTGGTGTACTCACCGAGCAGACGGTGAAGGCTTGCCGGAGCCGTCATCCGTTCGTTGACAATCCAGGAACGAATCTTGTTGGTAAATGCCGCGTCGCGAAGGATACTTTGATGGACCAGGAACACGGAAGCTTCATCGCGTCCCACCTGCTTTTCGACTTTTCGGAATAGCGCTTGCAGGTCGGCTCCGGCTCGATCCCGAGCCGTTTCATAGCGCGCCAACTCGGCGGTAACTTCATTGTCTTCAAGTCGCTTGGTGTCGGGATTTACGAATGTGTCATGGATGACATAAGCTGTCCCGATGGCGACTCCTGGCGAGACCGCTATCCCTTTTCTCATGGCAGGAATTTACCACCGGCCCAGATTCCTGACAACGATCACGCGACCATAAGGCCGGCCGGATTCGAGAATGGCAAACCGTGTCGGCAACGAGGAAAGCTTGGGGAAGCTAAGCAAAGTGGTCGAAAGCAGGGATTCCCTTGTCAAATTTGGCCGTTTTTGACGGGAAAACGTAGATATTGAGGCAAAAAAGGGCGAGTGTTATATTGTTTAGCTTGTTTTGACGGGGATTATGCGTCGATTCGCAATCAGAAGGAATCGTTCCCGACCAATCTTAACTCGATTTCATTTTCCAATATGCGACTTAAACAGCTCGACCGGATTATTGAGATCGAGGACGATCAGCTGACGGCCGTAAAGAGCCTTTCGCTGTCCGAGGAATATCTCAAGGACCATTTTCCGCGGTTCCCGGTCATGCCGGGCGTGTTAATGGTTGAGTCCATTTATCAGGCAGCGATGTATTTGGTGCGAGTCCGTGACGACTTCTCACATTCGATGGTCGTGCTTCGCGAGACGAAAAACATCAAGTTTGGTGATTTCGTCGAACCGGGGAACCAATTGGTCGTCCACGTCAAAATCAAGAGCGAAGCCGATTCGCTGGTCACGATTCAAGTGAAGGCGACCACCGGCGGAGCGACTGCCGTTCGCGGACAAATCGTTTTGGAAAAATACAACCTGGCCGACCGTCAGATGGCCCCCAAAGAAGTTGACGATGATTTGCGTTTCAAATTCCGAAAACGATTTGAACGATTGTGCGGACCGAATTATTGCGAAACCGGCAAGCCCGACCCGTTCGTCGTTCAATGAACTAAACGCCTGTTGGCGATCACATACATTCGATACAAGACAAAAAGATTTTGGAGAGACCAGATATGCCTTCCCAAGAAGAAGTTTTTGAAAAAGTCAAAAACGCATTGATTGACGCATTGAGTGTTGATGACGACGAAGTGACTCCTGAAGCCACGATGGTTGGCGATCTTGGCGCCGAGTCGATCGATTTCTTGGATATCGTTTTTAAGCTGGAAAAGGAATTCGAGATTCAGATTCCGCGGGACGAATTGTTCCCGGATGACATCCTCACCAGCGCCGAATTCGTTCAAGATGGTCAGGTGACTGCCGCGGGCGTCGAGAAACTGAAGGAGCGAATGCCTTTCGCTGACTTGTCGAAGTTTGAAGCAAATCCTCAAGTTCAGGATTTTGGCAACCTTCTTACCGTTCAAGACTTGTGCAACTACGTCTCGTCGAAAGTTGCCGCGTAACCAAGGCGCCCTCGGGGGAGCGCCCTCGTTCACTCGAGTCGCAAATATTCGATTTTGAAACATGGCCCGGTCCTTCCAATGGCCGGGCTTTTTTTTCGCTTTTCGTCATCATAGATCCTCGCCAAAGGGATACAAAAATGCGCTGGATGTGGATCGATCGCTTTGAAGAGTTCGTCGCGGGGAAATACTCCGTATCGATCAAGAACGTGACGCTGAGCGATGATCCCGTGGACGAGTATTGTCCCAGCTTTCCATTTTTCACGCCCACCTTGATCACCGAGGGCATCGCGCAAACCGGTGGCTTGCTTTACCACCAGGTTTTCAATTTTGAACAACGCGTGGTGCTGGCGAAAATTGGATCCGCCAAATTTCATTTCGAAGCGATTCCCGGCGACACGCTTCGGTACCGCTGCGATTTTGTGAATGTTTCCGATACCGGCGCCGTCGTTCAATGCACGGCCCATGTCGGGGATCGTTTACTGGCGGAAGTTGAAATGATGTTCGCCAAACTGGAAGACGAGCGATTCCGAAACGTCATTTTGTTTGAACCGGCTGAATTCAGTCGTTTCATGCGACTGATGAAACTATTTGAAGTCGCTCGATACGAAGACGGGCGTCGGATTGAAGTGCCGCAGCATTTACTGGATGCCGAAAAAGCAATCTTGGTCGACCATAACGCTTCGTAAGCCGATGTACCTTCGCCACCATGGCGGGCATTTTGACTTGCCCTCTTGCCAATAATGGTGGAAGATCAAAGATCAATTGAAACGGCCAAATGTGCCACAATGGGCCCAAGCCCATTTCAGTTCTGGGAGTTGCTTTAGATGAAACGCAGAGTCGTAGTTACCGGGATCGGGATGATCAACCCGATGGGTAACGATGTTGAAACCGTTTGGAGCGGGCTGAAGGAAGGAAAGTCGGGCGTTAGTTACACGACGGTTTTTGATGCGTCGCGCTTCCCGACTCAGATTTCGGCCGAAGTCAAAAACTGGGACATCACCGCCACCGGGGAGGATCCTGCGATCTGGGAGAACCGGGGTCGCCACACCCGTTTTGCTGCCGGTGCTGCCCGACAAGCGGTTGACTCATCCGGGGTTCTCGATTCAATCACGGACCCAACTCGCTTCGGTGTTTACCTGGGAGCTGGCGAAGGCAATCAGGATTTTTATTCCTTTGCCAAGATAATGGCGGGCTCTCTGGATGAAAATGGCGAGCTCGACTTGGTCAAGTTCACCGAAATCGGCATGGAAACCCTGAACCCGATTGTTGAGTTGGAACAGGAACCCAACATGCCGGTCGGCCATATGGCGGCCATGTTCAACGCTCAAGGACCCAACGCCAATTGCTTGACAGCCTGCGCTGCGAGCAACCAGGCCATTGGAGAAGCGACCGAAATCATCCGACGTGGAGAAGCGGATGTCATGCTGTCCGGCGGTGCCCACAGCATGATCCACCCTTTTGGCGTTACCGGCTTTAACTTGCTCACGGCCCTTTCGACCAACAACGAGAATCCGGAAAAGGCTTCTCGTCCCTTTGATCGTCTTCGAGACGGCTTTGTTCTCGGAGAGGGTGCGGCAATGGTTGTCCTCGAGGAATACGAAGCAGCCAAAGCCCGTGGAGCCCAGATTTACGGCGAAATTCTTGGCTACGGCTCAACCGCCGACGCGTTTCGAATTACCGACATCCACCCCGAAGGCCGTGGTGCCATCGGTTGCATGGAGATGGCCATCAAGGATGCGGGGATCAGCCGCGAGCAAATCCAATACGTGAACGCGCACGGAACGAGCACCACCGTCAATGACAAGGTCGAAACCCTTGCCTGCAAAGAGGTTTTCGGAGAAAGCGTGCCGCCCGTCTCCAGTACCAAAAGCATGATGGGACACCTGATTGCCGCCGCCGGTGCAACCGAGACAATCGTATGCCTGATGGCAATGCGTGACAACGTTCTCCCACCGACCATCAACTATGAGAATCCGGATCCTGTTTGCGATCTCGACTATGTCCCCAACGAAGCTCGCGAGACGGAGTGCAATATTGCTCTGACCAACAGCTTTGGATTTGGTGGCCAGAATATTTCGCTGGTGGTCAGTCAAGTCGCTTAGGGGATCGCTGGCCGAAGCGGATCCAATTTGCAAATCAGCCGACTCAATTCCCGG
This sequence comes from uncultured Pirellulaceae bacterium, assembly GCA_964434955.1. Lineage (GTDB taxonomy): Bacteria > Planctomycetota > Planctomycetia > Pirellulales > Pirellulaceae > JANQLU01. The sequence continues at coordinate 42,778 of CAYSXI010000020.1, forward strand.
AACTCGCATTCCGCCTGGAAAATCGAATGTAAATCCATGCGCTGATTCCCAAGACAAATGCAATATATGTTCCGAGCAGAACGAAGAACTCCGGATTGATCGTCGTTCGCTGCTGGACTCCAACCCAATACGAAAGCTGGAAGATGCCCATCATCAGAAGAATCGTTCCGCTCTCAACCCAACACATCAAGTCAAACAGAACTCGAAACGTGTTCCGACTGCGTTCGGGAGCAAGCCAGTACTCACGATTGGGAAGGTTGA
>CAYSXI010000021.1:0-40878 GCA_964434955.1 uncultured Pirellulaceae bacterium
AACACGCGCGGAACCAACTGCAGCATCCGCACCATCTGCAGCAATTCCAAACACCGTGGCGGATTGAGATCAAAATCGTCGACCGGCAATACGAACAAGGGATCGTGAACTCGTCCCCCCCAAGCCACATCGCGAGCCACCTGATGCAAGACATCTCGAAACTGATCGTGGAGTCCAACGCGAACACGTTCGGCTCTCATCACTTCCACTGCGTAGGAGTCCGGATCGAGCTGGCTTCCACGTTCCTTCAAATTCCCTTCCCAGGCAAGGGCGACATCCGCGGTCAGGCGACGAAGGGCAACAAGCGTCGACTCGAGTTTTGAAGAAGGGTCCAGTAGCCCCATTGGCCCGCCGAGTCCGGATGCACCGCCCATCGAGCCCATGCGGGCGACTACGGATTCGATTCGCGAGAGAATTGACGCAAAAAGATTGGTCGGACCAGGCAGCAACTCCAATTCCAAAGGCTCAAGCCAGACAAGTCGCTTGTTTACCATATTCAAATGAGCCTGCAGATCTTCATACTCTTCGGCCATCTGGCGATTCGAGTTCAAGTCATGGTTGCTCTTTTCCCAAAGTTCCGGGCGAACAACACATCGTGCGATGCTGTGGAGCAAGCTAGTCTTGCCCGTGCCTCTGTCTCCGGAAAGTAGCAGTGTCTGGTTTCCTTGACTGACTTGCGCATCGAAAAACGCGCGCTTGGAACTTAACGGGTCGCCATTCGATTTGAGATTTCCGACCGCCTCTGCCAATGCCACAACCACGGCATGAAATGCCTCGCGTTGCGATTTGTCCAGCTCATTCCAAGCAAACGCTCGTGCTTCGGGTCGAAGCGCCGACCGACCAAATTCAGATGATGGATGGGCGGGGCTGTGGCCCCGATCTCGACCCCTCATTGATTCCCCCGTTCGAAATGCCTTGCATTACCAATTCACACCGTTGTTCGTCTCATCCCGCGATCAAAATCGAAGCCCAAAAACAGAAACAGAAAGATCCCAGCTGCTGAAGTCAGTATCCAAAATGTTTCGCCGGCGAAAATCATCAACAGGCAAACAAAAACACAAGCGATACTGGTATTCCAGCAAGTTGCTCGCAAATACCAAAAATATATGGTTAGCTCATGCTTGGGATGATTCTGATCGAGGTAGTCGTACCAGCTGCCGCCGCCGATTCCATTCAAGTTTAAAACGTGAAACACATAGTCAATCATTCGATAGACCGCGTGGCAGGCCAGCCCCAGAAGAAAACTGGCTAGGACTGCCAGGACCGACTGAAGCAGTAGTACCGAACCACCGGGAAGCTGAATGCTTAGCCTTTTCCAATAACCGATGTCGAGTGTTCCCGCAGCGTACGACCCAACAAGGACTACGGCGCCCGGAACAAAAAATGCCAAGTCAAAAACTCGAAAAAAATTGAATGCTTTTTGCATCGAATGAGATTTGCTTTTTTTCAGAAACAGGCCCGACGAAAGCGCTTGAAGCTCGCCAAGCAACGTTTGGCAACACGCGCCGATTCAACGTTCCGCTTCACACTTCAACTTCTGGTGAACGTTTGGCTGACAACAAATAGTTATTCTAGTGCTTCGCGGAATCAATGATTGCCTCGTCCCCCTTTGTTCCCCCGTAGCTCCCCAAGAGCAACTGAAAAGCGCTTCTTGGTTCAGAAGTGCAACTTCGAATCTATCGAATGGTGGGTCCGGAAAACGGAGAGGAGCGTCAACGCAAATCGATTCGCCAAGAATTAAGGCGGCCGACGTCGCGTCTCAAGTGATCTGAAACGTGGAGACGCCAAATGCCACTTCCTTCAACGCTTCCCGAAGCCAACTGTGCCAGGTCGCGATTGTTTTCACGATCATAAGACTGTCGCACGTTCTCGCGATCGTCTGCACGATCGACTGACTGAAGTACGGCCGTGAATCCTTGCGGGCTGATCAAACGGATGGAAAGATCGCCTCGGTAAGAATGAGTGATATCGACTTCAACTTTGATTCCTGCGACAAAGCCTGTTCCAGCGATTTCGATTGGGCTAACAATTCCCTCCTGCCGATTGTCTGGAATTGGCGCGTTTGCGAGCGATATCCCCTGGCGCTGTTGTGGAGTCGGAGCGGCAAGTGCCTGGGCTCTTTGAACGGCAGCGCGGGCATTGACTTTGCCTCTTCCAAAGTAGGCCGATCGCCCATCGACGAATTCGCCGGAGATTCCTTGCAGGTTGGGATCGTTGGGCAGGTCGTTTGTCGTATCCAAGTCTCGATCCGCAGTCGCAGCCAAAATGTTCTTCACTTCGGCTGCCGTCAAACGAGAATTCACGGAAAGCATGAGCCCGGCAATCCCGCTTACAACCGGGGCGGCACCGCTGGTACCGCCAAATTCGTCGGTGTAAAAATCTTCGCGAACTCCGGGAGTGGTCGGGTCATCGCGAAGTGGTCGGCTAGCAAGCCCGTGATTCGGGCGATTGGTTGCCGAGATCTGTCCAAGCCCACGGTAGTTTGCTCGGAAGTCGGAATCCAATGATTGAAGTTCATGGCCGTTGCTCGAAGGCGCCGCGACTGTGATTTCCGGTCCCCAATTGGAGTAGCCCGACTTGCGATTCATTGACGAGGACGAGGCGACAACGATCACTCCGGGAATACTCGGATAGGCAGAAAAGACCGCGTTTCCAGCTGGGATCTCACGAACGAAAAACCCCGTAACCTGGTTTCCGCCAAGAAATCGAACTCCATTGACGTTTCCTGTCGCGCTCAATTGCGTCGGCGCATCATCGTTTCCAGCGGACACGACAATCACCAGGCCCTTGCCGCGGCGCCCACCGCTTCTCGTCAATTCAGTGATTTCCTCCACGAACCCTTGGTCAAAAATTGGGAACCGAAGTGGGGGAAATCCAAAGCTGCAGTTTAGGATGTCGGCATGGCGCGAGGCAAAGCGAAATTCTTCCAGTGTCTGCTGTTGATTCAAGGGCCCAAACCCAACTCGAATTGGAAGAATCGTGCAATTGGGGGCAACGCCAATCATCGCGTCACCTTTGACGCCCCCCGCGATACTAGCAACAGGTGTGCCATGGTAATCGTTAGCAGCGGGAGTGGGCTCGCTGTTGCCTGAACCAAAATTTCTGCCTTCACGATGAAACGACTTTCCGGCAAAAGCAGGATGCCCCAAGTCGACACCGTCATCCATAACCGCAATCACAATATCCGGATCACCGGAAGTGATTTGCCAAGCTTCGGGGGCCTGAATGTCGGCCTTTGGTTCCACGTCCGAGTGCCCGATCAAGTCGGCGGTCAGGTACCATTGCTCGCGCAACAAAACGCTCGATTCTGTGATTGGTATTTCGTGGCGTTGTTGTTCGATCATCAATTGCGGCGAGCAGTATTGAACGTCATCGCGTTCATTGATCATGTTGGCAGTCTTGATCGGATTCTGGCCCGTCGCATATGTAACTTTGAGAATATAGGTGTTTCCCATTTTTCCTGCGTCAAGGAGATGGTACTCTTCCTTGATTTGGTTCAAAACATCGAGGCTCTCTACTCGAAGGAAAATGTGATCGTCGATTACAAATTCCTGGTCTCCTCCTTTTTCAACGTACACATGGTGAGCCACCTTTTGCTTTCGCATTTCGGTCATGGCTTCGTCGCGAGCATTCGCGCTTTCTGCACTCGCGCGCGTTAGGTTGCGGCTTACCTCGGAAGAACGAAGTCCCAAGTTTCTTGTTTCCGATTCGATTGAATCTGGAGAGGCAAGGACTGAAAAGTCAGTGACATGCTCTTCCAGTTCGATTCGAACACCATTAACAACGCAGTAACTTCCGTAGTCTTCAGTCTTCTTGCTCGTTTTTTTTGCCATTTTGGTGCCTGGAGTTGATGGGATTGCATGCACGACTACGCCAGCGCAAGCGTTTCGGCTTACGCAACAAACTCAAATCACTAGTCAGTTTTGCGAGTTTGCAGGCGCGGATCTACGCGTTCGATTGGGGAGCTCTGGGGGACAGAGATGCATCGTCATGCCACCTCGGCAAGAGGAAGTGGGACAAATTTCCGCAACTCAAACCAATAAATCTGGTTCGAGACCAGTTCGTGCATCGCTTTTGAGCCACAACGAGCTCCGCGAAAATCGGTTGGACAATCGACCCATAACGCTGACTTCCCATGAAAGAAAACAGCTGAATGGTGTTTCCTGGTTTGACAACAAGTCCAGGGGTGAACCATGACTAGGATGCGATCCCAGGCGACGCCGGTGTTAACGTGGCCGGCTTTTCAATAACATGAGAATGTCCATTTTTGCCCACGGGAACCTGTTGAGATGAGCGGCTCGCATCCAGAAGCTTTGTATTGCTTAGTTGTCACTGGACTTGTTGTTGTTTCGGGATGCATTGGCAAACCGATCGACAACAGGGCCGAACGAAACCAATCTGCACCGAGCGGTATTTCCAACAATACCAAGGTCTCAGCAAGGAACCCGGAAGCGAGCGCCAGATCGGAACCCAGTACGGATCAGAACGGCCCGAGCGAAAAAGATCTTTTCCCAAGGGAACTGGTCCAATTTGAACCCTATCCCAAAAATCCCTTGTTTGCCGGGACAGGTAATGGCTCCTGGGATCACAAGATTCGTGAACGAGGTTGTATTTTGCGTCACGATGGAAAGTGGCACCTTTGGTATACGGGATATCGTGGCGAACGCCTGGCAACCAAAAAACTCGGCTACGCGACGTCGGACGATGGTTTGAACTGGAAAAGGCATCCGGACAACCCGATTTTCGAGGAGTCTTGGACGGAAGACATGCATGTTGTTCGTCAGGACAAAAAATTCTACATGGTTGCCGAGGGACGAAACGATATTCCCCATTTGTTGATCTCGTCCAATGGCGTGAAATGGGATGATCAAGGACGGTTGGATGTCCGCATGACAGATGGTTCGCCCATCTCGAAGGGCCCCTACGGGACGCCAACGCTTTGGTTCGAGGACAAAAAGTGGTACCTGTTTTATGAACGCCGTGACGACGGGATCTGGCTTGCCACATCTACTGACCTGAAAGTCTGGACGAATGTCTCGGATGATCCGGTCATCGCCACGGGGCCATCAACCTACGATAAGTACGCTGTCGCCTTGAACCAGGTGATCCGCTATCGCGATCGCTACTACGGTGTCTATCACGCAAACGGGGATTCAAAACGGCAAGGCCCGTGGACGACTTGCATTGCCGTTTCTGATGACCTTAAGACCTGGAAAAAGTATTCGGGGAATCCGATCGTCCGTACGAACGACTCGAGCGGCCAATTGGTCCATGACGGTAAACAGTTCCGACTTTACACGACCCATCCCGATGTGAAGGTTTATTTTCCGGCAGGATCGAAATCGCAGGAGCAAGAGAAAACAACGTCGTTATTCAACGGCAAGGATCTCGAGGGGTGGTACGCCGATGTTCCCAAGGCAGATAAGGACAAAAGTATCAAGCCTAGTTTTGTCGTTCGCGATGGCAAGCTCGTTAGCATGGGCGTTCCCCGGGGTCATTTGATCACAAAAAACTCCTTCAAGAACTATCGTTTGGAAGTTCAATATCGGTTCGCCAATAAGCCGGGCAACTGCGGCGTCTTGGTTCACACCGATGGAAAACGTCCTCGTGTCCTGTACGAAATGTTTCCCGCTTCGCTGGAGGTGCAGATGCAGCACAAGGCGGCCGGCGACTTTTGGTGTATCCACGAAGACATCAAAGTTCCAAATATGGAGAAACGACGTAAAGGTCCCAAAGAAAATTGGGGCGGCAAGAAAGGCCAATCTCGACACATCAAAAATTTGACCGATGACAGCGAAAAACCACTGGGTGAGTGGAACACCATGATCATCGAATGCCTCAGTGACAAAATACGTGTTTGGGTCAATGGTGATCTCGTCAACGATGGTTACGAATGCACGGCCAAAGAAGGTCAAATTTCATTGCAAGCAGAAGGCGCGGAAGTTGAATTTCGGAAATTGGAACTGACACCGATCGAGGCACTTACGGAGGCAAAGGACTTGAAAGAGACGAAGTCCAATGATTCAGGAAATGACAAAAAGTTGAACTCGGATAAGTCCAAAAATTGATGTCAGGTATTGTGGCTTGATTCGTGCCAGGTCGCTTTGTTTGAAATCTCGTTTCTCAAATGTCGCCTTGCGAAACATGATCGGCGACGCTACGCCTTCCTCTTATTAGGAAACCGATCCGCAAATCATGAAACCGCCTACGAGCACCATTTCGCTGAATCTGAAGCACAGCTATGCCGAGCAGTTACCGGATTTTTGTTTGTCGGTATTGCCGACGCCGGGTCGCAAACCGCGTATGCTCCAATTCAACCAGTCGCTGGCTGATGAACTCGGTTTCGACCGTGAACAGTTGACGACGGATGTCGCTGCCAAAATTCTCTCCGGGAGCGAGTTGCCGCGGGATGCCCGACCGATCGCGCAAGCCTATGCAGGGCACCAGTTCGGCAGTTTTGTTCCGCAACTTGGAGATGGTCGGGCTCTAATTCTTGGTGAAGTGATCGATCGAAATGGTGGGCGGCGAGACATCGCGCTCAAAGGGTCTGGCAGAACACCCTTCTCGCGCGGTGGCGATGGCAGGGCCGCGGTCGGACCCGTGCTGCGTGAGTACCTTGTTGGTGAAGCGATGCATGCCTTGGGAATACCGACCACCCGAGCCCTCGCTGCCGTTGCAACCGGGGAACCTGTCCATCGCGAGCGTGTGCTTCCGGGCGCCGTTTTGACGCGCGTTTCACAAAGCCATGTTCGGGTGGGAACTTTTCAGTTCTTTGCCGCTCGACAGCAGACGGAACAGGTTCGTCAAATGGCGGACTATGTGATCTGGCGACACTACCCTGAGATTGCGGATGATGCAGACCCCTATTCGGCGCTGTTGCGATCCGTCATTGAACGTCAAGCGGATTTGGTAGCACGTTGGATGCTTGTCGGGTTCATCCACGGCGTCATGAACACGGACAACATGACCATCTCTGGGGAAACGATCGACTATGGTCCATGTGCGTTCATGGATTCCTTCGACCCGAAGACGGTTTTCAGTTCCATTGATCGCGATGGCCGCTACGCGTACAGCAACCAGCCAACGATCGCTTTGTGGAATCTGGCGCGACTTGCAGAAACGCTGATACCCTTGCTCCAAAAAAACGATGATCTCGAAGGTGCCGTTGCGGATGCAACCGCGATTCTCGAGACCTTCATGCCAATGTTCGAGCGAAAGTGGTACGAGGGTGCGCGGGCAAAATTGGGACTGGCTAAGGTTGGCGACCCCAACCAAGTGACTGACGTTGAGCGCAAGTTGATCGATGATTGGCTTGGGCTATTGGCCAAAGACAATGTAGACTTCACCCTTGCCTGGCGCCAACTTGCAAAAGCGGCCGAAGGGGAGGGGAGTGCAAGTGAGTTGCTCGCTTTGTTTGGTTCCCAAGTTGAAATTAACGCCTGGTTGGAACGTTGGAAAGAATTGCCAAAAAGTGTTCCATCGGCCAAGTTGGCGTCGACCATCCGCGCTTGCAATCCGGTCTACATTCCCCGCAACCATCTTGTCGAAGAAGCGCTTACTGCGGCCAGCGATGAAGGTGACCTTGTACCATTCGAGAAACTGCTCGGTCTGGTTCAGGCTCCTTTCGTCGAGTCGCCTGACTGCGATCGCTATGCCTTACCGGCCTCCGCTGATTTCACGGCCTGCTATCGAACTTTTTGCGGCACTTGAAATCCGAATTCGCGTAGCACGAGCATCCGCGACAGACTTTGGCTCTTCGTTTCGGGCGTAGGATAGAGATTAGATCACGCGCGACTTCAAACCAAGCGCGACGTGATCTCGTCTGGCATTCCAAGGATCACGTTCAAGAACCGGGCGACGGCAGCGGTTCCCATTCCATTTCCAGGTGAAACGGTTTTTCGCCAATACGTCGAAACCCGTGCTTTTCATAAAACTTGATGGCAGGGCTTTGTTTCTCGACGTGGATTCTTGCCGTTCGTTGCGTCAACTTTGCGTCGGAAAGGACCGCTTGAAGGATCGTCGACCCGAGTCCTTGGGATCGGTAGGAGGACAGGATCGAAAGTTCCAGAACGTGAACTTCGTGTTTTGTTTGATTGAGATAGATTCGTCCGATCGCCGTATTTCCATACTGAATGATTCCAAAATCGGCTTTGGGATAATTCTTGACATAGTGATCGTGCTGAGCTTCGAACTGAGCCTGAATAAGTTGAGCTTTCATTTCAGTCGAAAGATGACTGGCATCGGTAATATCGGGACGTGTTTCTTCAAAGATTCTTCGTAGCAAAGGTAGGTCATTGCTACTGACGGGTCTCAGGAAAATCGACGCGCTCATGGATTCGGGCCTAATCAAAAATGACTTCCAGCCCAATCCGGGGATTCCGCGGATCCGGCCCTGGAATCTTGACCGGATTTGCGAAAACAATCAGCGGATCAAGTTCCCGATGGCACACTCGATAGAGTTGACTGGTTTGCGTACCCGGCGAGCCTTCGTCCAAGAAAAACAGAAGTGAAAATGGCTCGCGTTTGCGAAAACCGGAATGTCCAAAGTTTAACGACTTGACTGATTCCAAACGGAAACCGCCTGCGGCGTCGCCGGTTTCGAATGACGTGAACGCGAATACCTGCCCGACAAGCTCGGCAAAGTCCTCACTTGAGAGTTCGGCAGAACGTTCAAATTCGACCTTTGCCGAATTCAACAAGTCATCACCTGGGTTGCTCATCGTCGTCGTCAAAGGCTTCGTTCAAAGGCGCTCGCTATTGCGATGGGTAAATGCCCGTGAGGGCGATTAGAAAGTTGATTCCCAGGAACGGATTTTGAATTGAAAAAGACTGGTTGTTCCCAACGCTGCCGGAATTGAACGTTGCCATTTGGTCGTTCGACATGTTGCTGTATTGATCGGCTTGGTTGACCGCGGGGAACTTGCCAGAGGGATCATCGGTGTTTCCCTCTTCACTATCGCAAGGCATACTCACACCGTGGCTGTGACTGGGCATTTGTTGCTGGGTCAGCGTGTGACTGACAGCGCCGCCTCTTTGGCCCAAGGCAACGGGTGGTAAACCTGGGCCGGTGCCTTGTTGCATGGCGATTCGACCACGCAAATCCGGGAGAGCAAACGTCGTCTGGCCATTCCCGCCATAGGTCGTTCCGAGAAGTGAAAACAGCGCCGTATTCTGAGAAATACTAAGTGTTTGCCCGTGGCAGTAGGCGTAGCCCTGGATCGCAAAGTTTCCGCCAAACATGATAATCTGGCCGATAAAAGGTTCTGACATGGTGGTTTCACTTATTCTTGGGACGAGGAGTTAGTTCAATATGGCTTCGTAGATGTTCTGGTCGGGATATCGTTTGGACCTGGTATGGCTAAGCAGCAAATCTATCTTGCCCGTCGCATCATGGTAAAGTCGATACGATACCGAAGGCAATTCAAATTTGTCCGGTCCACGGAACAAAAGCGACACGGTTTCGGTTCGCAAATGTTTGGGGCGAGCGGGATCATTGCCTTCGACTCTAACGACGCGGGATTCGATAAGCTCAAAGGAAATTCGACGGAGCTTCAACTCAATCGCTTTGTCGGTAAATTCGACAAAATCAAAATGACGGCCAACAAGATTTCCCCACATTTCTTCTCGAAAGAAATGGGACGAGCTCCGAAGGGAACCCCGTTGAGAACGTTTCAACTCATCGGCGATTCCGGATTTCGCCGTCAGGACGCCACCGGCGACGACCGCTAATCCGCTACTGATTGCCGCTCGACGGTTGGGTTCCCGATTGCTTTTTTCGTTCATGATTTCGCCCGATCGCACAATTGATTCCAAAGATAGTATTTCGAAACGAGCCCGCTTCCAAGCTAAGGCACAACTTTAGTCGGTGGAGAATCTTGAGTCAAAGAAAATTAGGCTTCCCCACTGCCGAAAAGAGTCGCATATTCAGGAAACGTTGTGTTGAATCAAGGATTGCAGTCCATGTTTGCCAACGTTGAATCCCCAGTATTCCCTTCGTTTTGGGGGGGGAATTGAATTCGTCGGTGGTCCACGTCGAGGAAAATCATTGAAATCGAAAGCCGGATATTTTGAGAGGATCTATGCATCGAACGGCGATTCTTCATTAGAGCTTTAAGATCAAGCAAGATTGATCCTGGCCGTCAATTATGTCAGACGTGGGGTTTTCTTCCGCACAAAAAAGCAACAGGAAGCGATAAGAGCTCGGACGATCGAGCCACGCATTCATGTAAAGATGAGATTTCCTGCTAAGGCCCCCACGCTCCAAGGGCCCGGCGCAGAAAGACCAATTGACCTAGGTGGTATGCATTGTGATCGGCAACGAGTAACGCTTCTCGCAGTATTGTCTGTCCTGTGCCATGCGGGATCGTGGCCAGCAGGTCCGTCGTCGGATCGTTAACCAAATCAACCATGGCCTGCAAATCTTCACGGAAGGTCTGAACGCTTTGGTCCCATGCCAGGTCATTCGGAGGCGAATCACTCGGGGGCCAATAGCCGTCCGGAAAGTCCGGGGAGACGTGACTGGAGTTCCGTGAAAATTCAAGAATATCCCACTGGCAGATTCGAAGATGTTCAAGCAACCGCCAAGGCGTGTGAGCAATTCCTTCTACTTTCGAGCCGCGAAGTTCCACGGGCATTCCGGCAATTGCTGTTTCAAAATCGATATGCGCTCCGCCACCGGTCAACAGATAAACCAAATGCTCCCGAATTACCGAGTCTGACATTTTGATACTCTTCCGAAAATCTCTAAAGACAAGTTGCCATCAATATAGCTGCGGTATTCCGTGACCGTAACTGACGGAAATGGGTTCCTCTTTGTTGACGCCGCGTTCTTGACGGGCCAGGCCCGGGGCGAAATCAATTGCCATTCAACTGTCAAAGGATTTTGCATTGAGTAGAAGATGTTCAATTGAGCATTTTAGAGTCGCAGCAAAAGAACACCCCGGCTCGATCCTGAACAATCAGAATTGCTTGAAGCTGAATCCTTGGATTGACCTTGCATGCGCATCGAAGTCTTGCATGCGCATCGAAGCCTTGCATGCGCATCGAAAAAGGCACCGCGACGAAACGCGATGCCTTTCGATGAAATGTTGATTTTTATTCCGGATTTCGATCGTTACTTATCGTCTTTTGCGTCGAACGAGTGCGACACCTGCGAGACCCAGGCCCAGCACCATCCAGGTTGCAGGTTCAGGAACGGATGAAACAGTGATTTGCGACTGGGCAACCTGAGTGGCTCCGTCAAATGCCGTGAGACGGATTGTGTATACGCCAGTGACATTCGCATCAAATGGAAATGACACACTGTCGAAGAACTCCATGTTCCAGGAGTTCTGGGCAACGTTGTTACTGCCAATAAGGCCAAGATAACTGGGCCGGTCCGTCGCCTTCGTGCCTCCGCCATTTCCGGTCGCGTTGTTACCAATCGCGTGATCAGCAAAATCGGGTGAGGGAATGTTGATAGGATCGAAGGCCAAGAAATTCGTACCTGCGGTGGGGTCAAAGTCGATTGCCAATTCGTAGGTCAGGTCCGTCAGGAAATCGTAATCGGATGTTCCGTCCTGGTCCGTATTGATGGACCATTCGAAATTCCAAACCGCGGTGCTCGGTGAGCCGGAAGCAAATCCAAATCCGCCGCCGACCGGTTGGCCGGCCTGGAAGACATAGTTGCCGTTACCCTGGCTGTTAAAAATGTTTTGCGGTGAATTAGCCGCGTCAAAACGAAGTTTGGCACGTAGTCCAAGTTCGACACCGTCTTCGCGATCGACGGTCCAGGAGCCATTCGCATTGCCACTTCCAAAAATCACGTCTGGCGTGATGTCTTCGTCGAATTGCAGGTCGCCGTTCGCCATTCCGGCAAACAGAGTCGTCAACAACATCGCTGCACAACAAGTAAATCGAGTCATTCTCTTCTCTCCAAAATTCGGGTCGTATTTCACGCGATGACAAAATTCGCCATCGATTGGGCGGGTCTTGGATGGCCGAAAGGTGCGACCAACTGAAAAAGACTAAACACCGAAGGCCGATATTTTTAGGGGCCAACGAGAATGACTTGCCAAATGAACGGATTTGTTCAAGTTGTTTGAAATCGGTTGCAAGAAATCATTCGGTCGACAGTGCGATAGCGTGAGACTGTGCCGCAGAAAGCTAACATTGGTGGCGGCGATCGTGTGCTTGAATTTTTCGCGACCCAGGCCTGAATGAAATGAACGATTCTGATTCGCCATTTTGATTTTTTCTGAGAGCGATTTCAGAACGCAACCAACTGGTTTTGGGTCACGAGAAAGTGCCGGGCCAATCGGCAATCGTTCGAGGTCCAAAGCAATTCCCGGCGGGGGCTTCGATTCGATGCAACCGGCCTACTCGTAGATCACGCTCGGTCGACCAACGAGCAGGGGATCGACCGGTCCAAAATTCGCCGCGTGTTTTTCAGGATAGGAAAATTTGTGCAGAACGTACCGCATCGCGTTCAGCCTTGCACGCTTCTTGCAGTCGGACTTGACAACGGTCCAGGGTGAATCGGCGCTATCGGTGTAAAAGAACATTGCCTCTTTGGCTTTCGTGTATTCTTCCCACTTATCAAGCGATGCCAGGTCGATCGGTGAAAGCTTCCATTGTTTCAACGGATGGATTTCACGATTTTTGAATCGCCGACGTTGTTCTTTGCGACTTACCGAAAACCAGAATTTGGTCAGGTGGACGCCACTGCGAATGAGGTTGCGTTCGAACTCGGGAACCTGCCTCATGAATTCGTTGTATTCGTCCGGCGTGCAGAAGCCCATGACATGTTCAACACCCGCGCGGTTGTACCATGAACGGTCGAACAACACGATTTCGCCCGCCGTTGGCAAATGCTTAACATATCGTTGGAAGTACCACTGTCCCTGTTCCTCGATGGTCGGCTTCTCCAATGCGACGACGCGGGCACCGCGAGGATTAAGATGCTCCATGAACCGCTTGATCGCTCCTCCTTTGCCTGCGGCATCGCGACCTTCGAACAAGATAACAACTTTTTGCCCGGTCTCTTTGACCCAGGCCTGAAGTTTGAGAAGCTCCACCTGCAAGAGATACTTTTGCTTCTCATAGGTCTTGCGTGACATCAGGTTCTTGTAGGGATAGCCACCCTTTTGCCACTTTGCGGACAACTCCGAATCCGGTGATGGAGTCGCGTTGGCGTTTGCCGGGTGTTGCGACAAAAGCGCGTTACGAACCAATTCCGCATCGTCGTGAGAAGTTCCTTCCAGAATCGCTTGCAATACTTTTGCGAGCGTATGAATATCGTGGGGCGGGACACCCGTTACGACATCTCGAACCGCCGATATTTTCGATTCCACGGCGGCGGCAATCTTGTCCGCGACGACGGAGCGCTCAACTCCTTTTTCCGTTCTCGCTGCGGCAACGTCTCCTCGGCCTGCTGAGCGTGGCCTTCCATTCGATTCGTCTTTTGAGACGGATGAGTTCTTGCCGGCTTTCGCGGAATCTTTTTTCGAGTTCGACTGCTTCGCTGATTTTTTGTTCGTCTGTTTTGCCATATCTACAATATAGCTCCAAAAATTACCCGGTATTTGCCGGCAGGAGATATTTCGCAAAGTTAAGTGGCTGATTGCCCAATGATTGATTCCAGACGAGACTCCGTCAGCACTTCTTGACTGGCCGCCAATCCAAATAGGTCAAATCGAGCAGCCTATCCGTTAGGAACCTTCGTGATCGCCTCGGCGGTCGACGCCGCGCTCGATGACGTTTCGAATGAACGCCATATCCTCCTTGGCTAGACCTTGTCCGATTTGTCCAACCACCCAAAGGACCAATGCGAGTAGGGCACACAAGGGCGTGATCAAGAATCCAAAAGGTGTCGCATCCATCAACAATTGGGAGCAGCCGTAGATGAGGCCAAAGAGAGAAATAAAGGCAAGGGACAAATAGGAAAACGCGAAGCCTGTCCAAATACTCGGATGCGGACTGAAGCGACCATGGATCTCGTCGCCCGTTTCCGATTTCCGGATTTCCAGATTTAACCAGGGTGACCAGAAGTGGCGATTTTTCTCAACGATCGCAATAATCGCGTGATGTCCTCGGAACTGCCCCTGGATTTCTTCTGAATGTGAATCGACGGTTTCCTGGATTCGTGCCCAAGCGACGTTTGAATCTGTTTTCAATGAAATCGAGAAAGTCGGACGTAGTTTAAGTGTTCGCATTGGGATTCACAGCTGCGTCCATTACTTTTGTTGAGAAGCCGAATCAATCTCGCTCATGTCGATCGGGCCGAACTTCTTTTTGAGATAAACGGAGTAGTAAAACCAGCGATTGTCTTTATCCAAAGCGATGCGATTCTTGCTGGCCCTTGCATTTCCAACCCCCTTCGAACTCATTGCATATTCATTGTTTTTCCCAAGAAAAAATGGGCCGATTTCTTCAGAAGGATTTCCGTCCCGGTAGGTATACAAGTAATACTCGTTGCCGTTCCTTTTCCGCAGCACATAGGTGAAATCCGTATCCGCGTCGATTGCTTCATAGTCAATTGGAGTTCCCTGCTGGCACCCGGCAAACAAGACCACCGCCAAAAGAAACAAACCTGAGAACATTTTGGCTGCTGTGGAAGTAAACATCGGTCAAGACTTTCCGGGGAGTCGCTCTTTGATTGCGATTGAACATAGGTCGTATCAATCACATTATTTCGCCAAGCGCGCAACGGAATCAAGTCTTCGGTTGTTACAGCTGGAGAGACGGATTCAATCCAACGATATCTTCAATATCACTTCCATTCAGCTACTGAATACGTTTGGCTTACCGCGGGTGGATGACAATTCGACTCAATCCGGCGTTTTTGACCCGGTCACCGCTCATAATAATTTGCCCTTTGAAACTCGATCCTTGTACGACAGACGAAGGTAAGGAAACACGTCCGCCGTCCAGTTTCACGCCGTCTTTGTCATAGGCTGACCAGGCCCAGGGGTTGTAGCCAGGTCTTCCTGTGGCGCCGTGCCATTTGACGGTGAAACTAATCGTGTAATAACTCATCGAAAGCCGCGAGATCGTAATTTCATCCGAACACTTGTTCTCAATCGTAATTCCTTTTACGCGGTGAGTGGGAGTTGTTGGCTTCTGCTTTTGGGGTGGTGATTTTTCTTTCTTCTTGTCCACTCTCTTTTCGTCAACGTTTGAGTTTTCAGCAACTTCAGAAGAGTCGTTCGACGGAACCAGCGCGCCAAGCACTCCAAAAAAACCACAGCATCCGCAGAAACAAACGATGACAACCAACACGGCGACGACCGCGATGATTACTTTGTGCTGGTTGCTTAACCCCGACTTTTGATCGCTTCCTTCTTTTAAGCCTTCCTTGTTTGTGTCGGGTAACTCCTGGTTCTTTTGTTCGTCCATTTGACCGTAGCGAATGTTCGTTTATTAGAAAAAGACAACTCAACAGTGTCAGTGAAGGCTGGCTTAATACAAGCCAGCGGGAGGTAAAGTTTCACAAGTGCGCAAATTTCGATTCCGGTTTTCTCCGGTGCTATACTGGGCCGATCTTCTTTCGTCTCAGACATCACGGGGAGCCAAATGACTCGCGTGTTGACAACACTTTTGGCATTTGCAGTTTTTCTTTTGTGCGCCCATGCGCCAGGCACAACCTCAGCACAGAAGAAAAAGAAACAGCTTAAGCGGAAACAAAGGATTGAAAGGTTTCTGAATAAGCAGGAGCAGGGCAAATCGTCGGCAGGAGAAACCGAAGAAGCAGCCAAGAAAAAAGAGGAGATGGTTGAGGGGCCTTTAACTGAAAAGCAGAAAGAAGAACGCAATAAACTTCTGGCGGAGATTGAGCGGCGCGAGAAAGAAACCATCAAACCTTTAAAAGAACAACATCGAAAGATTGTCCTTGCCTACAAGCGTGAATTGTCAGCCTATAACCGCAAGAACAAACAATATGATGCGCTCGTCAAAAAGAAGAGTGCGCGAGCGCCCAAATACAAGGAAGAAATAAAAGCGCATGTAGCAAAAATGAAGGATCTCAAATCCCAGGCGGACGAGATCAATTTTGTTTACGTTGATGAATTGTGGTTGGCTCACCAGGAAAAACGAAAGGTCATGTTCCGTTTGCCACTTCCTGATGATCAAAAATTTCAGGAGTATGACGGCGCTCTGTATACGGCAGCCGAGATAAAGCAGATGGAGAACCAAAAGGCCAAAGTTGCCCAAGAAGCAGCGGCCAGAAAGCGACTGGCCGAGATTCGGCAAAAAACCGGTAAGTCGGCACGCAGCGCGGCAGATAACTGGATGGAGAAGATGAAACGAACCGGGCATCCGGTTAGTGGTATTCGGAAATATACTTACTCTCGCGAAACCCCACATCAAATGGCAAACCAACCGCCAGTGCCAGGAGTGACCGACGTCCTCTATCGGGTTGAGTACGTTTCCAAGGCGGGAATCGTCATGGAGAAGCTTTGTTTCGTAACCGTTGCGAAGTCGCCGAAGGATGGCTTTTGGGCGCCCACCACCGCCATGCACTTACTCGGCGTTCAAGAAGTCACCCATGAACGATGAGCAGCGGAGCTGGGCAATTACTTGCAGGATGGCAGGCCCTGTCACTTCTGCTGGGTTGCGATTGAAAAATAGGATGGCTCCATAAACGAGCCATCACGCGTGGAGTAAACGGACTGCAGATAGCCATGCCATCCTTGGTCGGTCTTGGCAAGCATGATCCGAATCTCGGCATCGACCCGGCGATCGTGAGAGCGAGCCGGAATCTGCGCCTGAGCGCGGCCCCGCAATTCGTGATGCGCATCGAATGTCAAGTCGCAGGCATTCCTGTTTCGTTAGGTGATTTGGCGCGAGCTGGCTATTGGCCCACGCGTGACAACGGGATCACGAATTTTCGAGTTTCTTGGTTGCGTATAGGAATCGGCTATAATCGTTCACGCGCCGGCCAAGCGAGCGGTGCAATACGTAAGACATCGAAGTAGGGAGAGTCGATATGTCCGAACCGGACATGACGAACGAAGCTCAACAGTCGGAATCGGGGCCACAAGATCCCGGTGCATTGACTCGCGACTCTTTGGAGTGGATGGCCTTTGAAGCGTTGATGCGTGAATATACGAGTCTCAAATCGGAGCAAGAGCGGCGAATCGGATTTCGGGATAACTTGCTCTACGTAACGATGGTTGCGGTCGGTGCCGTATTTGCGTTCAACGCATCCACCGAAAACTATTCGCATTCCCTGTTGGTGATTCCCTGGATCACGCTGATTCTCGGATGGACCTATCTCGTCAATGATCGACACATTTCATTGTTGGGCCAATATTTTCGGGAAGAAATGACCGTGCGCTTTCGCAAGCGATTCCCAGGAATGCTGGAAGAAGTATTTGAATGGGAACCATTTCATCGCTCGGATCCGGGACGCGAATTCCGAAAGTCGGGGCAATTGGTCGTCGACCTGATCACCTTCTGCCTGCCCAGTTTCGTTTCGCTATTGGTTTACACCCAGGTTAGCAGCTCCTTCAATCCCTGGTTGATGGCCTTGGCCATCGTGGAAGGTGTCATGTCGCTCGCCCTTGCGATCACCATTTTTTGGTACGCCGATTTTCACGGAAGTCGGAAATCCTGAGCTGCCTTTTCACTCCTCGCCTCATTCAGTTTTGACTGATCATGCAAGATTCTGATGTTCTGATCGTCGTGGCAACGGAAATCGAACGAAATGCCGTGCTTGAGGTATTTGGCCACCAGCCCGGGGATGTTCTGCACTCGTCCAAGCAAACATTTTTTGAACTTGGCGAGGTTGGAGGCGCTCGGGTTACCGCGGTCAAGTCGGAGATGGGCGCGAATTCGACCGGCGGCTCCTACGATACCGTACGCGATGCGATTCTCGATCGCTCGCCAAAATTTGTGATCATGGTCGGTATTGCCTGGGGCTCCGGAGATGACTGGAAAAATGAAAAGCCGGCCTCCCAGCAGATCGGAGATATCCTGGTTTCCAGGTTACTCGCAGATTTTGACGAGAAACGAGTTGGAACAAATATCGATGGTGAGCGGAGAACCATTCGTCGAGGCATCAAGGTACCCGGTTCGGAGTTGATGTTGAAAAGGTTCCAGTCCTTTGAGTGGAATGAAGCCCGTGTTCATTTCGGATTGATGCTGACCGGGCCGGAGTTGATCGACAACCTGGACTATCGAAATGAGGTCCTCGCCGATTTCCCGGAGGCAATCGGAGGCGAGATGGAGGGCATCGGTGTCTATCGCGCTAGCAATGAATGTCAAACTCCATGGGTAATTGTCAAAGCCATTTGCGATTGGGCGGATGGCAACAAGGGGCACAATAAACAGCAGCAGCAAGAACTTGCCGCGCGAAATGCTGCCCGGTTTGTGCGGCATGCCATTCTTCTCGGCGGGTTTAGCCCGGAACTGTTTCCGTCGAGTCCCGAAGGCAAATTTCTTGACTACTCGGAACCCGAAGCGGATTCGCGTTCCCGTTTTCAACAGAAATTGAATGAGCTAGCCGCGGCTTACCCCAATCGCTCCGTCATTCAATCCGAACTGGAATTGTTGAGCGGTAAGAATGCCTTCCAATTCACTGCGACCGATGGCCAATCGAAAAGCACCTCTTTGTCTCGAATGCTCCATCAAAGTCTGCTTTCCGGCAAATCACAGGTGGCTTCTGATCTGAGGCGTATTTTTCCCGGCAACACCTCCGAAAAGGAAATCTATGTCCGCCGTGAGATTGACGCCCAGTTCCAAGACTACCTGAGTCAAAATCAGCAGAATATCTTCGTTTTTGCCAACAAGTCCGGGGCCGGCAAATCGACCTTTCTGGCACGCACATTTTATCATTTGTCTCGCGAAGGCCATCTTGTTTTCTATGTTTCTGGCTCTCAGCTCGCTCTCGATCCCGATACATCCGACCCGCTGAATGCAACACTCAAGGAATCGATCTACTCGCCGAACCACGTGGCAGGTGACTTCCTTTACCGCGTTGAAAATGGAGAGAAGGTATTCGATTGGGAGAGGGTTCAGGCCTACGCCCGTCAAAATCAGAAAGAGATCTTTTTTGTAATCGACGCGCTGGATCGAGCCACCTTCAGTCGGCAGCGACTCAGCAGGCAATTGAGCCCGTTCATCAACCGGATTCCCGATGACGAGCATCACCCGGTCCGAATCATTATCTCATGCCGAAGTGAAGTCTGGGACACCGAGGGAATCGCTTCCCTGTTTTTTGAGCGAGACAAATCGCTTCCTCACCAAACCTACTTTTCCAAAAACTTGGTCGAAGGAATGCGATCCAAGGTTGGCAGCGCATCGCTGGAATCAGATTGGTCGGCGGGTTGGTTTTCTGAATCGACCTATCGAGAGGCGTTTCGGTTGTATCAGGAATATTTCCAACTTCCGATCCGGGATCTTGAGCGATTTCGCGACGCGAATTTCGGGTTGCTTCGTGAGCCGCTCTTGTTGCGCATCTTTTTTGAAAGTCAACAACGCAACAAGGAAATACCCAACGAGTCGCCGAAACGCTGGCAACTGTTGTTTGAATACGTGATGGCCAAACGGTCAGAAATCCGGTACACCCTCAATCGCCGCCACTCCCAGTTTCGTGAGCCTTGTGAGTTCTCGGCCGAAGTAAACGACTTACTGACCGCGGTCATCTTGTTGATCAGCGTTGAGATGTATTCCTATGGCGTTAACTTTATCGATCGGCAGCAACTAAGAGCAAGAATCGTCGAATGGTTGGAGGCTTTTTTTGACGGCCGCAGTCTCGGGCGTCTTTTGGGGGAAGTCTTGCCCGAGCGACTTTTCGGTGCGAAAGGCGAGGCATTCTTTGCCTGGCTGCAGGGCCAGACAACGGATCTGCCTGAGTTTGCCAACTCGATGATCGAGGCCGCGTTGTCGGTCGAGCTTTTCTCGCAGGAGATTGACCGGATTCGATTCACACTCGATTTGTATTTTGAGTTTTGTCTTGGACGGGCCATTGGCAATGCCGTGTTGGCCCAGAAATCCCCGCCGGATCGGATCTTGAACCGATTCTTGAATCCGTCTTATTCCGAAGATGATGCATCTTTGGCGAATGAATCAACCTCTGAGGATTTGCTCCCCAGTCAGTTTCTCGCGAATGCCCTCGAGTTTGGGATTCTGCAAATCGAAAGGAATGCTAAAGATCAGGAACAATTGGCACTGATTGCGGACTGCCTTGGATTTCTGACCGGGCATTCGTTTCTTTATCAGAATCTTGCATGCGACATCGTTGGCAAGTTGGAAACGCTGGACGCCAGCTATCGTCACGAAGATTGGATTCCGAAAGGCCAATGGATCGCCAGGGCTCCTGACCGCGAATCGCTGGTCAGAGAAATCATCGCCTGGATCGTCAACCGGTGCCTGATTCCGATTTCCAATCGCGGTGATTTTGTCTGTCGCTTTGCGTTACGCCAATCCATTATGGCAATCCGGGGTGCCAACACGCTCTACGCTGACCAACTGCTCAAGGATTGGGTGACAATCGAGTTGGACGACAACCAACAATCCGATCCATTTTTCGACGAAGCCGAAACCGAAGTCGTGGTCGAAAACTCTTCCACAGCCGAGTTGCTTCGCGCAATCTCATACATGGATGCGTTGGGTGGAAGCGATCGGGAATCCGACTTTGTTGAGCTAACCCATTTGTTAACGATCCCGGTCGACGCAGAAAATTCTGAGATTCGATTCTGGATTCGGCGGATGGCAGCAGTTTCAACGGTGCAATACGTTCGTACCCACTTGCCGAGGTTGTCGGTTGATCAACTGGATCACGTGGAAAAGATCCTGACGAGTGCGGTGTCGGAATCGGTTTCTCCATTCGAGGAAGCGATGTTGTCCGAGCAATTCATGTACTTTCTTCATGCCAGGGAGAGCCGTGATTTCAAAGGCGTGATGGACTGGTTGCAGAATCAGGACAACCCCTGGCAGCCCGTGTCCATTCTGTTCGCCCTGATCAACATCAACAATCAATCAGTCTCGGTTGCTGAAACCGAGGCCGGGCCAACGGCTTGGCGATCAGCATTTGTCGAGTTTGTTGCCGAAGTTATTGACAACGAAGCCCGTATTAGGAGCGATCAGTGTTTCTTTGATTTGATCCATGATCGGATGTTCGATGGATTGCAGAAAATCAAGACCGGCACGCGAGGCCGTGTCAGTGAGGAACAGCTGTTCGCAAATGCGAAGATCAAGCAAGCGAGTCCAGGCTTCGAGCAGGATTGTATTCAGGTTTTTTTCTCGCCGGAGTTTTTCAGCACCTATTTCGACAATCATCACGAATGCAAGGAACGTGTTTACTGTCTCGTAGATCGTTTTCTGCATTTGAGTCGAAACGACAGTCGATTCGAGGGGCGACTTCAGTTTGTTGAGCCGGCACGTCTGGATCCCGAACGGTTGACGGAGTCCGATCAGAGGATCGGGATTCCCATTCATGAGAAAAACTATTTCGAGCAGGTTCACCAACTAAGTGACTTGCTGGAGAGCCAAAACGAGGCGCGTTTCGCGTCTCAGCATCTGCAGGTGAATATCCGTCCCGGATCTTGGGGTGCCGCCTTGCGATCGGCCGGTTCTGTTTTCGATGCGGTGGAAGCCGCTTTGTCGAATAAATACGGTCTGGCGTTTTGCTTCAACCGGCCACCGGGGCACCTTGCCACCAATCAGATATGTATTTTCAACAACGTGGCGGTCGGCGTTCGCCGGGCCCAGGAATTGCTGAGTGGTCAATCTGGCCGAATCCCGCGAATTACCGTTTTAGATATCGACGCGCACCATGGCTTGAGTCTGCAGCAGTGTTTCTACTCAGACGAACGGGTCGCCTACGTTTCCATTCACCAAAACAACATTCATCCGGGAGAAGGTTTTGTCTGGCAGACAGGTTTCGACCGGATGCCGAAGGACGTGCAATACTACGGCACCGGTAGCACGCTTAACTTTCCCGTTCCCGAAAATGCGGGACTCGATTTCAGTCTTGAGTTTACACGTCATGAACTGGCGGAACATTTCAAGCTTCATGAACCGGAAATGATTTTTGTCGCCTGTGGAGCGGACGCCGACTTTCGGGACCCGTTTGCACAACTCAATTTCGAACCCCGGGCCTATTTCGAATATGGCAGGGCGATCAAAAAAACAGGGCTTCCCGTGGTCGTTGCCTACGAGGGAGGTTTCGGGATAACCAATGGTGGCATTACCGATCCGTTTGAAGCTTTGCTTCACGGTCTTGTGGGTGAAAGTGAACTGCCAACCACGCTCGCCGATCAGCGGCCCCCAAATCAGCCCCCGGTTCAACCGCCGAATTCCGCGATTCGTTCCGTTGTTTGCCAACGGCATCAGTCCGAGCTGTCCGCCAGGAAACTTCATTTGCACGGAGATGTCCGCGACGTGCTAGATTCACGAGTTACCTCCAAGATGCTGCGTGAAATGCAATTGTCTGCTGTTGAGTTTGGAATTGGCGCGGCCGCCATCCCAGAAGCGTCCACCGATCAAGACAGTCGGCTGAACCAGATCGGCGAATTGTTGATGTTGTGCGGAAGGGGTTTTGTGCAAGCTCCGCAGGACCAACAGGTTGCAAGCGGCCGCCTGATCGCAAGCCCGTTTTATGTGGGCTGGCAAGGCGTTCCAGATTTTTGGATGCGAATCAGGACCTGGAGCCCGATCGAGTTTCGTGAGGTCATGGCGGCGGTTGCAAGGGCCTTTGACGTTCCTTGCCAGACCCTTGGGATTGTTGGGGCGATACGCATGGCATCACCAAGTCAACTGAAAGAGAAGAGGCTCGCGCTGTCACCTTCCGACAACAACGCACAAACATGGGCAAAATCACGGGGTGACGATTTCTTGATTTTGCGAGATGAGCTGATCAACGAGTTTTTTCAATCGGGCGTCGAAATCGCAGAGCCTTTCGATTCAACCATGCTGATCACCGGATTGATGCACCGATCCGGCGCTCCTTTTTCGGACAAAACGATGTCCACCGAACAGCTGAATCGCGCGTTCTATACCTCGCCCCGAGAGCAGGTCGCCGGCAATCATTGGCAGCAACATATCCACCTTGGTTTGTTACGGGAAAGTGGGCTCGATTCGTTATGGAATCAACTGCCTTTGACGCGCGACGCATTAATTGACTCCGTGAACAAACTGGATTCTGAGGTCGTTCTTGTCAGCCATCTCGAATCGGTCAACGTCGCCGAAGCCTTTATCGGGGTCCAATGCATCGAAGGCTAGTCGGCTCACCCAAGGAAGTCCGTAGGTTTGCTGTTAGTCTCGAAGTTAATTGATTCGTTGGCAAGGTGTGTCCACGACAAAGTCGATGATGCGATACTCACCCTGCGCTCGGCGTATTGAGGGGAGCTCCAGATTCATGCCAACGTTATTTTTTGATTGCAAATTTTTCCAACCGTTTTTCGAACAAGCTGAGCAAAGCCCCCGCAAAAAGAACCCCAACGAAGAAACCAAGTATCATTGACGCGGGGCGCCAAACCTGAGGCTCCGAGAATAACAAGCCTTGGACCAACATCACCAACATGGCTGGACCAAAGACAAGGGCGCCGAGACCAATACACGCAAGCCATCGTTCCAACGAGGCGTTCAAGCTGTTCAACAAATTCAGTATCTTTCGAGACATTATGTGCTCCCGCCGATCTTTATCTTTTGCTTTTCTTTACGCGACCTGATTGCATTGCTGCGTACTGACGAAGCTTCCTGGAGTATTCCTTAAGCGGGCCTTGCAGGAAGTTCATGCAGGGACCGAGGGAATCCAGGCTATTCGGATCTTCGGCCGGTTTGATCACACCGGCCTCTTCAAGGATCAGTTTGAAGATGAAAAACGGTTTCAGTTGATTCAATTTGTCTTGGTTTTTTGGGATTCGCCCAAAATTACCAACCAAGATTGCGAACGATTCACGGTCCCACGGCAGACCCTGGCGAAACTTGAAACCGAATATCGGCCAATTCGTTGTTGGCTCGGAATCCGCAAGCTCGCCGTCTGAGTAATCCCGAAAAAGGAGTTCGGCAAGCTTCTTGAGATCATTGCTGCCTGTGTCCCCGAGTTGCTTTTCGAGTAATTGGCAGCACAGCTTCATCGCTCGATGTCGTTGATTGAATCGCATCCTTTCTTCAAATTCGTCCGGGCCGGCAAGCAAGAAGAGTTTCCCAGGTTTTTTCAATACCAGTCGGTTCTGAATGCGATGGGAACCTTTTTTGCCGGGCATTTCGATGAATTCATGGCCTTGTTCCGCTGCATACAGTTGATGACGATCAACCTTGATGTCGGGCAACGGGTAGTCGTTCCAAGTCATGACTTCGACAAACAATGGTAACGCCTGATCTCCCAGGATCGATGCCCGTCGAAGGACATTTTCCCGAACAAAGAGATTTTGGTATTCGCTAAACTGCCGTCCCCTGTATTTCCGGCCATTGGAAACCTGTTGTTCCAGCATTGACCAAGAAATGAACTTGGTTGATGAACTGGGCCGACGTTTCATCAAAAAGGCGGGACGTCCTGGATTGCGCGTCGCTGCCAACAGCTGCGAGTAATAGCTGTAAAGCTGATCATTGGGGCCGAGTTCACATTGCTTGTAGAGTCGCTCAAACTCTTCAGGAATATCAACTTCCGGATTGAGAATTAGCTGCCCGACGATGACGGATGTATTTCGCCGAAGGTGTTCACAGTTGAAGTCGGATTTTTGGAGGCTCAAGAGTTGTTTGAAGTATTCCCTGGTAAGTTGACCAAAATGAGATTTGCTGAAACGGCCTTTGCGATTCGCGTCCCCAACTATCCGGTTGCTTTGGTCGATCCGAATTCTATCCGAAAAAACTCCCTGGCATTTTTTCTCTGATAAACGAATTAACTCCTCCAAGGATTTTAATAGTTTTTTGGGAGATGGACGTAACCTTGACTCGGAGACGCAATCCTTTCGAAGTGAATCGAGCCGAAGTGTCCACGAACCCGGTAGCTCGAGCATGCTCGCCGATTTCTTGGAGGTGGGCTCAATGCAACCCCACCGCCTCCGTTCCTGTTTGATCGCATGCATTTCGTGCGATTCGATCGTGGATTCCTGGTTTGGCGCGATACTGACTTTGGCCAGAACGCCGATCTGCCCATTGGTTAGGAGTTCATTTAACAACTGGGCGCGACCTTTGGCTTCTCTTTGATAGGCCGATAGCCTCAAGTATCCACCTCGCGCCAGATCATATTCGTTGTAGTCCTCGATCAGTTCGAAAGTGCCGCGCCGCTCAACCTTCAAGTTCGACCACAATTGTTTAACCAGTTCTTTTGTCGAACCCCGATGCCGGCTGATCGTGACGGTTTGCTCCCATTTTCGCCGGTCAATTCTTGACCAACTTCTCAAGCGCACCTTTCCGATCGGATCAGTGATTTCAAATGATGGGAGGGACTCGATGATGATTCCAACTTCCGAGTCGATCAACATTGGGCGATTTTTGCTTGGAGGAGCAAAGGTTGCGGGAGGCAAAAATCGGACCGATTCAAACATTTCCCTGATCTCATTGTCGAATCGTTCTCGACTCCGTTTGTCAAAGGAAACGCTTACGGATATTAGTTTGTCTTCGTGATAGAAGATCCATTCTTCCACGATCAGTGTTGAGAATCCTGGCGGCGAATAACTAAGGATTAATGCGGGTGTATCTCGGTATCGGACTTCTTTGGCACTGAATAGTTCTCCTTTGGTGTTCATGCTTTCAAGGAACTTGCGCTTAAACTGACGTTCCAGTTTGAGCGAGTTCGGAGAATACGCCTTGACCCGAATCTCGAATTCAAATTCACCGCTGCGCGTGTAGTCGATTGCAACGAGCGTCAATCGCTTGAATCCTTCGTCCTCAATGCGCCTCTGAAATTTGATCTCTTTGGGGGAAGGCGTTTTTCCCCAGTCGCGAAACGGATGCCGCGGCAAGCGATACATGAGGTGATGTTTGCGATCAACGATGAAACGACGCGCACCGTCATCGGAATGGCATGTTGAAGCCGCGAAGAAAGCCAGGCAGAGGAACAAGGGTGGTGTGAAGGCCTTCTTAAAGAAGGTTGCAAATTTTCCGAGATGATGTTGGGTCGCCATTTCCGACTCCTGATAGTAAGTGATATGCCGAGATGCAGGGTGAGACTAAAATGACGCTAGATACTCAATGATTTGCTCATCGCATGACGAACCGAAATGCTTGGTTTGAAAAGACTTGTTTCGAACCGTGCGGATTGTTATCGGGGGCTCACCGCCTTCAAATTCTCGGCTACCGATTAGCTGTCCCGACTCCCGGTCAATGACTTCGACTCGACAGGTTTGTCGATAAGCGGAGTCACCATTGTCGTACGTGTCAACGAATTTCTGTCCCCAGTAGAGGGCTGCGATCGTCTTCACTTCCATTGCGTTCGTTGGTTGAAGGTGGGGCGGCAAGTCGAGCGTAAGCGGATCGATCCCTTGATAGTCGCGCGTTCTCTGAAAACGGGTGTTCTCATTGGTGTCCATGGTCAAGAACACGACCTTGGGTTTCATTGAACGGTTGCTCGAACCGAGCTGACGATCTCGAGCAGCGTTAATAAACTCAGATAGCCCGGGGCGAAGTGGCGCCAGCTTTTGTTTTTCATTCTCAATCGCCTGTTTGTTCCAACTGTCGTACCCCCAGAATGCGACCACGGCAACGATGATCAACGAAAATGCTTTTGCAATTCCTGAAAGTACTTGGCTACCGAATCCTGCATTTGGTTGACTCATTTGTTTTCCTTTCTGAAAGCTCTTTTTTTTGTGTCAAATCGTGCAGGATCAAACTCCCAGGCGTTACGCAGAATGGATTTGGGCAAGAATCGCGTCTTTGTTTATCGACAGAAGGTTTGTAGACCCGGGGCACTGCCCTGGCGGCATCTTGAAAAGGAGCCGAAAGGACGGCAATCAACTGCTGTCCATGAATGGGTTGGTTAAGCATCGAGCGGAATCACTCGTTAACGCGCAGATCTATCAATGACCGGATCGAAAGGGGAGTGATCGGTATGTCGTTTTTTGCCTTTGGAGTTTTTCTTGTAGTTTCTGATTCTGCCGGTGAGTTCTTTCGGGATCCATTGAATTATCAAGGCGCCACTGAAATTCGGCCTGTTCCATTTGTTCCCAGGTTTTGTTGTATGGGTCGGAATTTCCTGTTCTTTTTTCCGGAAACAAAGGGATCACGACGAGAGTCAACACACAGAAAATGCCACAACCGAGAAAGATGAGTGAGAGGTCGCGCAGGACCACGCAATTGGAATGTTTCATGGGTCACCAAATGATCTTTGTGTATAAGCCGATGATTGCTTTCTGACTGAGTGAGGTTGATCTAGGCGGGCGCGAATTCCGTTCGACATGGGCTGAGGAATTGTTCGACCACCGCGAGTCCGGGATAGAAGTTAATCGCCTTTGTCTGCAGTGCAATCGAAGGAAATCCGTCCAGTCCAGATTGCAATTTGCAGATTCCATCTGAAGTATGATGCTGAAGTCGAGTTTCCGTCCAGGAGGAAACCAATGTCTGCCCTTGGTCATTGAATTCAATACCGTCAGAGCAAATGTTGACGCCTGGAACCCATGGAACTGTCTGGCCGGCATCAAGAGATTCGAGGAGCCTCGAAGCGACCACTTCAGTCAACCTGGTTCGAATCACCTCGAGCGTTTCATCATGGTTTGGGTTGTATCGTGAAAGAAAAAGAGGGATTCCAAGAAACGTTTCGCCCGTCGGTTTCGACCAGAGTGAAAATCCGAACGAATATGGTTTGGCCTTGTCGCAGCCGAACGGCCAAATGCATGCCGAGTAGTGAGTTCCCTGGGCTATCCCGTTAACCCAAAGCGAGGTACAAGCGAAACTGAACGCCTCGACATCGGCAAAGAGAATCGCTTTCTCTTCCTTTCCGAATTCGACCAGGAAACCGTTTTCGAACAGTTGGATCAGGATTTTCTTTTTGAATAATAAGCCAGGTTGAAATGACTTTGTTAGGGCAATTCTCTCACCAAGTTTTTTATCGTTCATTTTTCTCTCCGGCTATTACATTTGGCTCCGTAGGATTTTTTGCCATTTCATCGATGTTCCTGAAAAATTTTTCTCGTGTTTCGGACGCCCTTTGGGAATCGGTTCGATTCGTCGCGATTCCAAAAAGAAACGCCAAGCAAGCACCTCCGATTACTGACCAGGCAACCAGCTGGTTTCCATCTGAAAATAAAGCGAAAACAGGAAGCCACAGGAGGATTCCACCGGCAAATGGAATTGGAGTCCAGGAGGTTCTGCTTTCAGCGTAGACGACGCACATTCCCATAAAACAAAGGATGACCAATCCAACTTCCATCTCTCATTCCCTCGGGTTCAATCATTGCAAACGCGGGTTTAAAGCACCGTTGCCCAAAGGGATAACTCAAGCGCGTTACGCAACTCCCGAAACTTTCTTGCTGGCAACGAATCAAGATGGTTCGATGATCGAAAGCGACTTATTCAATCCCGCAATTAACAGTGGTTGCCGAGTTTGCAAAAACGAATAACTAGGTAAACAGCCCAAATTCGTCTGCTAAAATAGGGGGATTCACCAAAGCAGAGAATGAATCGGTCATGGATCAACACAAGCCATTTAGCAAGTACAATTCTGCCGGTGACACGACGTCGCCATCGTTGGTCGAGGCAATGATGAATGGTGAGGAATCAGCATGGAAGAAGATTGCTGAGGTTTGGGGAAGAACTTTGCTGCAATATTGCCGCCGTCGGGAGTTGCAGCAAAGCGACGCCGAGGAGGTTGCTCAGAATGTGCTTGTGAAGATGTACGGTGCGATCTCAAAAGGAAACTTTGAGCACGATGGCGAGCAGAAAAAACTGAAACATTGGGTTTATGCAATCGCCGAGAATGAAATTCGCTCATTTTATTCCCGATTTCACAACAAGCCGAAATCGCCGGGCGGCAGCATCCATCAGGAAATTCTTGCCAACTTGGGGAGTGAAGAAGATTCCGGGGAGTTTGAGTCGATTCTGGTTTCGCAAATTCTCGAGGTCATTCGTGGTGATTTCGAGGCATCAACTTGGGAAGCCTTCGATTTACATCATATTCAATGTGTTTCGACACCAGAAATTGCCAAAAAAATGGGGATCAAACCTGGAACGGTGCGACAAAAAATTTATCGAGTCATGCAAAGACTGAAGCAGGAACTCGAAACTGTCCTCAAGCCCGAGAATTCGGTATAGATGCAAACTTCGGGGACACATGATTTTCGCGTAACGCCGAGGAGTTGGAGTGGGCAATGGCCAAACTCTTCAGTTATTTTTAATCATGTCCGACAAACAACAAAACGTTTCCACTGATACTCCTTGCTTGAAACAGGGTGGGAAGGAAACCATCGAAGTGGCTGCCGAACAAGACAATTCTCCGACGATGCAGGAACTGGATATTATTGTTCGCCGCGCCGTTGCAACTGCTGAATCAGCGGATACGGATCGTGACCAGGCATTTCTGCAAAGAATATCGGATCTCAAGTATATTCGCTCATTGGCAAACCCGATCGAAGTTCCAGAGAAGATTGGCAACTATCGTGTGCTTGATCTAATTGGTGCCGGTGGGATGGGGCAGGTTTTCAAGGTTCAACATGATGTGCTCGGCAAGGTGCAGGCTTTGAAGCAATTGCCGGTAACTCGAATCAATGATTCCTCGGCATTGCAAAGATTCAAGAACGAAATAACCACGCTGGGAAAATTAGACCATCCGAATATTGTTTCGGCACAATATGCCGACGAGGTGGATGGCAGGCCATACCTGGTTATGGATTTTGTCGACGGAAAAACTTTCGCGGAGCTCGTTGAAGACTACCGAATTAGAAAGGAAAAATTTCCTCTTGAGCTAGCGTGTGAACTTATTCGTCAAGCAGCTACCGGCATAGCCTATGCCCATCAAACAGGCATTATCCACCGTGATATAAAGCCCGCAAACCTAATGTTGGGAGATGGCGGCCGTGTTCATGTACTTGATTTGGGGCTGGCGCGAATCGCTGATAACTTCTCCGGCTCCGGTTCGTTGGTTGGAGGAAACGAGTTGACCCGGGAGCATCAGATTCTTGGAACTCCTGATTACATGGCACCGGAACAGATCCGAGACAGTCGAGAAGTTGATCACAAGACAGACATTTATTCTCTAGGAGCAACGTTTTATTTTTTGTTGACCGGCGAAGTTGTTCATCCAACGCCTCGAGAATCGACATTTCTCAATAAAGCAATCTCAATTACCAACGATAAAGTTTCAGATGTACGCGACTTGCGTCCGGACGTCCCTCGAGAAGTCGCCGACTTGATCGGTGAGTGTCTCAAGAAATCGCCCCAGGAGCGTCTTAATTCTGCCAGCGAACTCGCTGAACGTCTCAAGCGATTTCCAGCGCCTGATGTTCCGGAGCGGCATGCGGATAATTCACAGCAAGACCGAGATTCTGAAACAGCGACGCTCAAAGGCAAAAAACATTCGCCCGTATTTGGGCGACGGTGGTTAATTGCAGGCGTGACGATACCAATTTTAATGCTGCTTGCACTCGTCATCAAAATTGCGTTGCCAGGAGGCGGCGAGCTTATCATCGAGTGCGATAACCCTGATGCAGAGATCGAAGTCAGTTTTGTTCAAGATGGCATTGAGAAATCGGAAGAGCTCAAGGTGCTCACTGGTCAATCGATTGAATTTTCAACCGGCACCGTACACGTGAAAATCAGTGGAGTTGACGCGACTAGCTATGAGTTGGAAAAGGACCGTTTTACGATCAAACGCGGCGAGAAACAGGTTGTGTCCATTCGGCGAGTTAAAGAAGAATTGCCACCTGCGCCATCGTCAAGAATCGGGGCAGGTGCAATCATTCAGCCGCCAATGGTTGACGAGATTTTTGATGTTCAGTTAATGCCCCATCCCGGGTTGTCTAATGATCCGCACTTTCAACTCGGGCACACTGGCGACCATTTTGACATTGATCAAACAGGGGAGTTGCTGGTTTTCTGCAACAAGACAAATGTTGTGGTCAGGGAGCTTAGGACGGGGCAAGTCCGAGCATTGGTCGATTATCCCACAACAAGTTTCGGTTGGACGGACGTCGCATTCGATGAACGCAGCGAACATTTCGCAGCAACGGCCAAGTTGGGAAATTCAACAGCGCGTGTCGAGATTAGAACGATCGATGGTCGGCTGACAAAACGTTGGCAATTTCAAACTGAAAACGACTCAACAGATTCTCAGCCGTCGATGAGGATCGAATGGGTTTCAGGGAAGAATCAGCTTTTTCTCTGGAATGAGTTTCAGGCCTTGCTATTTGACACCAATGGGAAAAAGCTGAATGAGATTCTTCTTGAACGAAGAAATCTGAATGATTACCCCTCTCGCTGCTGGGCGGTCCATCCCACAGGTGGATACGCAACCGTCATCTTTACCGATGGGAGTATCCGAAAATGGGATTTCAAACGAGCCCAGTTGCAGGACTTTGCACAAACTCCATGGCTTAAGGATGGCATCAATGACGCATTTCTGAAATGGAGTCCGGGCGGTGACAAAGTAATTGTTTATGCCCTTTCTTATCCGAGCGGGAAGAAAGGACGCAGTGTCCAGGTGTTTGATGAACGAGGAAAAGAACTTGCTCAAGAAGCGTCGGCTCCAATGCCACCTTATGCCTGGTCAGCGGATGGTAAATTCGTAGCGACTGCAGACGGGCATTTTGTTGACGCCAATCTCAGGCCATTGCGAAACATCAAGTTGCCGCAAAACCATTCTCCTTTCTGGGTCAGTCCCAATGAAGTTATCGGTATTCGCGCGAAATACGGATCGCCAGTTTCTTGTTGCAGCCTGTCACCGAGCGGTGCTTTGCGAGAACTAAAAAGCCCCGCCCAGCCGTTGTTGCCGATGGGCGCCTCATGGGCAGATTCAGGTGAATTGTCGGCGTTTTTTGAGTCTCCTGGGCGAGGTTCCCCCTTGTTTCGTTGGAGTGAGGAGGGTCGCGGAGCGCGGATCGAATTTACCGGAGACTCGGATCTGAGATCGATCAATCACCTACGGCGCCCGTACGGGATCAGCTGGTCGTCTAGTAGAGATCGCATTGCAATGCCGATGGAATCGAAATCCGTCCTGATCGTGGATTCAAAAGGCAGTATTCAATCCAGGGTGCCTGTTCAACCAAATGCGAGTGACTTCTCCATGAGCCGGGACGGGAAGCGGTTGGCCTACTTCTCGTCTTCCGATACCAACGCACAAGGTGAGCAAGGAATCGTCGTCATTCATAACCTGGACACGAATAAAAAAGAAAGAGAGATCGAAGTACATAGTGTGCCCAGGCCATTGGAATGGAGCCCCGATGGAAAGTGGCTTGCGGGAAACGTCAACGACTCCAAAGGGCGGCGCCTATGTGTACTGTGGGGAATTGAGTCGGAGGTCACGCATGGGTTTGACCTAAACCGTTCGGGCGAAGTCTATTTTGCTTTCAGCCCCAATAGCCGTTTCCTTGCGATCGGAGATGGAACAGGAGCCCTGCCACATGCCTCGGAAGGTCGCAGAATCCGAGTCGTTGAACTCAATAGCTGGAACGAGAGCTTACTCGATCTTGATATCCGAATTCAAAAACGTTATCGACCGGTTTGGTCGTCTGATTCGACACGTTTGTTCGCCGGTTGTCTTTGTGCCGTATCAAGGCAGGGTCAGTTGAAGCGAATTGGCTCCGCAGAAATCGCGGGTTCTGAGTTTACAACCTTCGATTCCAAGGGCGAAATTCTGGTGTCTGGGGTATTAACCTCTAGTGACGTGCAGCGTCAAGGTCTGCACCGAATTGATGTGAATGGCAAATGGATTGAGTCTTTGCCATTCCGTCAAAGTTTGGCAGAGCTGTGTTTTGCCAAACACCCACACAATCGACCGCTTCCGAGCATTTCGTCTGATTCAAGAAGAGTTGCCATTTTTAAAACTCCTGAGATCGGCGGCATTGCGTGTATTGATGCCGAGGGGAAACGGATTCTATGGAGTGGATTGGCCTTCACCGATGGCGAGACGATTACTCTTTCAAAGAACGGACGCGTAATTGATGGTCCGAGTGAGATCGACCAGTATTTGATTCATGTGATTCGTTACCCGGGTGGACGCGTGATTCCGCTCAGTAAAAAAGAGTATTTGCATCGAGTGAATAAATCTTCTGTTTCCCAGCGATCACTCTATTGGGCGTTGGACCAGGGCGCGCAAATTAATGGCGAAGATGGCGAGCGGATTTTGGATCGATTTAGTTCTACGGGGCACCCCGGGATTTCAGCTGCTAATGTCGAAACCTTCCGCCTAAGTGATTCAAAAGAAATTTCTTCGATTGAATTCGGTTACCTGAGGAGTTTTGTGAATTTAAAATCTCTCGCCATCACGAACTCATTGGTCTTCGAACTGCCCAGTTTGAGAAAACTCGACAAACTTAAATCCATCAACTTGACCGGTTGTCCAATTCAAACGATTTCAGAATTGCCTGCGGAAGTCGAATCATTGACTTTGTCGGGTACAAACGTCAGTGCTTCTGTTGTTGCGGAGATCATACGCTGCAATAAGCTGAAACGACTTAATCTGAACGGTACGAAAATCGACGCATTGAACCTGCGGGAATTAAGGTCGTTGTCGAAACTTGAGTATCTGGATCTGCGAAACACTTCGCTCACCCAGTCAGATATCGAATCGTTGTCCAAAGAATTGGATAAGTGCGAAATTTTGGTCGACTGAAAATAAGACTCCAAAAACTACTGGTCGGCCTTGTCGCTCGACGGCAGAAATTGAAGTTTTTTGTCAGCCTTGTTTTTTGAATCTTCACGCGATAGCTCGAGAACTTGTCCCTGGGCCAGCAACCGTTTGCGAAGGACCGGATAGGGTAGTTTTTGAACTTCCACGTTTTGCTTGGCAGCTAGGGCGGCTGCGATACCTGCGCTTTGGCCAAGGATCATCCAGGTCGGTTCGACTCGGATGGACGATATTCCAACATGCGTGCACGAAAGGGCAACGGGAACCAAGAGGTTGGAACACTCTTTTGGCTTTGGCAGGATTGAACGATAGGGGACGTGATAAGCATATCCCTGCTTGGGGTTTTTCTTTCGTACTGGAAAAATGGTTCCCTCGTTGATGACTCCGCCATCCTTCAAGGCAATGCGTTGGCAATCGTGGGAGTCAATGGGAAACGATGAAATAACGATCGGGTCTTTTTTGATCGGATTATCAAGAATGTCCTTCTGACTGAGCACATACATGCCTTTCATGCGGCGGCCTTCACGAACGTAAAGCGCCGGCGGGAAATGGCCATGCGCTTCGAATTCATCTTTGCAAAGTCCGAGCTTGGCAAACCTTCGACGTGTCGCTTCCGGGACCGCCAAGTCAGTGGTCAGAAAATGATATAGCTCAAGCGTGTATTGTTTGTGAGCTTCCCAGATCACCGTGCGGCCTTTTTCGTCCGTCTCACACCAATCGTTGCCACCGCCGACCAGTCCTAGAGAAAACTGTCCACCGATTGAATTGTTTCCGTCGAACTTTCCACCGGGAATCGGATAAAGGTCGAAGCCAAGTTTGCCGCCGCTTTTCGCGAAGCGGCGCATGACTTCGAATCGAGCGGGATCGTAATTGGCTGGCTTTGGAAAAGGAATTTGATTTTTTGGATCCGTCGTCAGGCAAAGCCGAAAGCTATATACCATCACGTTTTTGTCGCCATCGGCTTCGGGGCCAGCGTCGGTCGTTGTGATCAAAGGCAAAACGTTGTTTTGTTTGTCGAAACCATTAAGCCGCATTTTGGGTTTCGGATACTGTTTTCCTGCCAATGATTCGTTGAACTCGGCGCGGCCTTCGCGACCGATGGTCCAAGCGACCCCGGCGGCCGCCATCAAGTCCCCTTCGTAGGTGGCGTCCACAAAAGTTTTTGCGGAGAATCTGCCATTGCCGGTTATTAGTTGCGTGATTCGAGCTCCGTCTTTCTTAACTGACTTCAGAAAGCGATTTGTCAGGACCCGCACTTTGGCTTCGTCCAAAAGTTGTTGGGTCACACGGGCAGCGACGTGTGGTTCATACGTCCAGATTGCCTGGTTTTTGACGCTGACGTCATAGGGCAGCTTAACGCCTCTCGAAGCATAGTCTTTCTCGATTCGAGTATGCCATTCGTCGAAGAGTCCCATAACCGTTTTGCGATCACACTGATTCGAATCACTATGACTCAGACCGCCCGTGTTCATGCCGCCAACGTGGCCGGTCGGTTCCAGGAGGATTACCGATGCACCTTCGCGGGCGGCGGCGATGGCGGCGCAAAATCCACCGGGTGTCGATCCGTAGACAATCACATCAGCGCGCTGCAAATCCACCTTCGAATGCACCACAGATACGGTGGCCGTTACCGGAAAATGATCGGACGGGAAACGGCCTTTTTCCTCGGTCCGCACGATCTTTGCATCGATGACTTGAACATCCTTCGGTACAAATATGTAGTCGATTTTGGGGCCATCTTTTCGGCCTTGAAATCCGCCCCCCGTGCCGACGTTTTTTTCATTCGCATGAAGCGTCCGAAAAGTATCGACGACGGTGATCGGCGATCGGTCCTTTGTTTTGAAATCGGGTTTTTGTCCTTTCAGGTAAGTGACGACTTCATTGTTCTCGTCCGCATTAAAGTCGCCCATCAATACGAATGGGTCATCGTGTTTCCGCTCGAAGATTCGCTTCGCAATCAACTTCGCGGAGTTGATTCGAGCCTTCTGTGACTGATGGTCAAAATGCGTGTTGAAAATGTAGAACGCATTGCCGGTCTTTTTCTCAACCAACCGGGCCCAGGTGCAAATTCGCAAATAGCGGTTCCCCCAACTTCTGGATTTCTTTTCGGGAGTATCCGAAAGCCAGAACGTCCCGGAGTCCGCAACAGCGAAGCGATTTTTACGATACAGGATCGCCGAATACTCACCTCGCTTGTTTCCGTCGCGACCCTCCCCAATTTCGCCGAAATCCACGAGTCCTTTCACA
Source organism: uncultured Pirellulaceae bacterium (assembly GCA_964434955.1). Taxonomy (GTDB): domain Bacteria; phylum Planctomycetota; class Planctomycetia; order Pirellulales; family Pirellulaceae; genus JANQLU01. The sequence goes on from CAYSXI010000021.1 coordinate 35,948, forward strand.
ACGTCATCCAGTTGAAAGCGATAGGCCTCCTGAAGGCCGAGCACATCCGGCTGGGCATCATCGATTACCTGGCATACAAGCGCTTTTCGCAAATCCCAACGATTAACACCATCATTCGCCTTGCCGTTGCGAATATTAAAGCTCATCAAGCTAAGTTGTGTTTTCGCTTCTTGCTTGTTTGATTGAAACGCATCCGCCGTCGATGCGATTGCTCCAAGCCAGAAGGTTATCGAGACGAGGGGGATGACGAGAAAAAAAGAATTGGGCATGTTACACGACCAAAAGATAGGAGTTTTGCTCATGGTGCTCCGCCTATACCAGTCAGTTCTTGGATTGGAACAGTTCGAAAAGAAAGTCAATCTCCGAAGAACAAGGTTCAAGATTGGGTTCCAATTTGGATTTGCAAAAATATGTGTAGGGATTCAAAAGGCAAGTGCCACGATTGAGTTGAATCGCCGGCGAAAGCCGCACACGCTGACTTCCAGCTTGATCCTGATGATCATTTGAACGTAGAGATTTTATGGGTTTCTTGCGAAGACCAGCCGAAGCTTTCCGTTTTGGTCGCCGTTTCAAAGCACAAAAAAAGGCCGGGTCTTTGCTGCCGGCCTCGGGATCTTGTTTTGATGGCGGCTACCGAAGACGTCTTTTGCGCGCAAGGATCGTAGTTGCAACTAAAAAGACGACCACCGATGACGGTTCGGGGACTGCACTAAAATTTCCGCTTCCAGGTGTCCCAAAGTCGCCCGATGATAACATGTTTGTGGACTCTGCCCAGTTGGATCCCAGAGCATTGTCAATCAAGGGATCGGAGCCAATAAGCATCATTGAAGCTCCACTAGGGTCTGGAAATTCCAATCCGTTGTCCCAAACGACTTCGTCAATAATATTCAGTGTCGTGTCGCGAATGACCAAGCCATCGGAAGAGTTTCCAAGAGAAAGGCCGGAGTACTCGTAGTCCACTGGGATATTGCCGTTGGTGGACAAATCGTCATTTATTCCGAACACAAGATAATCGCCTGAGGCGATTAAAAGGGACGATGAAACTGTAAAGAATTCTGAGGCAGTACTTTCATCTTCAAAACGAAAATTCAATAGTTCTACTGTCGATGGGCCGGCATTGTAGATTTCAAACCACTCGCCGCTAGAGTCAGATACTGCCGCGGGGTTTTGCATTATCTCCGTAATCACAAGTTGTCCTTGTGCAAAACTGACAAGTTGCAAACAGGCAATTCCAAAAAACAAGGCTATCTTGATTCTCATACTTTGGCTTTTCTCAAAAACACTATGTCAAATACAAATCAAGCTCTGAATGGTAATTGGACTTATACCTATGTCAACCAAATGGCGTAGTCCCACAGTTCTAGTTCCCCGTTTTGCTCGCTGGCGAAGGGCAGCATTGTCTTTTTGGTGCGTTCACCATGAGTAGAATGAGCCACTTCCACTAATTCTGGATCTTTTGATTCAGCCAAGAACATTCCATTTCCATCCGCCAAACCGATCGTCACTAGAATTCAATCAAGCCAATCCCGCGACAAGAGAACTCAATGCTCCTAATTCAAATCACTTTGGGTACGTCGATCCTGCTTTGCGCATTGGTGGCTGGATTGGTTTTCACATTTGCAATCATTGTCATGCCCGGAATCAAGTCACTTGCTGATCGAGATTTTCTTCGCACGTTTGTCGTAATGGACCGGGTGATCCAAAACAATCAGCCCGTATTTATATTTGTTTGGCTTGGATCGGCTGTTTCAGTCGTTACTTTGGCCATCCTGGGCATCTGGCAGTTGGACGGCCTGAATCGCGTCATCGCCGTTTTTTTGCCAGCGATTTACCTTTTGGGTGTACAACTACCAACTTTCGTCATCAACATCCCTTTGAACAATCAGCTTCAACAACTGGACCTGGATCGCATGAGCGAGGTTGAACTATCTTCAGCTCGACGAGAGTTTGAGTCCCGCTGGACACGTTGGAACTCGATCCGAACGGTTTTGGCGACGATGGTGTCAGCCGGTTTGATTTTCTTGGCCTTTAATCTGGCGAGCCGGTAGTTCTCGCTCAGCCTTCCAATCCATGTGTTGACGACTCTTTTATTTTTTCACCTCGTATCGACTAAGCGGTAGACGTCACGAATGATCGTTTGAATTTTCTATTCATTTGAATAATATTTCGTCGTGTGATGCACTTCCCATACAATCGACTACGATACCCACCGCTTGAACATTCAAATGGAATCGTATGTCAGACTCGTCAAACATTAGCCACTGGATTGACCTTGTGAAGAAGGGCGATTCCTTGGCAGCCAATCGAATCTGGCAGGTTTACTTTGATCGCCTTGTGCGGGCGGTTCGGCAAAGGATTGGCGGACAAAACCGCGCGGTCTCGGACGAAGAGGACATCGTCCTCAGTGTTTTTGACAGTTTTTATGCCGCTGCTGAGGAAGGAAGATTTCCAGATCTTGCGGACCGTGATGATCTTTGGCGGCTATTGTTGACGATGTCCGCTAGAAAAGTGATCGACAAACACCGGCACGACAAACGACAAAGACGGGGGGGAAGTCTCGAAATCCACTCGTTTCAGGGCGAGGGGGACGAAAGCCGTGTGTTCGAGGCGATTGGTGATGAACCTACGCCGGAAATGGTCCTGACCATGCAAGAATCGATCGAGCAACTTTTTTCTCATTTGGGTGTCGGCCAACTGCAGGATTTAGCGGTTGCCAAGTTAGAGGGGTACTCAAACGCCGAATTGGCCGAACGTTTTGAGTGTTCCGAGCGAACGATTGAGCGTCGTTTGCACCTGATTCGTGAAAAATTAGAGCAGGAACTGGTCACCAGAAATGACGATTCGCAGAAAAAGGCTTCCGATCGCAGCATTGGAAAAAATTGACGATCTTTGCGCGGCTTTCGAACGAAAATGGCAAGATGGCCAGCCGCAGTCGATTGAGTCGGTCTTTTCCGAAGAACTCTCCCGAGAAGAGTGGGAGCTGCTCCTTTCCGAACTTCTGGTTCTTGAAATTGACTATCGCCGTCGCAATGGCGAGGCGCCGAAATCGGAGGACTATCTCCAGCGATTTCCGGATTGCGCCCAAATTATCAAAGATGCGCTGGGCGTGGAGTCGCGAAAAGGCCGGCCGTTTGCTCCACCAAGCGTGGAAAGAATTCAAAAGCTGTTTCCCGCCCTGGAGTCCATCTCGCTTCTGGGCGTTGGCGGGATGGGCGCCGTGTATCAAGCTCGCCAGGAAGGCCTGGATCGATTCGTCGCGTTGAAGATCCTTCCGGAGGAATTTGGCAACGATGTTAAATTCGCTTTGCGGTTTACACGAGAAGCCCGTACCTTGGCCAAGCTGAACCATCCGAACATTGTCTCGGTTTTCGAGTTCGGGAATGTTGAGGATGTCTATTACTTCGTCATGGAATTTGTCGACGGATCAACACTTCGCGACGTTGTTCATGCAGGGCAGTTGGAACCAAAACACGCGTTGACGATCGTGCCAAAGCTTTGTGATGCACTGCAATATGCCCATGACAATGGAATTGTTCACCGAGATATCAAGCCGGAGAACATTCTTATCGCAAAGGATGGTTCTGTAAAAATTGCCGATTTTGGTCTGTCTCGAATTGTCGGCGATGAAAATCCCGCCATGACGCTGACGCAGACCAATCAAGTTCTCGGTACTCCGCGTTATATGGCGCCCGAGCAGTTTGAAGGTTCTCACGATGTTGACCATCGTGCAGATATCTATTCGCTGGGAGTTGTGTTTTATGAAATGCTGACGGGAGAGCTTCCGGTTGGCAGATTCGAATCGCCCTCTGAGAAAGTTCAAATTGATGTGAGGCTCGACGAAGTCGTCTTGCGCACGCTTGAAAAGAAGCCAAATCGTCGTTACCAGGCCGCAAGCGAAATCAAATCGGATCTGCAATCAATTTGTTCGACCCCAAGTTCTGCGTTTGCTCCAACCGTTGCCAGCGTGAAACGGAATGATGTTCGTGAGAATGCGGATCGGCCTTCGGCGGCGATGAGTGTTCAACAGCAAGAGACGGCAGCACGCCTGCTCATCTCGCGTCGGCAGTTGATGGATCGTGTCGGGAATTCACTTCGTCCATTGCGGAATGGACAGATCGTTCAAATATTGATCGGTGTTGCGTTGATCGGCGTTGGAGCATTTTGTTGGGCAAGGAATACAGATGTGGCCCATCGTTTGATCTGTGGATTAATCGTCCATGTCTACGGAATTGTTGTGATTGGAGCCGGAGCCCACGTTTTGACGCGCATCGGCAGAATGGATTTTTCCAAGCCAGTGAGTGATGTCGGCAATATGCTGGATCGTGTCCGCAGGGCATACTTGCTCGGAGGGCCGCTGATTGGCTTTCCCTGGTGGTTGATGTGGCTGCCACTTGCAGTCACCCTTGGCTTGGATATCGTCATGCATCCCTACTGCCTTTGGGTCTCTTTGGCTGTTGGGATACCGGGAATGGTCGTTTCGCTTTGGCTTCATCGACGTTTTGTCGTTTCCAACGATGACAGGGAATCCCAATGGCAAAAGCAATTCGTTGGCACAAGTATCTCCGAAGCGTATTTGACGCTCGACGAAATCAGAAGAGCCCAAGTCGAGTAGTTTTCGGTTGGTCCCATCAATCGCGAATTTACTGGCAAAGAACCCAGGAATTTACTTCTTGTCCTGTTTTGGTTTTCCGCGTTGAAGCCCAGGAGGGATCGGGATATCTGTCTGCAGCGCTTGCAGGGACATGGCCGTGCCATAAGCCTTGGAGCGATCGAAGACGCGATCATTCCAGGTATCGTCTGAGTCCTGGGTTTTCATCAGGACTTTCGTGAACTTCTCTCGCTCGTCGTCCTGCTTCTCCTTTGGCAACATTTGAATGGTTGGGGCCAGAGAGCGAGAGAAGTTCACGAAAGTCCTGATGAAAACCCAGGAC
>CAYSXI010000022.1:0-40367 GCA_964434955.1 uncultured Pirellulaceae bacterium
ACTCTACGTTGATAACGAATACGGCGCGGCCGGAGCAACAGGCACCGGTGAGAACGTCATGCGTTGGTGCGCTTCATTCTGGATCGTTCAACTCATGGGCCAGGGCCTTAAGCCGGCTGAGGCGTGCGAAAAGGTAATCCGAGAGATCGCACGGAAAGATCCGCTGCCGATGGAAAAACTTGCGATTAATTTCATCGCGTTGAATAAGGATGGCGAATACGGTGCCGCCGGTACGAGCGGCGGATTTGTTTACGCGACCACAGACGTTTCAGAAAGTTTGATTCGCAAGCCAACAATCGTCAAATAGTTGCGTTCGCAGTACGAATCATGAAGTAGCATCGTTGTATTGGCGTTGAAAAAAAATGGGCCAGATTGAGCGTCGCTTGCTCACGCCATCAATATGGGATTTGAATCCGGCGGGAACCTGTGTTTCTGAGACTATTTCTACTTTTCGTTTTCGTGCCGCTCATTGACTTGGTCTTCCTGATTGCCATGGCCAAGTATTTGAGTTTCTGGTTTACCGTTTTCCTGATCATTTGTTCGGCCATTTTTGGCGCTTACTACGCCAAGCGTTCGGGAATTGCGGTCATGCGGCAGTTTCGTGAACAGTTGGGTGCCGGAAAAATGCCAACCGAGTCATTGGCCGATGGAGCGATCGTGCTTTTTGCCGGTGGCTTGCTTTTGACGCCCGGGTTAATCACGGACATATTCGGTATGACCATGCTGTTTCCGTATACCAGGCGTTTCTATAAACGGCTTTTGTCAAATTGGGCGAAGAAGCGATTCAAATTCACTGCCTTTCCAGGTGGAATGCATTCGAACGATCCCAATACCGTCGACGCTCAAGTGGTCGATCGCGATCCGCCCAAACCGGACGGAACCGATGAGAATCCTCGCAAAGTTGATCCGGCGAAAATTGAGCTTCAGGTCGATGATCCCAATTGAACGTTTCGGCCTTAAACAGTGATTTGTCTCGCCTGCCGCTAAAAAATGTTGATCAACTTTGCTTGGCGGAGTAAATTTTACCAATGGCAGGGTAATCAACTCGACCTTTGACTAACTCATCATTGGCCTCAATGAGTATTACGTTTTTCAAACGGTACCGAATGCACTTCGATCTGAGTCAGTCGATCGAGGAACCTTCTCTGGATGCAGGTTATGCAATTTGGTCATGGAAACCGAGTCTCCTGGAAGAACACGCAGACGCGAAATTCGAGAGTTTTCGCGCCGAGCTCGATTCGGCGGTTTTTCCTTGCCTGGGCGACCGTGCAAGTTGCACACGTTTGATGCGGGAAATCTCCAGTCGGGCTGGTTTTGTTGCCCCTGCAACCTGGTTGATTACCTTTGAGGCGCCGGGGGTCGAAATGGAAAATTGTGCAACGATCCAGGGACTTTGTGAAAAAGATGGAATTGGGTCCATTCAGAATGTCGGCGTAACGCCAGCCCACCGCGGAAATGGCCTAGGGACGGTTCTTCTCGCTCGAGCGATTGAAGGTTTTCGAAAGCTGGGCCTTCGAACCGCGTCACTCGAAGTCACAGCGGAAAACGCTGGCGCGATTAAGCTTTACCAGCGCGTCGGATTTGAAATCGTTCGAACCGTCTACAAATCCGTCGAGTTACCGGTGGCTTCTTGAGCCTGAGCTTCTGAAGGGGTTGGTTTATTCAGAAACAGTGCGCTGAGCATCATGAGCATCAAATGCCTTTGGCGTCAGCGGCCAGAATGAATTGGGTTGGCAGTAAGAGAGCCCTTGGCCCTATCAGGAAGACGATGCGCTGGCAGACGCGTCGACAAGTTCCTGCTCCCGTGGGAAATATTCTTCGACGACCCGATAAAATGATTCCGCCGTTTTGACTTTCATCACGTGGCGGCGAAAGTGTCTTGCTCCAAATTGCCCCGCCGCATAGCAACAGGCGTACTTTCGCATCAACATCGTCCCTTCATCCTCGCCAAATCGCTTGATGATCAAATCGTAGTGGTGCAACATGCACTTCCTTTGTTCATCCAACGTGGGGTCAGGCGGAATGGGTTCTCCCCGCAAAGCGGCAGCCGCTTGCGCGAATAGCCATGGTCTGCCGAGAGAGGCCCGGGCGATCATGACACCATCAACATCGTATTTTGTTAGCGCTTGAATGACGGCTTCGGGAGAATCCAAATCACCATTTCCGATCAAGGGAATTTTTTTCAAATAGGGTTTGATCTCGGAAATCCGATCCCAGTCAGCGGTCCCGCGAAACATATCCTGGGCGGTTCGGCCGTGAACGGTCAGTGCCGCGGCGCCAGCTCCTTCGACGACTTGTGCGACATCGATTGCGTTGATCTTGTCTCTTGTGCAACCCAAACGAATCTTTGCGGTTACCGGCGTCGGTGCACAAGCCTCAACGACGCGTTCGATAATTTGCCCCATTCGGTCGGGAACGCGTAAAAGGTAAGAACCACTGTGAGCTTTTTCAGTGACCTGCTTTACCGGGCAACCAAAATTGATATCGACGACGCTCACCCCATATTCGTTCGCCAAGCGATTGCCGACTTTGGCAAGGGTTTCCGGTTGATTGTCCCAGATCTGCACGGCGAGAGGCCGCGGTTCGTCTTTGACGCCCCAAAGTCGATCCGGGTGTTCGGCCCTTTCCCTTTCCATCCATACGAATCCGCGCGCGTTGACCATCTCGGTAGCCTGCAATCCGGATCCGCCAAATTCACGAACAATCTGCCGAAATGCGTAGTTCGTGAAACCGGCCATCGGCGCTTGCAAAATGGGTGGGTCAACTTTGACAGAACCAATCATGATTGGTTTCAGCCCGGGCACCACGTACTGTTCGTTATTGCCTGCCATGTCCATCTTGGAATTCAATTCGTGTTGGAAAGTATTTTGGGTAGCCCGGTTGCGCTTTCGGTCGACTTGAAATAGTTTAATACCCATGTCCGATTTGCAAAATGACAAATCAGAATTGCGCTTTGTCCTGCTTTGGCATGAAACGCCCAAGAACTGGGAACGCCCGTCACATTTTGACTTGATGATCGAATGCGATGGATCTCTCGAAACCTGGGAATTGGTGGCGGATTTTTGCGAACACCAAACGTCGTTTTGCCGGGAATTGCCTGACCATCGAAAGGACTATCTCGATTACGAAGGTCCCATTTCCAACGATCGAGGCGAAGTTAGCCGGCACGACTCGGGGCCGGCCCGGTGGCTGACAAGATCAGAAAATCACCGAAGTGTCGAACTTCAAGGCACCAGATTGACGGGGCATTTTCTTCTCAACCGTGGCCCTGTCTCCGGCATTTGGAGCTTTGCAAAAATTGCTTCGGACGAGTCGGACGAAGGGTCCGGAACAGAAAAAGGCTAGGGGACAAAAGGCAGGTCATCGCCTGTGTTGTTTCCGGGAGCCGTGGTGCGTCCGCGCAATCGGACTTTCCCATCCAAAAGCTCGATTGACTCGACAACCACATCACCGCCTTCCAAGGTGTCTTCGGGGATGGTGATCAGTGCGACCGGGTTTCCATTTTCTTCCGACCAAACAACGGAAAAACCGGACCGCGTGATTCCCTTGGCAATTTCATCAAGCCATTTGGAGACCGGTAAAGAAACCACTCCCGCTTTCACATCGTCAATTCGTACGGCCACCTGGTTTGACTTGTCGGTGCAGTAAGCTTCGCCCGAGCATACAACAATTCCTGAGAACTGTTTTGACTCAAAGCGGAATGCCAAATGAACAATCCCCGGTTTAATCTCGACCCGAGGTTCGTAAACGTTGGCCGGCAAAGCCTTGGGAAATTTCTTCGGCATATCCGAGGCAAGCCATCCATTGATTTGCTTGTCACTGAAGATGGCTTCCCAGGTTCCTTGCTCGAGCAAGTCGTTCTGCAATTGAAGCACACGAGATTCGAACTCGCTACCGGCAAGCTTTTGCGCTTCCGGGTTGATTTGAAGTGCCGCTTCGTAGAACTCAGGAGGTTTTTGTGCCGCCTGGTAAAGGAAATACAGAATGCCGACCCCTGCGAAAACCAGAATCAAAAATCCGATCAACGACTTTATCAAGCATCCTCGCATACTTACCACCGTTTCCGGTTCAGGCCCATCTGGGGCCGGGTCAAAGGTCTACGTCCAATAGTAGAAGTGGCTTCTTCAAGCGTCAATGTCGCCTGCGCTGCTGGCATCCTGACTCAGCGACTGCCAGCGTTCTATCCTACGCAGGAAATCCGGAAATGGTTTTGCAGGCAAGGCAAACGGTTGCAACAAGTCACGAAAGTGACCCATGCCGCGGCAAGAGCGAATTATTCAGACGTGTTTTTTTCGAACAGTTCCCGGCATTTCCCGATCGCGTTTGCGGGCTCCGCGGAGACTTCCGGTTGCAGGACAATCAGCCCTCGTGCCTCGAGATCGGCGTAATAGTCCTGCCCGATGGACATTTTGTTTTTTTGAATCCCCGCAGGTGCAAAGATCCCGGTTGAAAGGTTGGCAATCGCCCCCCGCTCTTCGCCGAGGTCAATCCGCTCTCCGACTTTCATGTCACTTACGACCGGGCGGCCAACAAACGTGGCTCCTGCTTTCTTCAAAGCGACGACGACCGCTAACTCAGCGCCAACAACATTTTGATTTGCAATCACATAAAGTTTCTTGTCGACGAAGCAACAGTCGTCGCGCGTATTCAACTGCCGTTTTGCTCGCCCTTTCATTTCCAGGCTTCCCAATCGATGTTCCCCGGTCAAAGCGTCCGCCAGCATTAAAGCGTGGTGAAAGTCAATGTCGTTGGTCACACGCAGGTCAAGAACGATATGCTCAAATCCTTGTTCGTCAATTTCCTCGGCCATCGTTCGAACTTCCGCGGCCGTGCTTCCGACAATTCGGTCGAACTTCAGCATCGCGAGTTTCTTGCCCGGGGTGATCGCATAATTCCACGAATCATCTTCGTTGCGGCGAGGTGCCTGGACGGTTGGAATTGGAATCTTTGCCCGAATCATATCCATCACTCGGGACTCACCCGAATTTTTGTTTTTAACTTTGACAACAACCCGCGAACCCAGCTCACCCCGCAATTTGTCAACGACTTCCCGAAGATCCATGCCTTCGGTTGTTTTGCCATCAATCTCGAGAATAACATCGCCCGGTTTTGATCCCGCTTTGCGAGCCGTTCCGCCGACAATCGGATCAGTAATCACCGACCTGCCGTTTTCTTGTGCGAGTCGAATTCCAATGCCGACGTACCTGTTTTCAGAGAGTTGTTTTTCTACTCGTAGTGCCTTGGGGCCGATCAGTCGTCCGCGCGGATCAAAACTCTTGATCATGGCTGCGAGTATTCGATTGTTGACTTGACCGACTGTTTCTTTGCCGGTCTTCTCGCACTGTTTCCAATGCCGGTTGATCAATTCAGCGTACTGAGATTCGGTAACACATTTTGAAACTTCATCGGACAGCGCTTTTGGTGGCCTCGTGTAAAACGCGAAGTAAACGCCTTTGATGGCGGTCAAGATCATTTCCTGGCGGGTCGGCGGGGAAATATGCCGCTCCATCACGAGGTCAGAAACTTCAAATATCAACTTGCGCGTGGAATCGGGAAGAACTTCCGTTTCGCTCGCAATCAGGTCATCGTCGCTCGGAAAACGAGTTTCCAATGCCGGAGCAGAAAAGGAATCCGCAACCAAGACGAGACCGAAAGACAGAATCACCAACGAGGGAACTGCGACTCGCGAAAGGAAAACGTTCATAATCGGCACCTGCTCCGGGTTTCGTATTCAATTTCCTGACTTTACGATCAATTCAGTATATCCGACGCGACTTCAAATCGAAATCTCAGAACTGGTACCTTGCTCCTGGAGCGTCTTCCAAAATGCAATCATTGAGCCCGCGTCAAAGAAGAACGATTGAACTGATTTGTGAAACGCTGGTTCCAGCGATCAAATGCGACGAAACTCAGATGCCGGCATCTGCCGCGGACTTTTGGAAACACTCTGCGGAAAACTCCGGAGCAGCCGAAAATTTTGCACGGCGGCTCGAGGCTGCAAGTGAAGTTGAATACAAAAAAGCTGTCTCGCTTCTTAATCTGATCGAACGGCCGTTCGCATGCTATGTGGCGACGGGATTCTTCCGGCCTTTTCGAAGCCTGAACCTCGAAGAACGGGTCCGGGTCCTTCAAAAATGGAATCAGCATCGCAATGACGGCCTGAGGAAGTTTTTCCAATCGATAAAACGGCTCACGCTTTTTCTGACTTACGCAAAAACAGAGGAAGGCGTCAAACATCCAGCGTGGGAGCACATCGGTTACAAGGGCGTGAATCCGCTGCCTGTGCCGATCACCCAAGAAACCATTCAGCCATTTTCAATTGGCCGCCAAAACGATCTCGAATGCGAAACCCTGATTATTGGTTCCGGTGCCGGGGGATCAGTCATGGCATCGGAGCTTTCGCAACAGGGAAGCGATTGCCTGATTGCGGAAAAAGCATCTTGGTTGGATCGAAATGAACTTGGGGCGGGTGAATATTGGGGAAATCGAACGCTGTTCGAAAAACACGGCTCACTCTCCAGCGACGATTTGGCCGTTGTGATTTTGTCCGGATCCGCGATCGGCGGTGGAACCACGGTCAACTGGATGACTTGCCTCAATCCAACCCAACAAGTCTTGGAACAATGGACGGATGAGTTTGGATTCCATGACGCGACCAATGGCAATCTTGCAAACAGTTTTCAACAAGTCCGCGATCGCCTCGGGGTTAACGTTGAACAAACGGTGGATAACCGGCAAAACGCGGTCCTGCGTCGTGGCTGTGAAAAGCTGGGGCATTCCCACGAAACGATTGCACGGAACGGACAAGGTTGTGGCGACTGCGGCTTTTGTGGGTACGGTTGCCGTAAACCCGGCAAACAGGACACCAGAACCAACTTTCTGATGGATGCTTTGGAGAATGGCACCCGAATCGTTCCCGGCCTGGAAATTGAGAAAATCAACATCGCCAACGGCGTGGCCAATTCGGCGGAGGCTCGAATTCGCCTGGATGACAACCAGGTGCGCAAAATAAGCATTCGATTCAAGCGAGCCGTTTGTTGTGGCGGCTCGATCCAAACGGCCAGCCTTTTACTTCGTTCGGGCTTGAACCACCCCCATCTCGGCCAGAATCTATTTCTTCACCCGACAACCGCGTTGGTTGCATTTTACGATGAGGAGATAACGCCCTGGTCCGGGCAGCCGCAGACGGTTGTTTGCGATCAATTCTCTGATCTTGATGGAAACGGATACGGGGTGCGCTTCGAAACCGCACCTTTGCACCCGGGGTTCGGTGGCTTTGCTTTGGCTTGGCAGGATCCGCAGCAACACAAGAAGTTGATGGAAAAGATGCGGCATATGGCAAACACGATCATTCTTTGCCGGGACAAATTCGGCGGCCGGGTCGAGATTGACCAAAGTGGCCGAACCGTCGTCAAATATTCTCTTGGAAATCAGGAAGCCAAACATCTGCTCCAGGGCGCTGCGGAAGTCGCAAAAATCCACCAGGCGGCCGGGGCGCATACGATCATTGGCCCCCACCAGGAGATCGCCTATTGGACACGAATGGAACAGACGCGCTCTTGGATGGCGGGCTCGTTGGACAATATCGACGACCTATCCAGCCGTATCCGTGAATTGGGTGCGCGCCCAAATCACCTGAGCTTGTTTAGTGCCCATCAGATGTCGACCTGTCGGATCGCTTCGGACCCCGCCAGGGGTTGCGCAAACGTGGAAGGACGAATCAACGGAGTCGAAAATCTTTATGTCGCCGACGGAAGCGCACTCCCGACATCCAGCGGCGTCAATCCGATGATTTCAATCATGGGCGTCGCCCATTTGCTGGCCCAGAAACTCAAAGCCAAAATCTGAGCCTGACGGTTGACTTGGGCTAATTTCCACGGTTATCGTGACTAGCTCCCGAGAATTGTCCGCCCATTCAGCCTTGAATCAGTCTTCGTCGAATTCCCATGCCCTTACGAACACGCGACGAACAGCTACTTCGATCGGTCAAAACCAAGAACGAAGAGCCTGCGATCCTCGATCTTGCCAAGTGGCTTGCGGTGTTCGTGTTCTGCGGGGTGACCGCACTGTCAGCCGGCTACTTCGCCTTCCAACAGTTACGAATGAACTGGGTATCCACCGAGCCCGCAGAAGTTCTGCTTTACGAGTTGGAGAATGATCGGCCATTGCCGAGCTCCTACGTAAAAATCAGCCCACACATCTCGATGGCCAAGGTTCGAATCGCCGACACCTATCCCATATTCTCCATCGAAGAGACCGCTCTCCCGCCGACGATGGACACATCGCCGGGTGCCGAGATTCCGTTTGAGTCGAATCAGTTGATTTACCGACTGCGAAAGTGTCGATTCCTCGTTCGCAATCGTCAGGCAATCAAATCAGGGAATGAGTTTGATGGGGAAATCGTTGGAATGGTGGTCGGCCGGGCCTCGGATCTGGAAGTCAGAGACGGGCGTTTCAAGCAGTTGAACATTCGCGAACCACAAAACGTCTTTGTTCTCGATACAGGACGAAAACCGAACACCATCCCCGGGATCCTGCTTACCATTGTTTTTGTTGCCACATTGATTGGAGCGGTTTACGCTTTCCGTCCGCTCAAAAAGAGTTTTTCGAAGTTCAACTACGAATAGAAAGTTCCAGGGTCAGAAACCCTTGAAAAGGAGTCATCAGATGCAGCACGCGACCATTGGACTTGCGATTTTTTTGTTGGGACTGGGAGCCGTTGGATACATGGGTGGCGGTAGTGACTCAAAAAAGGCCGCAAAAAACGACGCCGCTTCGACGGACGCTGTCGACGGCAAGGAGGGTTCCGAGACAAAGCCAAAATCAAAATCGAGTGTGACGGCATTGATTCCGGCGATCGCAGGTGTCCTCTTCCTGGGAATTGGAATTCTTGGCTACAAACCAGGGATGCGGAAACACGCGATGCACGCGGCGGTCGGACTCGCTCTTCTCTGCGGGTTGGCATGCCTGGGTCGGGTCGGAATGAAAATTGGGCCGATCATGAGCGGCAGTGATGAGGTCAACATGCGGGCAACCCTATTTGTTTTGTTAATGATGATCGCTTGTTTTATCTATGTCGGCATGGGTGTCCAATCATTCATTGCGGCTCGAAAGGCTCGCCTCGCTGCCGAATCGACAGGCGAAAAGAATTCTGCTTAGCGGACTTGCTCTCCAACGAACCAAGGTTCTCCAAAACAGGATCGCAATCCCGCCCGGATCCGATCGCGAATTGGTTTCCGCTTGCGACCTATTTTTCGACAACAAATCCGCCTGGAAGTTTTGCCCCAAAATGCTCAACCGGGTTTGGCAAAATTGTTAAATAAGGATATACCGGCACCCGTTTTTTCAGTAAATTGAACGAATTGAATTCGCCTTGGAACCGCTGCGTAAATGATGCCGAGAATGAGGAAGCGGCTTTTTGACTTGCCTTTTGCAAAGTTCTTCTAACGATTCCAAGAACGAGAACGACCAAGGTTTCGCACTTCAACACATCTTATTGATTGGGAACAGCCGTCGGTGAACTGGCTGAATAACTAAGATGAATGTCTTTAACGGGGCTTATCTCGATAGCCTTTATCAGGAATTTCTTGAGAATCCGGAAAATGTACCCGAGGAATGGCGAGAGTATTTTCAGTCAGTAAGTTCTGAGGCGGGCGCGGGTTCCGATGCGGAACCAGGGTTGCCGGCTCCACCGACTCCCGGTTCAACGGCCAAAGCTCGTTCAGTTGCACAACTTCAGGACCGTGTCGACCAATTGGTCCGAGGGTTTCGTGTTCGCGGGCACCTGGAAGCCAAGATTGACCCGCTCGGACTGCCGCGTCCAACGAATCGGGAATTGAATCCCGAGTCCTATGGCCTTTTGCCCAGCGACATGCAAAAGAAGTTTTCGGCGCGAACCATTTTTGGTGAGAACTTCAAAGCGCTCGAGGAAATTGTCGAACAACTGCGGCATACCTACTGCCGATCCATCGGCGTTCAATTCATGCACATTGATGATCACAATGTTCGTGAATGGCTGCAAACGAGAATGGAAAGCTCGAAGAATCGAATCGAGCTAAGCCGCGAAACGCAAACTCGAATATTAACCAAGCTAACCGATGCGGTCATCTTCGAACAATTCATGCGAAAAAAGTATGTCGGCGCTAAGACCTTTTCGCTGGAAGGTGGCGAAACGCTGATTCCGCTTTTGGACCTGACCATGGAACAAGCGGGTGAGCAAGGTGTATCCGAGGTAGTGTTGGGAATGGCGCATCGCGGTCGGCTCAATGTGCTCGCCAACATCATGGGTAAACGTGCCGAAAATATTTTCTGGACCTTCGACGACCCGAACCCGGAAGAAAACCGCGGCCGAGGTGATGTGCTTTATCACATGGGACATTCGAACGACTGGAAGACGTCGACCGGAAAAGACATTCACATCTCGCTCTGTTTCAATCCAAGCCACCTCGAGTTTGTGAACCCGGTAGCCATTGGCCGATGCCGATCAAAACAGGACCGCGTTTCGGACGGACTTCGCGAAAAAGTGATGACGATCCTGATCCATGGCGACGCGGCATTTGCCGGCGAAGGCGTGGTTCAAGAAACCTTGAACCTGAGCCAACTTGACGGTTACTGCACCGGTGGAACCATCCATGTGATTTTGAATAACCAGATTGGCTTCACGACGCCTGCGCACCTTGGTCGCTCCACGACGTATGCCAGTGACGTTGCCAAGATGCTTCAAATTCCAATCTTCCATGTGAATGGCGAAGATCCGGAAGCCGTCGCTCAGGTCGTTCAGTTGTCGATGGATTTCAGAAATCGTTTCCATCGAGACGTTGTCATCGACATGTATTGTTACCGTCGGCTGGGACACAACGAAAGTGACGAACCGCGATTCACGCAGCCGCTCATGTACGACTTGATTGACAAGCGGCCGACGATTCGGGACAGCTATTTGAAGCGTCTGCTGAAGCTCCAGGAAATCACCCAGGAAAAAGCCGACGAAATCGTCGAAGAGAGACAGCGGGTTCTCCAGGATGAATTTGATTCCGCCAAGAAGAACCAGTATTCACCCGACACGCAAACGTTGGGCGGTTATTGGGCCGGTTACTACGGCGGGCGGGAACGAGATGACGACAACATTGATACCGGCGTCAATATCGGCAAACTGACCTTCGCGATCGACAAGCTAACGCAGCTTCCGGATGGATTCGCGCTCAACCCAAAACTGAAAATGGTTTTCCGTCGCCGAAAAGAAATGGCGGAAGGAAAACAGAACCTTGACTGGGCCACCGCCGAACTGGCGGCGATGGGCACCATGGCGATGGAAGGCCATCCCATTCGTATTTCCGGCCAGGATACCGGGCGCGGAACCTTTAGCCAGAGACACGCAGAGCTCCACGATTTGGACGGCGGCTTCACCCACATTCCGATGCAGTTCTTGTCGGATGATCAAGCCTCGGTCGAGATTATCAATAGCCCGCTCTGCGAAACGGCCGTTCTGGGATTCGAATACGGCTACAGCCTGGATCATCCCGAGGCCTTCGTCGCATGGGAAGCCCAGTTTGGAGACTTTTACAACTGCGCCCAGGTCATCGTTGATCAATTTATTGCCAGCGCCGAAGACAAATGGCGACGACTTAGCGGTTTGACCATGCTTTTGCCACACGGTTTCGAAGGCGCAGGCCCAGAGCATTGCAGTGCCCGACTCGAGCGATTCCTGACGTTGACCGCTGAACACAATATGCAAATTTGCAATCCAACATCAGCAGCACAACATTTCCATTTGCTTCGTCGACAAGTCGTTCGCAAATGGCGAAAACCCTTGATTGTTCTTACCCCAAAGAGTCTGCTTCGAGAACCTTTGGTGACTTCGCCGTTGGAGGACTTCACGAAAGGAACCTTCCAGAAAATCCTGAAGGACCCCGAGCGTGACTCGCTGCCCATGCCAAAACGAATTCTCCTGGCAAGTGGCAAGGTGGCGATCGACCTGATCAAGGAACGAAAGGAAGTCGGTCAGAATGACGTTGCCATTATTCGCGTGGAGCAGCTCTATCCGCTGCCCCTGAAAGAAATGGAAGAAGCCCTGGGCGAGTATCCCGACGGAACACCCGTCTATTGGGTCCAGGAAGAACCCAAGAACATGGGGGGCTGGGCCTTCATGAAATTCCATTTCGGCAACTCGCTTTTCGAACGCTGGCCGATGCAACCAATCACGCGGCCGGAATCGGCAAGTCCATCAACCGGCTCCAAGAAAACACACAAGATCGAACAGGCCGAGTTGATATCTTCGGCTTTTGGTCTCGATAACGTTCCGAATGCTCCCGCCAGCAATGGCCATGTTGATACGGATCAGGTTCACCAAAAAGTACAATCGTAAATCGGTTTTAAAATCATGATTGAAATAGTCGTCCCCGAATTGGGCGAATCGATTCAAGAAGTCCAAGTCGCTCAATGGCTCAAAAAGGAAGGCGAGTTCGTCAAGAAAGACGAAGACCTGGTGGAGTTGGAATCCGAGAAGGCTTCGCAAGCCCTTCCCGCGCCCGAGTCCGGAATTGTCGGGACAATCAAAGTACCCGAGGGTGAGTTCGCAAACGTCGGCGACGTGTTGGCTTTGATGGAGAAGGCCGACGCTCCGGTGGCCGTGCCCGCAGGTGGAGGGGACGACTCGGCTTCGGCAGACTCGGCGCCTTCGGAACCCGAATCGGCGAGCAATGGAACGGGCGAGCCCAGGATCATGCCGGCTGCCCAGCGAATGCTGCATGAGTATCGAATTTCGGCGGAAGCCATCAAGCCAAGTGGACCGGGTGGACGCTTGTTGAAAGAAGATGTCCAGGCGTTCATTGATAAGAACAACCTGACCCCCGGAGGCGATCAGCCGCCCGCAGGCTCCCCGCCGAAGGCCGAGAGCGAAGCAGAAGCTCAGTGGGTTCAAGCACTTGCCGAGATCGGAATCCACCGGGAAGAATCCGTGAAACCGATGAGCATGATTCGACGAACCATCGCGAATCGCCTGGTAGAAGCGCAACAGACTGCCGCGCTCCTGACTACGTTCAACGAAATCGACATGGAACCCGTCATGTCGTTGCGGAAGAAATACAAAGATCCTTTTCACGAAAAACATGGAGTCAAACTCGGCTTCATGTCTTTCTTTGCCAAGGCGGCGGTTGAGGCATTGAAACGTTTCCCCGCGATCAATTCAGAGATTCGCGGGCGCGACGTCGTTTCGCGCAACTACCATGACATCGGAATCGCAATCGGTGGCGGGAAAGGGCTGGTCGTGCCCATTCTTCGCAATGTCGAACGGATCAGCTTTGCCGATATCGAGAGGCAGATCGGTCGCTTTGCCGCACTGGCCCAAGACAACAAAATCAAGCCGGCGGATCTGGAAGGCGGAACGTTCACGATCAGTAATGGTGGCGTCTATGGTTCGTTGCTCTCAACGCCGATCGTGAATCCACCACAGAGTGGAATTCTAGGCCTTCATTCGATTCAACAACGTCCGGTCGCAGTTGACAATCAGGTCGTTATCCGGCCAATGATGTACATTGCCCTCACCTATGATCATCGAATCGTTGATGGCCGCGAAGCCGTTGGATTCCTTCGTACGATCAAGGAAGTGCTCGAAGAGCCAGCACGCCTCTTCCTGGAAGTTTAAGATTCCTCGAAGTTGAAAATCCGATCGCTGAAAGGTTGGCGGTGAAGCTCGCGCGAGAGCCGCCAACCACGATCAAAGAATTAACATCGCGTCGCCATAGCTGTAGAAGCGATACTCTTGCTCCACGGCTTCGCGGTAAGCCCGCTTGATGAGTTCGTCGCCGCCAAATGTTCGGACCATCACCAACAGACTCGTTCTGGGCAAATGAAAGTTCGTCATCATTCCCTGAACACAGTGAAATTGGAAACCGGGGTAAATGTAAAGTCCCGTCGAACCCTGCCAGGCATTGGGCGCGCCGGACAGGGACGCAGTTTCCAGGGAACGGACGGATGTGGTTCCCACGGCGATGACCCTGCCCCCTGCCTGTTTGGCTTGGTTGATTTGATCGACCACTTCCTGGCTGACCACACCGAACTCTTCGTGCATCTCGTGCTCGTCGACACGCGTCGTCTTGATCGGTCGAAACGTTCCAATCCCCACATGAAGCGTCGTCCGAGCCACTCCAACGCCTTGAGATTTCAAATCCTCCATCAGAGAGTGGGTGAGATGCAATCCGGCGGTCGGAGCCGCAACAGCTCCCGGGTTCTCGGCAAACACGGTTTGGTAGGTCTGGAGATCCTGGTCGACCATATTTCCGTTGCGAATGTAGTGTGGCAAGGGTACGCGCCCGACCGCTTCCAAGAGTTCCTCGGGCTTGCCTTCCTGCTCCGGTTTGACGGCCCAGGCTCCTTGATTGAGGCGGGCCAGAACCGTGACTCGCAAGCGATCAACCCCGTCACGGTCTTTCAGCATCACCGTTTCTCCAGGCTGAATATTGCCGCGGGTTTTCGCCAGGACTTTCCAAAGACCCATCTCATCGGCTTCGAGGAAAAGCCCCTGCCAACGCCCATTGGTCTTCTCCCGGTACCCCATCAACTGGGCGGGAATAACCTTTGTGTCATTAATGACCAGTAAATCGCCAGCCTCAAGAATTCGCGGCAGGTCACGGACATGAAAATGATCCATTCTCTGTTGTTTGCGATCCACAACAAGCAAGCGAGCGTCGGTACGATTCTTGAGCGGGTGCTGGGCAATCAGCTCCTTGGGCAATTCGTAGTCGTAGTGTTCGATATCCAGCTGACTTTCGTCCACATCACTATCCAAAATACACAGATTGAATAAAAAAACCGCGCTGGTTCACAGCGCGGTTTCGAATGGGTTTGTTTCCTACCAAATCCGAATACGTTCTGCTTTGGGTTTGAAAAGCTTGTCACCTTTCTTGACGCCAAAAGCTTCGTAAAACGCATCAATATTCGCGACCGGACCATTCGCTCGAAAGCGGCTCGGCGAGTGGGAGTCGATCAAAAGTCGTCGGAGCATTTCAGCATCGCGATACTTACGCCGCCAAACCTGGCTCCACCCAAGGAAAAACCTCTGTTCTCCGGACCAGCCGGCGATTTCCTTGGCTTTCTTACCCTCGAGCGAAAGCTGATAGGCCTTGAAGGCAATTGAAAGCCCGGAAAGGTCAGCGATGTTTTCACCTAGCGTGAGCTTTCCATTGACGGTTTTTTCGGGAAGCGGCTCATACTTTTCATATTGGGCAATCAACTTTTCGGTCAACGCTTTGAATGCCTTACGGTCCTCATCCGTCCACCAGTTGTTCAGGTTTCCGTCGCCATCATATTGGCTACCCGAGTCATCAAACGCATGGCTAATTTCATGGCCGATCACCGCGCCGATTCCACCATAGTTGATCGCTGCATCAGCGGTTTGGCTAAAAAATGGCGGTTGCAAAATTGCGGCCGGGAAAACAATTTCATTTTTCCCAGGATTGTAATAGGCGTTAACCGTCTGCGGGGTCATCCCCCATTCGTTTTCATCGATCGGTTGCCCAAGCTTATTGATCATTCGATCGTATTCGACCTTGGTGGAACGAAGCATGTTGCCAACGAGATCATCCGCGTCGATTTCCAGCTTGGAATAATCACGCCACTCGTCCGGATAACCGATCTTGGTCGTGATCTTCGAAAGTTTTTCCTTGGCGCGTTTTTTCGTTGCGTCGGTCATCCATTCGAGTTCGTCGATACTGGAATCAAAGGACTTGAGCAGATTCGAAACCAGCTTGTCCATCGCGGCTTTGGCTTCCGGCTTGAAGTGTTTTTCGACATAAAGTCGTCCGACAACCTCGCCGAGAACACCAAAGTCACCGGCCCCCGCTCCTGCAGCCGCATCGACTGCACGCTTCCAACGATCTTTTTGCATCTGGATTCCGGCCAGCTCCTTGCTGTGCAGGTTGAAATGGGCTTGAGCAAACTCATCCGAGAGGTAGGGGGCCGCAGCATCGGCAATCTGGAACTCGAAATAGGCGATCCAGTCTTCCAGCGGAACCTCTTCATAAATTTTGCCAAACGCCTCAAAGAAACTTGGCGTCATCACGATCAAGTCTTCAATCTCAACACCTGAATTCTTGAAATAGGCTTCCCAGTCGATTTCTGGAACCGCTGCCTGCCATTCCTCCACGGTCATTTTGTTGTAACGCTTGTTGGGATCGCGGAACTCGGTTCGAGTCCACTGGTTTTCCGCAAGCTTCGTTTCGATCGCCAGGATGGACTTGGCTTTCTTTTCTGCGTCCGCCGAGCCAACTTTCTCAAGAATCAACGCGATGTATTCTTCCAGTGCCTTGCGAGCTTTGGCAAACTTGGGATCATCCTTCTTAAGATAGTAGTCCTGGTCAGGAAGTGTGGTGCCACTCTGAATCAAGTGAGCCGCGTAGCGTGACGAGTCCTTGTCATCCTGTTTGACGAAGAATCCAATTGGCGACCCCATCCCGGTCGCTTGCATTTTCGCCATTTGAATGACGAGATCCTTCTTGGATTGGACGGAACGAATCTTTTCAAGATGCGGCATGATTGGCTTGAAGCCTAGCGCCTCGATCTTGTCAACGTTCATGAAACTGCGATAGAAGTCGCCGACTTTCTGGGCATCCGATCCTTTTTCGTGTTTTTCCTTGGAGGCTTCCTCAATCAGTGCTTTCACGCGCTCCTGCGACTTGTCCGCCAGTACGATAAACGATCCAAAGTTGGATTTATCATCAGGGATTTTTGTGTTCTTGAGCCAAGAACCATTCACGTACTCAAACAGGTCATCTTGAACTCGAACCTTTCGATCCATTGCATTCAGATCGATGCCCAGCTCCTGCCCGTTAGATACACCGTGGCAAAACAAAATTGTTAGGCCCATCAGGCCAGCCAAACTAAACTTCATGGTTTTTCCATTCGAACGAGACCAATTTTTCGAATGGATTCAGCTTATCGGTTTACCCAGTATTGGCAAGGTCCAGCAACCCATCAGAATTGCGGGCGCAAAAAAAAACCTCGGCCGAAACCGAGGTTCTGATAATCGTTTCAAAATTCGCGATCATTCCGTCAGGATGGTCGGAAGGTTATTTGCGATTTCCTCAAAAATCTCAATCAACCCTTCTCCATCGTCTGCATGATAGTGCTTTCCACCACCGGCGGTGGCGACGTTCTGCATCATTGACTGGTCGGCACCCGGCGTGAAGGTAACGGTATGAATCGTTACATTGTTCGATCCAACGATGTTCGAAACAGCGGTGTCAGGATGAACCCCCGTGTTGTAGATTCCGTCGGTCAAAACAACGATCGTTTTGGCGGCAAACTGGCGAGCCAAATTGCCCGAGATAATAGGCGGCAATCCCGTTTCGAGTCCTTCACCGATCGCCGTTGCACCATAGGGACTGATCGCATCGACTTCGTTTCGAATCGAATCGTAGGTCTGCTGCAAATTCAAATCCAGTGATGCTGCAGAGGAGAAAGTCACGAGTGAGACTCGTTCTTCCTGGTCCGTGGTTTCCAGAACATCCAGGAACGCATCGACACCATCTGCCAGCAACGCCCAACGGCTGTAGCGAGGTGCTCCGCTCGCATACTGCCAATCGTACGCGAAATCGCTCATTTCCTGGCTGATGTCGGCAAGCTGATTGATCACGTTGTTGGAATAGTCGCGGTAGTACAGGTACTCGGTCGCGTCCTGATATTCTGAATAGCTGATTTTTCGCACCCATTCAGTTTGCGGTTCAACCCACACCCAACGTCCACGGCGTCGATTCCAACGCCAGTAGCCCGGGGTCGTTCGAGATTCGTAAGTGTTGTAAAGCGTCCACAAGGCATCCGAAAGCGCACTGTCGTCCTGGTAGTAAAGCATCGAACCGGAGCGATCCAAGACCAGGGCGATGTCACGGTCAACCTGCGTCGCGGTGGAGTACAGGTAAAGTTCGAAACTGGAAACTCCGGGGATGGCACCGAGGAGAATCGGAACGTCCATCGAGCCGTAGACACGGACGCTGGTCGCCTTTTCAGCGCCGGAATCGACCGACGACTTTGTTTTCTCATCGTAGACGTAACGGCCATAGCCATTGTTCGCGCGAGTGGTCGCACCAAACGTAACCTGGTCATCTGCCAGGTTGAGCGGCTCGCCACCAACCGTGTTCAATAAAGCGACGCGTTTGGCGTGGAAAATCGCGCTGTCGGTTGTTTGGTCGATACTCATCGCCCGGCCACCCGCATGGGACGAGCAGTCGGTTGCGATTTTCATTTCGGTTTTGGTCAACCGCATGTAGGCGAGATTCACAGCTAACCCGCAAAGAATAAAAATCACGGGAAGCAGGAAACCGAACATGGGCAGGACGGCACCGCGCCTTAGTTTTCGAATGTTTCTTGCCATGGAACTACCTCAATTTCAAAGCTGCGGATCTTGGTGGATGTGGCTAGTCGGAACTGTAGTAGCCTTCGTATCTTTCGACTTTCAATTGAATCTCTGCCGAGATCACCTTGTCGCCATAGATATAGGGCATCAAAAATGCGTTACTTGCCATGGGTGTTTCAACGTAAACCTTTACGTAACCATCGTCGTCCGTGATCCCATCGCCGTCATTGATTGTCACGGTCACGTCTCGCGCGCCGATCATTGCCATCACGTCCTGACCTCGTTGCCAGGCCTCGCTCGTGGTTGCGCCTTCAACCATCGTGTGGCGAGCCGCTTCATAGCAAGCATCCTGGGCCAGATTGCGCAACATGCTCATGCGGCAAAATTCAATGGCGCCAAAGATGACGAGGAACAGAGCGGAAGCCGACAAAGCAAATTCCACGGCGGCTGCACCTCGACGATCGTTTCGCCGGCGTCTTCGTGTTCGGGTTTTTGAATGGTGTTGACTCATCGGTTTTGCCTTTGAACGAGTTACTCGTCAAACTCCCTTACCATGACCACGGTGGAACTAACGTGTTTCCCCGGCATAAACTGGTTGATGAAAAACAAGTTGCCTTCTGCAGGTGCGGTGATGGTCACCGTGATTTCGTCCAATGCCGAAAGCGTCGAAAAATCTTCTGGAGTCACCTGGATGATTGCTCCGGTTACGCCGCGTGCTGCGATAATCTCTTCCGCGCGATCCACCGAATCCTGGTTGGTCGCTCGCCGTTTGACACCACTTCGAGCCCCTTCGTAGCAAGCGATCGTGAGCGACTCCTTGAGGAAGATCGCCGAACAGATTTCCAATGTTCCAAACATGAAAATCAAGACGAGCGGCAGACAAAAAGCGCATTCGACGGCGGGACCGCCGCGTCGGATTTTTCCAACCCGTGATTTCCGTCGCCCTGAGCCTTGTCGTTGAAAAGTCATTGTTTTGTCCGAATTTTGATCGGTTTTGAGGGTATACAATTGATCCAATAGAAACCTATGTTTCAAAACGCCACCGCGCCGGACAAAAAGAAAAAAATTCCGGCAAATGGCGGGAACACAACCGATGTTGCAAAAAATAAACACTTTGCCAGAAATCGGGCACGAAACGGGGGCGCCGATCAGCTGAAACTGACATTGCTACCTTGCTGACCGCGCCGACGTGCTGGCCTTGATTGGAGCGGCTAAAAAGATTGAAAAGGCCCCGAAAAAGGGCGGCGCAAGTTCATTTGATCTGCGTTTGATTTTGAAACCGGCATCTTAAAATGATCGATTTCGAAGCATCGGCAGAACCGGGAAGCGCACAAATAGCCACGCGTTACGCAACGAGTTTTGACGGCCCCTGCCGTCCGTGGGCGCGAGGCCGAAAGCGCTGTTTGCCTTTCGCCCGGCCCAATATTCCTAGAGAGAGGATTGAATCAATGAGTCGACAGTCTGTGCCGTTAGTTCCAGGTTTTCCCCGAGCGTATGGAGAATCGATCGCTCGTTGTCGGAAATCACACCGTCAACGGCCGCGACCTCAATCAAGATTGACATCGATTTTTCAGGGTTCGCTTTGAGAACTCGAAACTGTTGGCGATGAAAATCCGGATCATTCTCGCTTCGAGCAATCATCGCGTTCAACGACGCTTTGCCAACTCCGATCTCGCGAGCCAATCGGTCCAACAAGTCCTTTTCGCCCAATCCCGTGTTTTGGTCTGCGCCCGCGACACAGCAGCAGGCTCGCAATACTTCTACTTTTTCGGCTGGAGTCATTTTCCCATACTTCTACTAATCATTCGCTGCCGTATTACCGGCTCACTCGAATGGTGTCCTTTATTGATGCGGATTCTCGGTGGCAAACCTTTTCATCAGCCGCCACCCATTCATAAACCGCAGGTTGATCTGCACCTATTTGTCTTTGTCGGATGCCTGACTTTCACCATTGGAAGATTCGACTTTTTTGTCATCTTCCTTGGCCCCGTCTTCCTTGGCCCCGTCCATTTTTTTGATTGTCCCAAAGAGATGGCCACCGATCTTACCGTGCGACCATGTTCCGGAGTACTTGTTTTCATGGAATACCACGCGTGCGTTGAATTTTCCGAATCCAGGAACACTGGCATTGTCCAATGAAACGATGGGCGTGTTGCCGGCCCATTTGACCTCCAATGGTACGGGTACCTTCAGGTTATATTTTTGGTATTTGATGCGAACTTTGAAAAGCCAATAGTCGCCTTCATCCATTTTTTTGACTTCCGAAATCGTATATTCCTCAGGAGTCAGATCCTTTTTTTCCTGGCCGACAACCGTAAAGTTGCCGGTGAGCTTGGTGTTCGAAAGCATCTTCTCGAAAGCCGCAAAGTTTTTCTTCATTTGGTCGTCGTTGACACGACTCGCCTGCTCACTGCTTTCAACGGAATTATTTGTCTCACCGGCGTTTACCGTCTCCTTGGTTGAGTCCTTTTGTGCCAGGGCGGACTGTTGCATCAAAAAGAATGAAGCAACGGAAAGTGTCAAAACGACGACGAAACAAAGATCTTTTCGAAATTCGGAAAACATATCTCTAAGCCTCAAAACGATGAAATCGGTCACCGTCAAAAGTCCAATTCGGGCGTGCAAAGGATTATTCAGATTGACTCAACCGACAATCCGGGCGGAAAACTCATTTTAGAGAGGTCGGATTGATTTGCCAAATCGTGCAGCCATTCCGGCGAGAAAAATCAAACCGTTGGTGAGGTCCCTCGCAAATCGGATCTGGTGTTGTCATGGAGATGGTCTTGCCGATAAAGTAACGGTTTGAATTTCCGCCTCAACTTTGCTGGCATCCCACGTGGAAAGGAGTCCGGTCCGGTGTTTGTCGCCGCTACCACAGAATGCTTTGAGCATTTGAGTTTTGAAGAAGCCGTCGAAAAGATTGCCGATCTTGAATTCACCAACCTCGAGATCAACATCGATGAAAATGGCGACCACTTGAAGCCATCGGAAGTTGCTTCGAATGTGACGGCCGCCGTTACCAAGTGCAACAACACTCGGCGACTGGATGTGATTTCATATCGATTCGTGAGTACGGCCCCTGGTGAGCAGTATTACGACGAATTCCGCGCGGTTTGCGAACTTGCCAAACTCACCAAGGTCGTCACTTTGACCGTTCCGTCCTCCGAACTGGGTACGCCTTTCAACGAGGAAGTTGAGCGGCTGAAAGCGCTTGTGCAAATTGCCGAATCCAATGGGGTTCGCGTGGGCCTTCAAAGTCAGAACGGTTGCCTGTCTGAAGATCCTGATACCGTTACGGTCATTTGCGATCACGTCACGGGCTTGGGCTTGTCCTTTGACCCGAGCCATTACATTTACCAGGCCCAACCAAACCGTGACCCGGACAAGCTTCTCAAATACACTCAGCATGTTTACCTTCGTGACACCTTGCCTGACAAACTGCAGGTTCGCGTTGGACAAGGCGAAGTTGATTACGGCAAACTGGTCGGACAACTCTCAAAACTTAACTATCGTCGCGGACTATGCGTTGATATTCGTCCCGACGACGAAACCGATCACATGGCTGAAATGCGAAAGATTCGGCTGCTGTTGGAAAGCCTGCTGATTTGATCGACTAGTCGTCCAGGTCAATCAATTCCAAGGGTTCCGAAGAAGCGGCATCGCCGACTCGCATTCCAACTTTGCCATCCAGCAACCCATCGATGATTGGCAAAATCAAATCAGCACGCCAACCTGCTGATAAGCGGGAATCCGGTTTCTTGGTCATCCCAAGTTTCCAGGCAGCCAACTGTCGCAACTCATTGGTGGTGCAGAAAATACCCGGCGCCACATTGTTTTGACGGCAAATGACTCCAAGGGCGGACGTCAAAAACTGCCCTAACTGACCGAGTTGAGGTGACTTGGTACTAAACTGTTTTTTCGGCAGCTCGTTCTGCGGAATCTCGTTCGCATACTTGATGGTCGCCGCAATCTCGTCGATGTGCCGTGTCGTCTGTCGACGCTCCATGCCGCGAATCGCCTTGATCTTCCCAGCCGAAGAACTTCCACGTTTTGCAAGTTCCACCATCAGGTCATCCCGCAGGACCCGTCGCGCCGGCAGGTCCTTGGCTTCCGCCGCGTCTTCCCGCCATTGCCATAGCTCGCGGACAATTCCGAGCGACCGTCGATCCAACGTGGCAATCCCCGAGACGCGACGCCAAAGTTCGGGGCTCGTCAGCGAAGCCTGTACGTCGTCTTGCCAAACATTCATTTCCTCGGCCAGCCATTGGGTTCGACCGAACTTTTCAAGACGCTTCGAAATCTTCCGATGGATTTCACCCAAGTACAAAACATCCTGGGCGGCATATTGCAGCTGCGAACCAGAAAGCGGTCGACGTCGCCAGTCCGTGCGCGTCTCACCCTTGTCCAGGTTTTTGCCGGCGATTTTGGAAACAAGCGTGGAATAAGCGGCCGGGTATTCCAGCCCGACAAGGCCCGCGGCAATTTGCACATCGAAAAAATTCGCAGGTCGCATTCCGGCAAACCGAAAACAAAACCGAAATTCCTCGCGGCCAGCGTGCGCAACAGTAACGTGGTCACCCCGACCGAGCAAATCCCAAAACGTTTCGAGGTTGTTCCCGATCTTGAGCGGATCGATGATTGCAATCCGATCGCCGCTCGCTACTTGCAACAGACACAATTCGGGTTGATAACGGTCTTCCGAAACAAATTCCGTATCAAAAGCCAGCAAAGGGCTCGATTGAATGTCGTCGCAGAAGGAATCCAATTCCGCCTGCGTCTCGATGACTTCGTATTCTACGGCTTTCGCCATTCCGACCGTTCCTCGATAGACCGCTGCTCGACAAACAGATGCTCGATAAACCGTTGCACATTTCGAAAGCCCAATCGCTTGGCGGGCGCGTCAGTGTCGAAATGCAGTTTTAGATCGCGGCAACCGAAAGACGTGAAAAAACCTCAATGGAACCAACCCATGCAGCTTCTCGTAAGTGTTAAGAATGTAATCGAAGCGGCGGATGCCGTCGATGCGGGGGTCGATATTCTCGATATCAAAGACCCCTCGTCGGGCGCTCTTGGCAAGGCAGATTGCCGAACGATTACCGAGATCGCCGATCGGTACGCGCAAACGGTTCCGGTCAGCATTGCTCTCGGTGAATTAAATGACGTCGAGGCCAATGGCCTGATTACAACAGATTGGCAGTTCGCCAAAGACATCGGCTTTGCAAAACTGGGGCTTTCGCACGCTCGAAGCGATCAATCCTTGGAACGCTTGGAGAACTTTTTAGGCTCGATGCCACCTGGAATTTCACCCGTGATCGTTGCCTATGCCGACCATGAATTATGCGGCTCTCCGAAACCGGAACGGTTGCTCGAATGGTTCCAGTCGACGGATGATTCCCTGTCATCACGCATCCGATATTTTCTTTTTGACACTTACACAAAAAACCCCGGAAGCAATCTTTTCTCATTTCTAACGGTGGAGCGACTCCAACAACTAAACAACAAAATTCATCGTTTGAATCTTCAATGCGTCCTCGCTGGTTCACTGACGCTGAACGAATTGCCTAACGTTTTTCGAGTGGGCAGCGACGTCCTGGGTGTACGTGGTTGCGTTTGCAAAAAGGGTTCTCGCGTCGAAACCATCAGCGCCAAACAAATCGTTGTACTGAAGGACGCGATCAACGAAACCGATCCATACGACCAACCGAACGAACGCAAGTTTGCATCGTAAAAACAAGTTGTCGAATCGATGTCAACAGCCGCGAATCGAAAATTAATTTATTTTTAAAATTTGCTTGACACTCTTGTAGAAAGAGTCAAAATTAGTCGCGATTCACACGGATGGTAATCGTCGTATGGAGCTTTCGAACATCATTGATGACCAGATTTAGAAGGATTTGAAAGTGCCTGAATCGGTTTTAGACGCAATCAAGAACGGCCAATGGGATTACGAACCAGCAGGAGTAACTGCTGACCATTACAACTCAACCGGCGCTTTGCCAGGAACCGGCGCTAAACTTGATATTCTGGCCCAGCGTGCTCAACGAGGCTTGCCTCTGTGGCACCCGGAAGATCGTCAGACTTATGACGATTCAGAAAATGGGTTGGACTAAAGGAAAAGTTGGAACAGGGGAAAACGCTTGAAACAGGAGTCTTGACGGACCAGACAGCTATTTCGCTTCCGAGCGATTTTGCTGAATGAGCTCGCGAGACGAGGGCAATGGAAACAAGGGCGGTGGAAACAAGGGCATAACCATCGCCAGGTTTCATCAAAAATTTGCCAATAAGCATACGAACAGCCCTAGACATTCATCAATCGAAATTCAAATGATTGAATTTCGCAGGGGGAATCGGGGGTTCTGCTGAAGGGAAGGCACTTGATTGCGTCGCCTTCCAAATCAGCCAAAAAACTCGCAACATCACAAAGCATTGCTTCATGATTTGTGGGAAAGGGAAAAGCAACTTGGGGGAGTTGCGACGCCAAACGGGGAAGCCTTCTCCAATGCTTGACTCATGCCATTCCAAGCCCGGATCTTTCCGGGCTTTTTTTGTACTTTTTCATGAGCAAAAAGATGATTCGAATTACCGGTTAACGTGAGAATGATCCGGGATTAGAATATTCGCTTTCAGTTCAAGAAGAGATTCCCAATGGCCCAGTTCAACGTTTCGGTACCCCATCAAACGACGCGCGACGACGCAATTGAAAAGCTGCGAGGTTTTTCAGAGAAGATTCGTGACGAGTTTGCGGGGCAAGTCTCCGACCTGGCCGAAACCTGGGATGACGATGGGAATCTTCAGTTTGCGTTCAAAGCCATGGGAATGGCCGTTGATGGAACCGTCAAAACTGACAGCGACAAGGTCGACGTTAGCGGAAACCTCCCGTTCACTGCCCTGCCCTTTCGTGGTTTGATTGAACAAACCATTGCCGACAAGATTGGCGAAGCACTCAATGGCTGAGAACCGCCCTTAGCGTCCACAGCCTCCGGCCCCTGGACGTTGAGTCCCTGCAAGCGAGGTACCTCCGCGTTACGTCCCTGCAAGTTAGCTTGAGGGCTCATCAATGACGACATGGCCGATCGATTCCCCCTCGCAAATGAATCTTCAACGACCTTCCTCGTTGCGTCCCTACGCCGATCAACTTGATCGTTACTCGACGGTCACGCTTTTTGCCAGGTTCCGGGGCTTGTCCACATCGCAACCACGAAGCAGCGCAATGTGGTAAGCCATCAATTGAAGTGGGACAACCGTCACAACCGGCTGAAGAAACTCATCGACTGGCGGAACAAAGATCACGTCATCGGCAACTTGTTCGACCCGCTCATCGCCTTCAAATGCGATGGCAATAACGGGTCCACCCCGAGCTTTGATTTCCTCGAGGTTGGACATGACCTTGTCGTAGATAAATCCGCGAGGCATCACAAACACACTTGGCGTATTCTCATCGACCAATGCGATCGGCCCATGCTTCATTTCGGCGGCCGGATATCCTTCGGCGTGAATGTAGCTAATCTCCTTCAACTTCAATGCGCCTTCCAGGGCGGTTGGGAAATTGTAATGTCGTCCAAGGTAGAGGAAGTTGTTCGCGTGCTGGTATTTTTCTGCAATCGATTTGGTCTTTTGATTGCATTCCAACGCTTTTTCCATGATCGTCGGCAAGCGTTTGATCTCGTCAATCATTCGCCGTCCAGCGTTGTAACTCAGGTGCCGCAGTCGGCCCAGGTAAAGGGCCAGCATCATCAGAGCCAAACACTGTGATGTGTAGGCTTTGGTGGAGGCCACCCCGATTTCTGGACCCGCATGCAAGAAAATGCCGCCATCGGCTTCCTGGGCGATTGAACTTCCAACCACATTGCAAATTGCCATGGTTAGATGGCCTTTGCGCTTCATCTCCCGCAAGGCCGCCAGAGTATCCGCCGTCTCACCGCTCTGCGTAATGGCAAAGATAAGGGTATTGTTGTCCATCGGCGGATTGCGATATCGCAACTCGCTCGCGTATTCGACTTCCGTTGGAATTTGAGCGATCTCTTCCATCAGGTATTCGCCGACCAACGCCGAGTGCCAACTGGTTCCGCAGGCGGTCAACACAATGCGATCGACTTTCCGTAAGTCTTGCGGACTGAGGTTCAGACCTCCAAAGACTGCCGTCGCGTCATCTTCATTGAGGCGACCACGCATGGTGTTTTTCAAAGACTGGGGTTGCTCAAAGATTTCTTTGAGCATGTAGTGATCGTAGCCCTCGAGCTCAACCTGGCCCGAATCCAGCTCCAAAGTTCGAATGTCATGGTTGATCACACCCATATCGCGATGACTGACCTGGAGGCCGTCAGCCTGAACGATCGCAACTTGATGATCGGCGAGGTAGACAATTTTGTCGGTAAAGCCGGCAAGCGGTGACGCGTCACTGGCGACAAAGTGTTCGCCTTCGCCGACACCAATCACAAGAGGGCTTCCGAGTCGAGCAGCGAGAATCGTGTCCGGCAACTCGCGAAACATCACCACGATTCCAAAAGTCCCACGAACTTTCGCGAGTGCCCGTTTGATGACATCGGCAAAATACTCCGGTGTAACTGCCGAGCCGTTCTGCTGCGACTTCTTTCTTTCAACAAGGCAATCTGCGATCAAGTGAGCGACAACTTCGGTGTCTGTTTCTGACTTGAAAAGATACCCCTTCTCCGAGAGCTTGCTTCTCAACTCGGCATAATTCTCAATCACACCGTTGTGAGCAAGAACGAGGGAATCTTCGCCGCCCATATGGGGATGGGCATTTGTTTCATTCGCGGCCCCGTGGGTCGCCCATCGGGTGTGACCGATCCCGATATTTGCGGAACATTTGACTTCCGAAACTTTTCCGGCCAATTCGTTAATACGACCTGCGCTCTTGATGACCTGGAATCGGCCATCCGAATCGATGGTTGCCGTCCCAGCGCTGTCGTATCCGCGGTATTCCAATCGACGCAATCCTTCGATCAAGAATTTCTGCGCGACTCCAGGACCAACATAACCAACAATTCCGCACATGCTGCAAGAGCTCCAACGTTGTCAGAAATCGAAAACGCTATTTGAAACCAAGTTCAAATTGGTTTCCACATCAAATCTGTTTTTTGTCAACCGAATACAAAAGCCAATTCGATCGTTAATAATTCGAGAGGCCTTTCCCAACTCCATCGGTTTTCGCCTCTTGGAACAAAGAATAAAATGCTTCGTAGCCGGAAATTTCCGAACGATACGATTTTGCAACCGAATCCCCCATCAGGACAAATTGACCCGATGCCCGCATACCAGATTCCTAAACTCGCTACTGTGCCCAAGCCACCCAAAAACGAGGTTATCCTGATCGCGAATGGAGACCTGAGGCTTTCGGCCAATCAGGTCTGCTGGCCGGCTCAAAAACAACTGGAAGAGGATTTGGAAAATGCTGTCGCCAATTGCGGGTTCAAACTTCGTCGTGGCCACGAATACAAGAAAAAGGAGAAGCACGGCTTTATTGGATCCCAGAAGGAGGGCCTTGATGTTTTTGCTGGCATCCATCCCGATTCACCATTGATCGTGGCCGAGGCAGTCTGGCAATACTCCCATCATGTCCTTCACGGTTTGACCACGCATCGCGGCCCCATCCTTACGGTTGCCAATTGGTCGGGGACTTGGCCAGGATTGGTCGGCGTCCTGAATCTGAACGGCTCCCTGACGAAAGCGGGTATCAAATACAGTTCACTTTGGGGCGAAGATTTTAGTGACGCTGGATTTCAGAAAAAGTTAGCGAAATGGCTGAAAACCGGATCGCTTCGCCACCCGACGTCACACACAACGGCGCTGAAGAAAGTCACTGTCGGAACCTCCGAGCGCAAGCTTGGCCAAACGCTTGCTGAACAACTCAAGTCGGAAAAAGCCATCATGGGAGTATTCGATGAAGGCTGCATGGGCATGTTCAACGCGATCATTCCCGATCACCTTTTGAATCCAACGGGTGTATTCAAGGAACGTCTCAGCCAGTCAGCACTTTATTACGAAGCGACCACGGTCACGAATCAAGAAGCAAAGTCCGTGCTCGATTGGTTCAAGAAAAAAGGGTTGGATTTTCAGTTTGGGAAGAAACACGAAACAGAATTGACTGAGAAACAGGTGCTCGATCAGTGCAGAATGTACATCGCGGCCTTGCGAATAGCAGACGATTTTGGCTGCGATACGATCGGAATTCAGTACCAACAGGGTTTGAAAGACCTGATGCCAGCCAGTGACCTCGTTGAGGGAACCTTGAACAACTCGGACCGACCGCCCGTCAAGTCCCGCGACGGCAAGCGGGTCTTGTACCGCGGCGAACCGCTCGTCCACTTCAATGAGGTCGACGAATGTGCCGGATTGGACGGATTGATGACCTACCGCATCCACAAAGCCATGGGGCAGCCGGTCGAGAATACGCTTCATGATTTACGTTGGGGCGACTGGGACCAAACCGGTTCCACGGACGAGTACGTCTGGGTCTTTTTGATTAGCGGCTCGGCGCCTCCCGCACATTTTGCAGGCGGATGGAAAGGCGCGTTCAGCGCTCGACAACCCGCGATGTATTTTCCGAGTGGCGGCGGAACTCTCGCTGGAATTTCCAAGCCTGGAGAGATTGTCTGGTCGCGGATCTTTGTCGAAAACAATCGACTCAAAATGGATCTCGGCCGCGCAGAAGTTGTTTCGCTTCCAGCAGAGGAAACGGATCGACGATGGCAAGCGACGACACCACAATGGCCGATCATGCATGCGGTGACTTATGGAGTTAGCCGCGACCAGATGATGGCTCGACACAAAAGCAACCACATTCAAGTTGCCTATGCGAATTCCGCAGTTGATGCGGACAAGGCCTGCCTCGCAAAAGCGGCTTTCGCGGAGGCCCTCGGGATGGAAGTCACCATTTGCGGGACTCGTAAACAAGGGCGACCGTGGAAGTGAATCAAAATGGGGCACCCAAAATCGCCGAAGTGATTGCGATCGGCGACGAACTGACGACCGGTCAACGTCTGGATACGAATAGCCAATGGTTGGCAGAACAGCTCGTTGACCTTGGAATTCGGGCGTCGTTTCACTCGACGGTTGAGGACGACTTCGAAGCGAAAATTTCGGTATTCGAAAAGGCGTTTGAGCGGGCAGATATCGTCATCATGACCGGCGGCTTGGGCCCCACGGCCGACGACTTGACCCGCCAAGTCTTGGCGCGTGTTGCCAGGCGCCCTTTGATTCTTGATCAGGATTCACTGGCACACATTCGCGGAATTTTCGAGAAGCGAAATCGGGAGATGCCCGAAAAGAATGAAATTCAGGCGATGTTTCCGGAGGGCTGCCAGATCATCCCCAACCCGCACGGGACGGCGCCGGGAATTGACCTCGAAATCGCTGCCGACTCGGCAAAAGACTCGACGCCAGGCGGGTGCCGCGTCTTTGCCCTTCCTGGTGTGCCCGCCGAAATGAAGCAAATGTGGGCGGAATCCGTTCTTCCCGCGCTTCAGACCATGTTCGGCGAAAGCACGGTGATTCGAAAACACAAGCTCAATTGTTTCGGACGCGGTGAAAGCGATTTCGAGAAGATGCTGCCCGATTTGATTGAACGAGATCGGGAACCGCGTGTTGGCATTACGGCCAGCAAAGCAACGATCTCATTCCGTATTGTTGCCACCGCATCTAGCGAAGCCGCATGTCTGCAGCAAATCGCTGAAACGGAATCAACCATTCGGGAACGATTGGGCAATCTTGTTTTCGGTTCTGGCGACGACGAGTTGCACGACGTCATTTCGAATCGACTTGCCGAAACCGGTCAAAGGATCGCCATCGTCGACTGTGCAACCCAAGGATTGATGGGCCAAATGTTGCAATCGGCCAGGGATTCGGAAAAATCATTTTCTGCGGGTTTCGCGTTTCCCGAAGCCATCTCGGCTGCAAGTTTCTTCGGATTGGACACTGATTTCGATCCCCGGAGTTACGGAGAAGCCGAATACGATCATCTCGCAAATGCAATTTGCGACCGGGTTCGCACTCGCACGAATTCTCAAATCGTCATTCTCACGTCCGCCCCCGAACGCGTTCGAACGGATTCGGTTCGCTGGACGAGATTCTCGATTTCCATGGATGGCAAAGCGGAGCATCATTTCGAACCGATGATCGGCCATCCTGCGATCAAACAGATACGATTCGTCAAATTCGTTCTCAATCGGCTTCGACTCAACCTGGACTAGCCCCAACGAGAATCCACCTTGCTAGGAAAACGTTCGCTGAATGATCTGGCTAATTGATTTGAATGCCGGGTTCCTGGATGTTTCACACCATTCAAAAATTGCGGATTCGGTGGTGGTCAATGTTGCCCCGGAGGATTCCATACGACGCAGTGCCATTTGGTGATCCAAATCAAACCGGGAGCCTACCGCGTCGACCGCCAGGTAGAGCTCAAATCCTTGACTCATCAAATCCAGGACGGTTTGCATGACGCAGACATGGGTTTCGATTCCGGCAACCAGGATTTTCCTCACACCGCGAGAGGCCAGTTCATCGAAAACAAATTCGCATTCTCGGCAACTGAAAACCGCTTTTTCAGCACAACTTTCAATCTTCCCAGCAAGCGGTTCAATGGTGTGCCCCAATCC
Organism: uncultured Pirellulaceae bacterium; assembly: GCA_964434955.1. Taxonomy (GTDB): domain Bacteria; phylum Planctomycetota; class Planctomycetia; order Pirellulales; family Pirellulaceae; genus JANQLU01. The sequence goes on from CAYSXI010000022.1 coordinate 30,958, forward strand.
TTTGGGATACTGTTCGGTCGCGACAAGCGGAATTTCAAGAAGACTTGTCGCATCAATCAATCGGTCGATGTTCCAAACCATTTTCTCGCCATCGGCAATGTGCGGAACCAGTTTTTCCTGGACATCGATAACGAGAAGTGCCGAATCGGCCGGATTCATAAGTAACGGACTTCGGGGCGAAGACGAATCGCTCACTTTTCACCTTTCAAATTGACTTGGACACTTCATTTTTATCCGGGACGATCGATGCTTCCAGCCCGGAAAGACCAAGCAACTTTCACGAAGCAGTCATTCCGGCCGTTACGTTTCACCGTGCCAAGCGCCGCGCGTATAATCGGGACGTGCCCTAGAGAACAACCGGATATTTGGCGACAATGCAGAAAACAAGGAGATAGGCGACGACAATATGACTTTCCATGCAACAACCATTCTGGCCGTTCGAAAAGATAACAAAATCGCGATGGGCGGTGATGGGCAGGTAACCCTCGGGTCGGCGGTGATGAAGGGCGATGCCCAGAAAATTCGTCGCTTGATGAATGGAAATGTTTTATGCGGTTTCGCGGGCAGCACGGCTGATGCATTCGCCTTGCTGGAACGATTTGAAGAAAAACTGAAAGATTATCCCGCCAATATCACCCGGGCTGCCACCGAATTGGCGAAGCAATGGCGGACTGACAAAGCACTTCGACAGCTCGAAGCCTTGATGACTGTCGCCGACAAGAAGACATCATTATTGGTAAGTGGTACCGGCGATGTCATTCTTCCAACGGATGGAATCATTGGAATTGGATCGGGTGGAAATTACGCCATCGCTGCGGCACGAGGTCTATTGAAACACAGTAACCTGTCGGCCGCCGAAATTGTCAAAGAGTCTTTGACGATTGCCGGCGAAATCGACATCTACACGAACACAAATATTGTGCTGGAGGAATTGGATTGTCAGGACTAATCGACTTGGAGAAACCATCGTTGAACCCGGAAGTTTTGACTCCCCGAGAGCTGGTCGAACGACTTGATCGGTACATCATCGGCCAGGATCAGGCGAAACGTTCTGTTTCAATCGCGATTCGCAATCGTTGGCGTCGTCAACAGTTGCCGGAAGAGTTGCGCACCGAAATATCGCCAAAAAACATTCTGATGATTGGGCCAACAGGCGTCGGGAAAACCGAGATCGCACGTCGCTTGGCGAAACTAACCGGTGCCCCTTTCATCAAGGTTGATGCGACCAAGTACACCGAAGTCGGATATTACGGCCGGGACGTCGAAAGCATGGTTCGCGAATTGGTCGAAAATGCCATCGGCCTCGTTCGTGACTCAGAACGGCATCGTGTTGAGGAAAAGGCGAAGGAGCGCACCAACGAGAAGCTTCTCGATCTGCTTTGCCCTCGGCCGGTCAATTATGAAATGGTCGTCGAACCAGGTTCCGAATCATCGGAAGAAAACTCCGAGGAATCTTACCAGCGCACCCGCTCTAAAATGAAGCAAATGCTGCTCGCAGGCGAATTGGATAAGCGAACGGTCGAGCTATCGATTGAGCAAAAAGCCTCTCCGGTCATGTTCAGTGGTGCCGGACTTGAGCAGATGGACATGGACTTTCAGGGGATGCTTGAAAAAATCATGCCCAAGACGACCAACAACCGGGAATTGACGGTCGGCGAAGCGAGGAAGGTAATTTTTGATCAAGAGTGCGAGAACCTGCTCGACAACGAGAAGATCAACGGCAAAGCCATTGAGATTGCCGAAAACCTGGGCATTATCTTTATCGATGAAGTCGACAAAGTCATTGCCTCCGATTCCAAGAATGCGGATGTGTCCCGACAAGGCGTTCAACGGGACCTACTCCCCATTGTCGAGGGCACGACCGTACAGACGAAATACGGATACATTCGCACGGATCACATTCTGTTTGTTGCGGCCGGGGCGTTTCATAAAAATCAGCCGAGTGAATTGATGCCGGAACTCCAGGGACGATTTCCAATCCGCGTCGAACTGAATCCGCTGACCAAAGACGACTTTATTCGGATCCTGACGGAGCCAAAGAATTCTTTGACGAAACAGTATCAGGCATTGTTGGACACCGAGGGTGTCGAACTGGATTTTACGGAAGATGCCATTGAGGAACTTGCTTCCTTTGCCTTCCAAATCAACCAGTCCACACAAAACATCGGTGCAAGACGGCTCTACACCATCCTTGAACGAGTGCTGGAAGAACTGAGTTTCGAAGCGCCCGACATGAAAATGGGACGCGTCTCGATCAATGCTAACTATGTGCGCCAACGATTGGACGAAATCGCCGAAGACGAGGACCTGAGCAAGTTTATCTTGTAACGGGCAAAGGGTTACTTGGCGTCGGGCATTGCCGATATTGGGCCGATATTGGGCCGATATTGGGCCGATATTGGGCCGATATTGGGCCGATATTGGGCCGGTATTGGGCCGGTATTGGGCCGGTATTGCGCCGACATGTTGCGGACGAGGTGAGCTGCTTTACTTTTGAAAACGTTCCAGTTGGCGACGATAATGAATCTTGGTCGGATCGATCTGGATACATTTTTCTGCCAACTCGATTGCCTCTTTTTTCTTGCCTTGCAAAAAGTAGATTTCCGCCAGGGTGTCGAGGTAGCTCGAGTTTCCGGGCCGCAGTCGTGTCGCATCCAATGCGTGCTGCAGACTCTCGTCAACGTTGCGGGAACATTTGGCACAAATCCAGGCATAATTATTGTGATGAAGCGCGCTTTCGGGATAAAGAGCGAGAAGCTTCTGATAGTGCTTGGCGATTCGAGTAAACAGTCGATCCGCCAGGTCTTTGCGGCCCGCCTTCTCAAAAAGCGGCACAAAATCCTCCGCCAGCTGTGAATCGCCCGGATTGAAATTCGAGAGCTTTTCAGCCGATGACCAGGCAGCATCGATATCTCCCGAACTCAAGAACTCACGTAGCCGACTCATCTCGGCCTGTCGCGCGTACTCGACGTTCGTGAGCCGATTCATTGACGGTTTGTCTCGTCCCGCAATCTTGAATAATAAAACCTGTGGATGCCGAGCGGTTTTTTCCGGCGCGATTTCGCCCAACGAGGTAATCATGGCCTCGTCAAGAAACTCGGTATTCGTCAAATGCAACTTGGATGCCAGACGCAACTGGACGTACTCGATGATTTCTTCATGTTGCCGAAGCATTTTCAATTCTTGAAGAAAACCTCGTTCCAGATAGTTTGCCGCCAGAAAACCCGTCGCTTTCAACTTGTCTCGTTGGTATTGCTCTTGATCGTTCAGCTGGCTGTGACAGATCGCAACCAGGAACAGATCACGTTCGTCGCCGGACAAATCAAAGTGCATTTGCAATAAGCGTTTTGCTTCGCGCCATTGCTGTCGATCAAAGTAGTGAAACCCTAGCTGTTTCAGCGAGTCGCTCTTCCCACATTCCACCGCTTCCCAATAGAGCCGATTTGAGCGATCGATCTCACCGCGTTGAAGAAACGTTTCCGCAACATAAGCGAGCTTCAGCGCTCGTTCCCGCAAATCGGTCTCTCGCAGAATCGCGTTTTCACCAAGTCTCAAAAAACGCTCGTGAGCTTCGTTGCCAAACTTAAGTCCCGGATGGAGAAATTCCCCGATCGCTCGGATCCGATCAAACTCGTTTGGAATCTCTTCCTTTAAGGTGTCGTACCAGAATCGAGCAATGACCATGTCGCCAGTTGGCGTGAATCGGTGGGAAATGGCCGTTTGCAAGTTTCGATCCGAGTAACGCTGCTCAAGAAACTGGTGGCAAAAATCAAAGTCCTCCAACTGCAAAATCATCCGCACGGTTTCAGATCTTCGCCCCATGGAACGGTAGTCGTCATCAATTTCGGCATCCGCCAACAAGTAGAAAAACTCTCGAGACTGCTTTTGATTGCCGAGGCTTCCCACGTAGTAGGCCAAATTCAAAAGCAAGCGAAATTTGCGTTCGATCGCGTAATAGGTGTCCCGGTTGAACCGCTGTTGCAATTCATGATTCATCCCCTGAAGATCGGCTGTCTGCTTTCGATACCAGGCTTTCTGCTCTTCCTCCGTTTTTCCGATTTCCAGGAATTCGAATGCTTCGTCATAGCGATTCAGGTAACAAAGCATTTGGAATATATCGACTTGGTAATCGGCCGAATAATGTTCGCTGGCTGATTTCAAATCCAGATTATTAATGTGAAAACCAATTAGCGTTCGAACCGATTCCGGATCATCTTTTGGCAACTTGTCGGTCAGGCCCTTAATCAAGCCATCAAACCGTTCTCGTTCTCCCAACCATTGGTACAGCAAAAGCCTTTGCTGGGTGGTGGATTTATCGAGGTCAAATTCGGCCGCCTTGTCGTAGACTTTGAGGACCGAATCCCATTTGCCAGTCGCCGCAAAATGATTCACAAGAATTCGATTTTTCGTGTAGGGATCAAGTTTCTTGACATAGGGCTCTGCTTTTTTAGCGCCGCCAAGATGCAACGCCAGCACCGTCGCTACAAGGGCATCCGCGCGAATCAGTTTTTCATCTTCCGTTGGCTCGAATACACCGTTTTTGATTCGTTCGAACTGCTGTTCGGCGCGGTTCAGCAAGATTGCAAAGAATAGCGCCTGTTCGGTTCGTGTCCGCCAATGCACCGGGTGGAAAATAATTTTTTCTAACTGCGTTAGGTCCGTTTCAAAATTGGGATAGTCCTGCATCACCTTGTGCAGGCTCCAATTTTCCGCGATCCAACTTGATTGAAAATCGACCGGCGAAATTGAGAGCAGGTTTAACAAGTCCAAAGTTTGTTTCTCGTTCATCATCTTGACGAGAACCTGCGACTTGACCTGTGAATTGCCCGAATAAAATCGAAGCAACTCGGCGGCCCGTTCTTCACTCGTCGATGCATCGATGCCAATTCGTATCAATGACAAAATGTAAGCGGCCCTGCGGGCAATCGCCTTACGCGAATTGTTTTGATGTTGCTCGAGAATCGGCTTGGCGGCCGTTCCATGTTCCAGGAGTCGCTCCATCGCGACTTTACGTTCAATGAACGAACCCGAGTCCAATTGCCCAACCCAGCGGTTGATATCTGCTTCGCTGACGTCTTGCCGGTTCGCCGAGTTGGTCACCGAATCTTGGGCCTGCCCAACCCCCATGCTCCAGGGCATCGAAATAACGACAGCCACAAACGCTAGCGTCGCGATCGCATTTGAGTGTTTGAAACCCATCGTCTCCCACCAAGTTATGCAAAGTCTGGAATGACCAAGTTCTGTCGCGGCACGAATCGAGGCAAAGACTTGAGGCGACATGAATTTGACGCGATATGAATTGGCGCGACATGGTGATCGAATCCCTGGTGTGATGCAAGACGTCCCCGCTTGCGCACTGGCGAATTCGACTTGGTCAATTTGGCCCGTTTCTATATCTTTTGCGTTCAATTTATTTTACCGCTTCCAACGGACCGAATCGAACCGGCGGTAGATGAAACGAGTGATTCTTCGATCACTCGCTTGCATGGATGCAAATCGACCAGCGCAAGGAGGCGCCATGGGTAAGCAGGTATACACCCTGATTTTTGGAGCGATCGTCGCGTGTGTCCTTGGTTACTTCGGGCTCGACAAAATTGTTAAGCCGATTGATCCAGACCAGGTCGCCAGTCAGGGTATTCCCGGAATCGGATCGTCCGACCAGCCGTCCAACCATGGAGGCTCCAATTCGGCCGGAATGGTTGGCAACAACCAGGGATACTATTCACAAACCGGCTATACAAATACAGGTTATGGCTCCAACCGCGCCAATACTCAGAACAGGACACAAAACTATTCAGGGCAAAACCAGCAAGGCAATCAAGCAGGCAATGGGAATGGGTCTCAAGTTGGATTCAAACAACAAATCGTCGTAGGCACTTTCAACATTCAGGTGTTTGGCGAAAGCAAGATGCGTGACCGGAATGCCATGGATGTGATTGTCAAAGTCGCCAAGTACTTTGATGTCCTCGCGATCCAGGAAGTCCGAACCAAGGATCCAACCTTTGCCAATCGCTTTCTGCAAATGCTTAATGCCGACGGCTCGCGATACAACTATCGAATTGGGAAACGACAAGGGCGAACGAATAGCAAAGAACAGTATCTGTTTATCTGGAATGCCAACACGATTGACCTGATCCAGGAAAACTGGTTCGTCCCCGACCCACGCGACCAATTCCACCGCGAACCGATGGTCGCAACTTTTCGTTGCCGTGGCCCAAGCCCGCAAAACGCTTTCTCGTTTTCATTGGTCAATTTGCATACGGACCCGCATGAAGCCAAAGAAGAAATGGACGCCATGGCCGATGCCTTCGCGTTTATCCAGAACACCCAATCTCGGCAAAACTATCCCGAAGACGATATCCTGCTTCTCGGCGATCTCAATCTTGCTCCGAGACAATACGGTCGGATCGGAAGAATCCCCAACCTGGTCGCGGCGATTCCCGACCGCATCAAGACAAACACCGCTGGAACAAGAAACTACGACAACATCATTTTTGATCGTTATCGCACGGCAGAATTTACTGGAAAGGCTGGAGTTTTCAACTTAAAAGGAAGCCCGTTTTTCCTGAACGACATTCAGGCCAAGAAAGTTTCAGATCATTTCCCGGTTTGGGCGGTATTCAGCGTCTACGAATCGCGACAAACGTTTGCCAATCAATCAAACAGCCGGGCCAGATAGTTCCCGCATCAAGGGTAACGAGCGCCAAGCACCGATTGTTCATCTTTCGCCCGTTGAGCGGACGGTTGACTTCGCCGTTCTCAAACTAAGGGCGAGAAAAAGGCAGCGTCTTCAATCGATCGGTGGAGACACGGTATCAAGAAAATTTAGTCGCAGAATAAACAAACCAAGCCAAATTAATTGTCTTTGGATTTGCCGTCTTCCTGCAACTTTTTGCGGATTTCCTCAGGCTGGAATTTCTTCGGCAGTGCCAACGGACCTTGCTCGCCTTTCTGGTCCAGCTTGCCATTCTTGTTCGAATCGTCCGGATTCGCTTGGCCATTTCCAGTATTTTCCGAGTCCTGCTCGTCGTCTTCTTTATCCTTCTTTAGTTCAGGGTCCCTGAACTTATTAGGAACAACGACGGCCGCAACTCGGCTAACGGGAGGACCAAATTTCAGGGGATCCTTTCCTATGACCCACCAAATAATCAACTGCCCGACCGGCAATGCCATCAGGCCACCCAAGACAAACAGAATGGTCTCGCGAAGTGGACTGGAGCGCTTGAATGCGGCGCGCCTTTTTCGCTCGGAACGTTGGCGCCTCGCCTCCGAGTTTGCCGGCGAATTGGATTTACGTCGTTTGGACCGAGACGACCGTTTGGGAGCGGGTGGAGCTGGAACTTCGTCAAACGAAAACTTTTTCTCTTCGCTATCGGATTCCGGGACCAATACGGGTGCACTGGACTCCGAAGCGATTTGCAACATCGGGGGCAAACCTTCCAGTACCGCCTGAAATTTGAAGGTCGAATTACACAGCGGACAACGCATTTCTGTGTCAGGACCAGTGTCCATAAACACGGTGATTGCGCGGTGACACACCGGGCAAGTCACAATGGACAGCGAGCTATTATTTGTCACGATTTGTTCCATACCGTGTACCACTCGTTAACGCCGATCGCGTGTTGCAGGCAGGATGCAGATTAGAGCTTCAAAACGAGAGTTCGTATATTGTACCAAATTTCGATTTTAGATGATTGACCAAATTTTTGTGACTGGGGCCTTCACCGACAACTTTTTCAACCAATTGTTCCGAATTGAATTGTGCACCGTGGTCGTGAATATTCCGATTGAGCCAGTTTTTCAGCCCGGAAAACTCACCTTTCTCAAACTGGGACTCCAAATCACCCAATTCCTCGTCCGCCGAAGCAAAAAACTGAGCGGCAAAAATATTTCCCAAGGTGTAAGTCGGAAAATAGCCAACCAAACCGGCACTCCAGTGAATATCCTGCAGGACACCTTCCGCATGATTATTTGGCCGAATCCCCAGGTACTCAACATATTTTTCATTCCAAGCTTCGGGCAAGTCGGCGACGGCAAGCGTCTCGTCCAATAAGAGCTTCTCCAATTCGAATCGGATAATGATATGCAAATCGTAGGTCGCTTCATCGGCTTCGACACGAATCAATGAAGGCGCGGACGCGTTGATCGCTTGATAAAAGTCGCCACCCTCAACCTTGCCCAATGAATTGGAAAAACTTTTCTGAACCTCAGGAAAAAAGTATCTCCAAAATCCCTCGCTACGGCCAACCAGATTTTCCCAAAGCCGGGATTGCGATTCATGAATCCCAAGACTGCAATAGCTGCCAGATGGCAAGCCAAACTCTGCCTGATTCAAGCCTTGTTCGTAGATTCCGTGGCCCGATTCGTGCAACGTGCCGAAAAACGCACTGTTGAAGTAATTTTCCAGGTATCGCGTCGTCAATCTCACATCGCGTGGCCCCAAGGTCGTACAGAATGGGTGCGCGGTAACGTCGATTCGACCGCATTCAAAATCAAACCCGATTGCCTCGGACACTTCACGACTAATTTTTTGCTGAGCATCAACGGGAAACGACCGTCGAACCAACTCCGAATTTGGACGTTTTTCCGATTGACCAATTGCCTTCACCAGCGGCACGATTTCATCACACAAACCCTTCAAAACCGATTCAACCACTTCGGTTTTTGCCCCTGGCTCGAATTCATCAATCAACGCATCGTATCGGCAACCCTGATGCCCGATCGCATCGGCTTCCTCGCGTTTCAAATCAAAGATTGCTTTCAAGCTTGCCTCAAACACCCGAAAGTCCGCTTGGGTCTTGGCCTCGGTCCAAACTTGCTGACCGGTGGAAGTTGCTTTCGCAAGCGCCTCAACCAATTCCCTCGACAGCTTGCACTTCTTTTCGTACTGCCTCTTCATCTCGCGAACATTTGACGACTCTCGAGGATTCAAGTCCGTAGAATCGATCAGCGAATTCAATAAATCGCCCAAAGCCGGATCCGTTTCCCTTTGATGAATCAAACCGGCGAGCGTCGTGCATTGTTGTGCGCGAAAGGCACCGGCTTGAGCCGGCAAATAGGTTTGCTGGTCCCACTCCAAAAGTGCCAACGTGGATTTCAAGGACGCCAAATCCTGCGCACGCTTTACGATTTCTTGATAGTTGGCATTGCTCATGGGAACTCCGTTTCGCCCCGAAATGGATGGTTGATTTGACGGTCGAATCCGTGAAGTCATTCTAGGACAAGAAGGCCAGCCGCCCAATTGAGGGCGGCTCACTTAGTTTCTTCTAGGTCGCGAGAATTTCTTTGACGACACGGGCCTCCTCCACGCCCGTCAATCGCATATCCAATCCTTGATGCTTGTAAATAAATTTCTCGTGGTCGATGCCTAGCAAGTGAAGCATGGTGGCGTGCAGATCGTGCACGGCAGT
>CAYSXI010000023.1:0-26580 GCA_964434955.1 uncultured Pirellulaceae bacterium
ATTGGTCGATACGACCGTCAAACTCTTTTTTGAATCGGAACACCAAGCCATCAAAGGATTTGCGACGCAAAATAAAAAGCCTTTCCGTCACCTCAAAAAATGGCGTCTAAACTATAGATAGACAGCACTTTATTTGGGTCCGACATGATCAAGGCAAAGCGGGTACAACGTCAGCATCTGATGCGAGAAGCCCAGGGCTACCTGGAGCTGGCGTTGCTCTTCGATCAAGAGTGGCCGCTGGACCAATCGGAGATCAAAAAACTGGCGCTTCGCAGTCTGGAATGTCTGGACGAATTGGAACAGAAGTTTGGCGGAAGCGCCCGACTTTTGTATCTCAAAGGCCAAGTCTATCGGTTGCTGGAAAAGTTCTCTCAATCGATCTTTTACTTGCGCGAAGCAAGTCGCCTGGAGCCGGACAATATCGAAGTTTATCTGGCGCTGGGTTGGAGCTACAAACGAATCGGCCGTCTGGATCTTGCCGTCAACGCTTTGGAAAGCGCACTCGAGATTGATTATTCGCTTGGTATTACCCACTACAACCTTGCCTGCTATTGGGCGCTTGCCGGTCAAGCTCACCTCGCAGTCAAACATCTGGGTATCGCCTTTGATATCGACCCCGAGTACCGCAGCTTCGTTTGCGAGGAATCGGACTTTGATCGGATTCGCGAGAACCCGGCATTTCAGATGCTGACCGCTGGTAGCGTCGAAATTGGTGAGTAGGTCAACGTTGCGCTGATCAAGCGACTTGTCCGCGGTTGGCCGTTTCGTGCTCGAGGGCCACACTGGTTTCTCCCTGCTCCAAACAGGCATCGCCTTTCAAAGGCGATCCTTTTGTTTAAGCCTGCCCCATCCGCTTCCGCCTTAACCGAATCCTGGCTTGCGGCCGCCCGATGCATTCTCTGAGTAGATGTATTCTCTGAGTAATCGCTTGCCAATGGATCGCCGCTTGCGTTTCGTTGGGTGTCCGGGGTTGGGATCGTTCGAATCGATCTTGACGTTGGCAATCGAAACGCCTATTCCGCTTGCAATGAATCTTAATCTGCAGCGATCGAAGCGCGGACCGCGCCTGCTAGCTTGCATGCTAATCATGCTGGCCATGGGAGCGATGTGCGCTTCGTTCAATGGCTGCAACTGGTTCAAACATCATCGCCGTAACAAGAAAGATCCGATCAAGTTCAAGTTGCCTCCCATCCAGTTGTCGGAGAATGCGATTGCGTTGGAGATCGGTGTCCTTGAGATTGGTGACGACCAGGCCGAACAGTTGGAAGAGCTGTGGGGTCAGTTGGACAACCAGATGATTTCTCTGGATTCAAGAAAAGTTTGGGACCAGAACGGACTTCGGGCGGCCGTGGTTCCGACCCAGCCGCCTGCCTTGTTCTGGCAACTCGTCGATCCAGAAATTGAATACGCCACCGAGGACGAGCGACTCTACCATGAGAAGCTGAGGCAAAGCCAAGGCAAGCCCAAACAAAAGAACGTGGCGCTCCTGCAGAACGCGAACTTGATTGTTGGCAAGCCCCATTTTCTGAAGACGGGCCCAATTCAGTCGGCCATGAAATGGCAAGTCGTCGCGGGGACTTACCGTGAAAGTGGTGAGTGCAAACTGGCTCAATGTCATATGCGAATTACGGCTTACCATGCAGGAGACCGAAAAGTTCGGATTCGGCTCACTCCGGAAATCAAGCACGGGGAGCAGAAACCACGAATTGCCGTGAACGAGGAATCGTTCTTCTGGGAACCTTCGCAAGACTCCATGACGTTTCATGAGGTCGCGATCGAGGTTCCCGCGCGAGCCGGACAAACCGTGCTCTGTGGACCGACAACAACCGAAGGCTCGGGTCTGGGTCGGCAATTTTTCCGTTCGCCAAACTCGCAACGAATTCTCTTTGTTCGGGTTACCGGGATCGGTGGCAAATATCTGTTCAGCGACCCAACGGACGACGCACCGCTGGTCACGCCATTGGATTGAACGAACGCGTCGACGCGGGTCTGCCGGGGATCATCTCTTTCGACAAATTGGGCATTCGATTCTAATGAAGCCCTCCGAGCCTGATCCGAATCGGGCTTGCAGAATGCTGTTTTGAAACAAAAAAAGACGATTTGAAAAGTCAGGAGACAATCGATGCCGCTCGTTCCAATGCGCCAAGTCCTAGATCACGCCGCCGAGAATAATTACGGCGTTGGCGCTTTCAATGTCAACAACATGGAACAGATTCAGGCCATCATGGAAGCCGCCGATGAAACCGACTCGCCTGTCATCGTTCAGGCATCGCGCGGGGCGCGGAAGTATTCCCAGGACAATTATCTTCGTCACTTGATGTTGGCGGCTTCCGAGTTGTATCCGCACATTCCTGTTGTGATGCACCAGGATCATGGAAACAGTGTCGAGACTTGCATGAGTGCCATCGAAAACGGATTCACTTCGGTGATGATGGACGGATCGTTGGAAGAGGATGGGAAAACACCAGCCGACTACGACTATAACGTGAAAGTGACTGCCGAAGTTGTCAAACTTGCACATGCCAAGGGCATCAGTGTCGAGGGTGAATTGGGATGCCTTGGTTCTTTGGAAAGCGGCGAGGGCGAACAGGAGGACGGGCATGGTGCCGTCGGCCAGTTGAGCCGTGATCAATTGTTGACGGATCCGGAAGAAGCCGAGCAGTTTGTCGCTGCCACCAATGTCGATGCCCTGGCCGTGGCAATCGGGACCAGTCACGGAGCCTACAAATTCACCCGCCAACCTGACGGTGAAGTCCTGGCGATGGAGCGAATCGAAGAGATTCATAAACGTCTTCCCAACTGCCACCTTGTGATGCATGGAAGCAGCAGCGTTCCACAGGAGTTGCAGGATATCATCAACCAGTTTGGCGGATCGATTCGTCAGACTTGGGGAGTTCCTGTCGAGGAAATTCAACGCGGAATCGAACACGGCGTTCGAAAGATCAACGTGGATACCGACAATCGCCTGGCAATTACCGGTGCCATTCGAAAAGTGTTCGCCGAGACACCTGAAAAATTTGACCCGCGTGATTACTTGAAACCTGCACGAGAAGCGATGAAAGAAGTTTGTGTGGCGAGAATGACTTCGTTTGGCCAGGCAGGTCACGGTCAGGCTCTCCGCGCGACACTTTAGATTCGCGCTAAATTAAGACTCGCGTTAAACTTTTGCTTCGCGAGTCACAAATTCCTTTCGTTGAATAGTCGGAAATGACTTCCGAGCGATCATGACGACGACGTCCAATATCGTTGACGAGCGGGAACGAAAAATCCTCGCGCCCTACGCCATGTTTTCATCAGAAAGCGAAGGCCGCGAGTACGACGAACCCGAGCATCCCTACCGCGGTCCGTTTCAGCGCGATCGCGATCGGATTTTGCATAGCTCCGCCTATCGCCGTCTGAGCGGGAAGATGCAAGTCTTCACGGGGGAAATGGGCGACTATCACCGAACGCGGCTAACGCATACGCAGGAGGTGGCCACGATTGCGAGGACAATCGGTCGCGTGCTGGGATTGAACGAGGATTTGATTGAAGCGTTGGCGTTGATGCACGATATCGGTCATCCACCCTACGGGCATGCTGGCGAGGATGCGCTCCATGAGTGTATCGAAGACGAAGGCGGATTTTCTCACAACCAGTTCGCGCTGACCATCGTTCGCGAGATGGAGTTTCGCTACAAAGCGACGCCTGGACTGAACCTGACGCTCGAGTGCCTGCAAGGGCAGACGCATCGAATTGACAAGAAAGACGACGTTCGTCCTTTGCTTGAGGTTCAACTGGTCGATGCGGCGGACAGCATGACCTACGACGCCCATGACACCGATGATGCGTTGAAGCTGGAGTTGGTGACTTTGGACGAAATGGCCGAAGAGTCCGCGCTTATTCGTGAAGTGATTGGTTATGTCAAATCCAACTATTCGGATTTGACGGACGGTTTCATGCGACAGGCGGTTGTCCATCGACTGATTGAACTTCAGGTTTCCGACTTGATTGAACACTGTCAGTCGGAGCTGAACCGCTTTGCTTTCCCCACCGCCGAAAAGGCCCGGCGAAGCCGATTTTTGGTCGGCCCAAGCCCTGGTTTTGCCGAGAAAAAGAAGGAGTTGGAGCGGTTTCTATATGCAAGGGTTTATCGGCACCCGCGATTGTTAAAAGTTCGTGATGCTGCCCAGGCTCGACTCAAAGAAATGTACGAAGGTTTTGTCAAGAATCCCGCCTGGCTTCCGAATAAGTATCAGCAACGGGCCGACAAAATCGGGATTCGAAGAATGGCTGTCGACTATTTGGCCGGGATGACCGATCAGTTCTGTGAGCAGGTCTACCACGAGCATTTTGTCAAAAAATAGCGAAAGCCAATTCGTTGGCATGGCGACGCTTCCATACTCTTCGTAAAATGTGTAGACCAAGACCGCCGTCAATGTCGCGGTTCCAGCGACAGCAATTATCTGCCATATCGGCAACCACATGATTCCACTGGATTTATTCTTGCGGCAATCATCATGTTTCGATTTCAGTGGGTCGAAAGTGATGACTTGGACTTTTCATAAATAAACAACATGACTATTTGGATTTTGCGAGGCTGTTTTCTTGCGGCCTCGATCGGTGTCGGCGTCTCGTTGATGTGGAGCAAGAGCTTCACTGCGCTTAACAGCGGGTGGACGGTTCCGGTCGTACTGCTTTTCAGTCTTTTGATCATCACCGCGGACGTTGCGATTCCGCGCAAACGGATCGACTTGATTTCGAGTGTTTACTTCGGAACGATTGTCGGCCTGTTTTTGACTTACGTTGCCAGCCTGGCTTTGTCGCCATTCTTCGAGGGCAACTTTGCGGACGTCCAGCAAATCAACGATGTCAAATCCATCGTGACGGCCCTGCTGGGAACCGTGCTTTGCTATTTGTGCATCAGTTTGCTTTGGCAAACCAAGGATGATTTTCGCTTCATCATTCCCTACGTGGAATTTTCCAAGGAAATCAAGGGCAGCAAGCCTTACGTGCTGGATACGAGCGTCGTGATTGATGGTCGAATCGCCGACGTGATTGAAACGGGGATTCTCGACAACCAGTTGATCATGCCGCGATTTGTATTGGCGGAGCTTCAATCGATTGCGGATAGTAGCGACAAGATCCGCCGTGCTCGCGGTCGGCGGGGTTTGGATGTTCTCAACAAACTTCGAAACAACTCGAAGATCGACTTGAAGTTTTACGACAGCGAAACCGCGGAGATGGCGGGCCAGCCAGTCGACATGAAACTCTTGCTGTTGGCGAAACATGTCGAAGGTAAAATTGTGACCGGCGATTACAACTTGAACAAAGTTGCGCGGCTTCAAAATGTTCAGGTGATCAACCTGAACGACATCGCGAATTCATTGAAGCCGGTATTTCTTCCGGGCGAGAAAGTGGTCGTCCGCGTTGTGAAGCCTGGTGAAGAACAGGGACAGGGCGTTGGCTACTTGGATGATGGAACCATGATCGTGATTGAAGACGGTCGGGCGCATCTCGGCAAAGATGTCAAAATTACCGTTACGAGCATGCTTCAGACCAGCGCGGGTCGAATGGTGTTTGGAAAGTGCGACGGCGAGTCCGAGTAGCCAGTTAACAAACGGATGATTCCGCGAGAGGCGGCCGAATTCTGGACGAAAACAAGGATTGTTTGACCCAAGGGCAACAATGTTTCCCCAAGCGGCACAAAGCGAACTTGGACGTTCGAAATGAAGGGAAAAACATCGAATCCCTTCAATAATTCCTTGGCTTTGGATGCTTTTCGGATACACTTCGGATGTGTTCAGAAAACTTTCAGGTTGATCGTGGAGGGGCATTAACGTGCAAGATCCACCAAAAGCTAAGATCTGAGAAGCCGACTGATTCTTTCATTTGGACTTCTCAATTGGTTTGAGATTTACTCTCAAAGAACGCAATTCATAAACCTCCTTTGAATGCCCTTGGAGTCAACGACTCCAAGGGCATTTGTTTTTGCGCCGACGGTTTCTGCGAATGCCCGATTGGATTCGGGGCCCATGTTTGATTTCGCATAAACGAATCTTGGGCGTCCGCGATCTAGGCCGGCTACACTTGCCCAGATGTTCGCCCGGCAAATCAGTCTTCGAAGATGAGAAGTCGCAAGTGCTATCACGATTGACCTTGCCTCGGTGACCGGCTTTTCCTAAAAGCCGCCAAATCCCCGGAATGGTCAAGTCGATGCAAAACTCAGGTTCCATCTCTGTTTGGCGAGAACTGCCGCGCAACGTTTGCGTTGCTGTTTGGCTTGGACTGTCGCTGTTGATATTCGTTTCCGGTTGCAGTACCTGGAAAATCAACAATCTCTCGGATCGAATCCAGCCTTCAAACTATCGGGACTGGTCACCTGAGTTTGTCCAGGTTTCGAGAATGTACCGAGAAGGCGACGAGATCGCTATCGATAAGATTCGCAACAATACTTACGTCAGCGAGTTGGACTTCATCGTTTCCTACTACGAAAAGAAATTCAAGCTCGAGCAAATTCGCTCTGTCGACTTTATCGTCGTGCCTTTCGCATCCGCGCCAATGCTCGCACATACCATGCTGAGTTTTGGCTTGGATGACGGAACTCAGATGGTAATCTCGGTCGAGATCCGAACGGAAAAAGGTGAAAAGTATTCCCCAATCCTGGGTATCGCAAATCAATACGAAGTCACCTATGTCGTGGCTGACGAAAAAGATGTGATTCGACTCCGGACCCGCCACCGGGACGCGGACGTTTACATTTATCCAACCATGGCGACCCCGAAGCAGGCTCAGACTTTGTTTGTCGATATGATGAGCCGGGCCAACAAGCTCGCGGATCAGCCCGAATTTTACGACACCATCCGAAACAACTGCACGACCAACCTGGTCGGACATGTGAACCAGATCAAGAACAATCAGGTGCCCTACGCTTGGCAAGTACTATTCCCCGGTCACTCGGATCGCTATGCCTACGACCTGGGCCTGTTAGATCGCAGCGTCCCCTTTGAACAACTTAAACAACGTTGTCACGTGAATGAGCTGGCTGAGAAATACTACGATGCCGATGACTTCTCCCAAAGAATCCGAAGCCGAAGCCACGCTGGCCAAAGCCGCCGTCAGGGGGTGGAAACCAATTCGCCCCCGTCCGAGTTGCCGTCGCGCGAATCGCGCCGCCAAGGACGACCAAGCATTCGCCGTTAACTAACCAATCAAGAGATCAACGAGCTGAGAATTTGCTCGAACTCTTGCATTGTAAAGTCCATCTTGGCGGCGGCGGTCGCGCAAAGTTGTTTCTCGACTTCGGCCAACTCGCCATCGGCCGCCATGATCTTGACCATCTCGGAAAGAAGCTCCGTTTTTTGTTCTCGTGTTTCCGGCAGGATCATATCCACATCCCCTGACTGCAAGCCCACGATGATGCTGTCGAAGTCATCGTTCGAGATGTTCCATGACTCCGCCCTCACGGCCAATGCCTGGATTTCTTCGTCGGTGAACTTTCCATCACTGGCGGCCATGAAGACCAAGTTCTGAAACAGATTGAGTTTGTCCATGATCAAACCTTTTGGAGCAATTGAATGGACCGATTTTGGGCAATTTCCGTTCTCAGGTCGAGGGCCGGTCATCAAACACGACGAATAAACTCGGCCGCATAACTTCGAACTTCCTTGCCATTGAGGACGTGCACGATCCGAAGTTGCTGAACGGTCGAGTCGCTGAATCGGTTCAACGGAAGGTGAACCAACTGCTTTTTGTACTTTTTGGCGAGTCGTCGCCAACCGGGACCCGGCGGCAGGGGACTGACCAAAGCAACGTGGGGGCATTGCGAATACATGCAAGCTGCGGCCAACAAGCGTTCCTCGAGCGTGGAGGTGAAATCAAGCCGAGGATCCTGCCAGATGTCTGGGATCGCGATCGGAGGATACAGAAACATGGCGCCGCCGTAGTTGGCCAGGCAAATCCCCGGACCCACAGGCTGGTCCTGGAAATCGGTTGCGTAAAACGCGAGAGTCGACTCCTCCTTGTGTTCCGCAAACCAGGTTGTCCGCCATGGATACTCACGCGGATCGGCGGGCGAATCAAAAAGCATCACCGCCGCGTCCAACTTTCCCCGGTTGGGCGGAAGCACTTTGACGTAAATCTGTTTGTCATACCAGTGTCGCAATGTGTCACGAACATCGATCCCGTCTTTGATGCTGGTCGTGAATTTTTCGGTTTTCGCGAGGTCAATTCCAATGACTTCCAAGGCTCGATCAAAAACGGTCGCCCGAAAGTTCTCGATCACTTCGTCTTCCGGTGGCCAGCTGCATTGGGAATACGGATTCCAGCGCTGTTGCCATTCAATCTGCGACGCCGAGTCCGGCTTGGGTTGAAGCTTGATGGTGGACCAGGTGATCGGCGGCCCCGGCAAGCGGCTGACCGCGCTGACAACGTCTTCGTTTGGCAGCAGGGCCTGGTCAATGCCCATCCGAATTTCGTCTCGCCCGAGGGGTGGAAGCTGAAGGTACTGCTTGGCCGATTCGAGCACGTGCAAGGCATATCCATCACCAACAATTTGTTTGGCTGCGGTAACGATGGTCGCCAATTGCGGCGAAAATTCGTGGTGAATCAAAGTCAGGTTGCGTATGTACTTTAAGCAAAGACTCAATAGCTTCGGCGTTACGCGACGGGCCCGCTTTTTGTAGTCGGCTCGGTAGGCTTCGCGGGCTGATATCAAAAGTTCCTTGACGCCGTCAATTGAAAGGTTGTCGTCGTTGCCAAGCTCGCTGCGAGCTTTCTCGTAAAGCCCGGTAATGAAAGGCAGCTCGCCCAGCATAAAGTAGTAGGTCTCGGGGTCCACCTGGTACCAATCCACTTCGCCAACCGATTCGTTTTCCGGTGGCGAGAGGTCGTGGCGCATGAACGCTTGGCGAATCCAGGGCCAATCCAAAATGTTGCAAACAAACAGGATGTTCTGATAGTCCACGGACAGTTGCTTGAGTTGCCAGGCCATGTACTCGACCCGCCGTCCCCACTGTTCCTGAACGGCCGGTTTCAGATGCGGAACCACCGCCGATGCAAACTGGGCGACCGAAACTTTCTTCAGCGCGTAGGCATCGGGTAGAACGGCGCTATTCGGTTCGTACAGTCGCGTTTCCAAGTCGATGAAACGGATCGGCAAGTGTTCCCCGATTGCCGTTCGGATGGCTGCGATCACGCCCTGGCAAGGGTCGATCGGGACATAGCTGACTTCGGGAAAGCTCTCTTCGTCCTCGTCTCGGTCTGGATTCCATTCGCCCTGGAATTCCACCTCACTGGATTGAGTTACCACGCTCGGCGTCGGTAACTGAAGGACCGCTTGTTCCACCTGGGCTTGAAACGACTCGGGCAGCGGAACGGCAAGACAGTCAAAGGATCCTTGGGCCATCGCCCGCCGAACTTCCCAAGCACAATCGCCATTGCCGTGGATGATCGGCAACGCGGTAACCCGGGGTCCAATTTTCAAAACGGATTCAGAATTCGTCATCGTCGTCATCGTCCACGTCGTCATCCACATCCGGATGAAGCGGGTCGTCCGCGGCAAAAAAGAAATCACCTAATCCAAGAGGCACCGATTGCCCCCCAAGAGTCGCATTGCGCTGTTTCGCGAAGGCTTCCAGGTCCAGGGCTTCTGGCCCGAGGCATTTTTCCAACGCTTCACGCCACACTTCGTCCTGGCTGGCAGGATGATCGGGATCCTGGCCAATTCGTTTCAGCGCGTATCGCAACAAATTGATCCCGTCACGTGGCGAAAAGTCAAGTTTAAGTTCGTGCGACTTCTGCAAAAACTCAACCGTCATTGCCAGCATCTCGGCCGGGCAGAATGGAATGTGATACTCGAGGATCGCAAGTTCGTCGTCGCGATTGGGAAATTCAAGATTCAGTGAGGGTTGAAGTCGACTCAGGATGTAGTCCGGAATTTCAAAAGTCGATTCGTCCTGGTTCATCGTGACACAGCAACGAAAATCCGGATGCGCCTTGATCGAAATTCCGGCAACGATGGATTCAACGTAGCGCCGATAGTCGAGCAAAGGCGCCAAGCTGGCCCAGGATTTTTCATTCATCCGGTTGCCTTCGTCGAGAATGCAGACGCCCCCCCGAATCATTGCCGTGACCAGAGGCGAGGCGTGGTAGGCGATCTTGCCACTTTCCGCCAAAACCGGTGTGACCAGCAGGTCCTCCGGCCGCGTGTCGGCCGTGCATTGATAAATGTAAAGTTCCTGATTTCGTTTCTCGGCTGCTGCAATTGCCAGTGCCGTTTTTCCGATTCCGGGCGTTCCAATCAATCGCGGCGTCAGCGGTAGGTCTTTCTCATCGACGACGATCCAGCAAGCGAGAACCTGCTTCAGGATTTCATCCTGGCCGATCCACTGTCCCGCGACTTCGTGAGGGTGGCTCAGCTGCAGGGTAACGCCTTGAATCTCACAACTGGGATTCATTTTCTTTCCATTGGGTCCAAATTGGTTCCGATCATGCCGTTGGCGAGGCGGCAACTGAAGTCTGACGCTCGCTCCAACGATTTCTACTTTGTACATCAAACCAAAGCGGGTAGGAATCTGACGGCGAACTCCAGCGCGTCAGAATCGGAATATCCGTTGTTTTCCTTAAACACAACCGGGCTTCTGTAATCATCTGACAGTCATCACCGGGGCAGGATCTATTCGTGGGCTACGTTTGCGAGTGCTTTGTATCGGGTATTGGAAAGATCAACCCAAGTCATGTCATGGACCACTCAATTCCAACTCATTCCCGATTGCCCCGACAAACATAAGTGAGTTGCCCCACCATGCTAGAAAACCCCGCATCACCAACGACTTCGATTCCCCTGGTAACGCTCCCTTCCACCTTGGGAGACCAGGAACAAGCGATTCTGCAGCGCCTCGAGTCCTTGCAAGAACTGACCGAAAACGAGATCCAGGAATATCGTAACTCGGGCGACGGGATGACGCTTCCCGAAGACCTCACGGTTTCGATTGTCATTCCTGTGTACAACGAAGAAGCGACGATTGCAAAAGTCGTCACTCGCGTTGCCGCCCTTCCGTTCAACAAAGAAATCATTATCGTCGACGATTGCAGCACCGACAAAACGCCCGAAGTCCTCGAGCGACTTGAGGATATCAAGGGTGTGGTCATCATCCGCAAAGAGGAAAACGCCGGTAAAGGCGCCGCACTGCGAACCGCCTTTGAAAACTCAACCGGTGATATCGTCGTCGTTCAGGACGCCGATCTCGAATACGACCCCAAGGACATTCCCAAGCTCCTGGTCCCAATCGCCAAAGAAGAATGTGATGTCGTCTACGGTTCGCGTTTTATCGGCGAGGAACAACAGGACGAGTCGTTTATTCACCGTTTCGGTAACGCGTTCTTGACCAAGTCCTTGAACTGGATGATCGGTCTCAAGCTGACCGACATGGAAACTTGTTACAAAGCCTTTCGTGGCGATATCATTCGAAAACTCGACGTCAAGCAAAACCGGTTTGGCATCGAACCTGAAATCACTGCCAAGCTGGCGCGGCGCGGATTCTCTTTCTCGGAAGTTCCAATTTCCTACAACGCTCGAACTTATGCCGAAGGAAAGAAGATTGGCGTTCGCGACCTGTTTAATGCACTTTGGTGTATCTGCCGATACGGTTTTTGCGACTAGTGGGCCAGCCGAAGGAACCAAGCGTTCAGCGCGCATTCCATTTCGCCAGTCCGGCAGAAAAACGTATAATGAAGGCAACACCTTAATCCAAGGCAGAAAACATGTTGCAATTCCGGAATGTCGCGTTAATCGCTTTGCTCGGTGCGTTTGGTACCTGTTTCGATCAGGCAGACGCCCAAAAGGCGTCGGTTGAGCTTGAAATCTATTCCGTCAACTCGGGCCTCGAAACCCAGCAGACCTGGGGAGAATTGCTTTCCAAAGTCGGTGCTAATATTTCATCGCTCAAAAGTGCTCGCAAGAATGTCAAAATGGAAGTCGATGAGTCGACGTTTGGCAACCGCAAGCATTACCGGATCGTAGGCGTTCTTTCCAACAACCGATTGAACTTGCCGGGCGGCAAAACCTTCACGAATCGCGACAAAGAAAAAATTGCCGCCTACATCGAGGCGATCCGCGCCGACGGACCCAAAACGGCTCTCTCGCAAAAGATGGCCTTTGGTTTGACCGCAACGCAGCTTGTCGCGCTTCAGCAGGACCTGGCCGCGCTCCACAAAAAATCCACCAAAGACACACCGGTGATGGATGTCGTCGAGGCGATCGCCGAGGCCATCAAAACCCCGGTTCGTGTCGACTCCTCGGCACGAGATGCGCTGGCAAAAGAATCAAAAGTCGCCGAGGAAATGAACTCGCTTTCCTGTGGCACCACGTTGGCTGCCGTCCTTCGGCCGATTGGGCTCGTCGCAGTTCCCAAAAGAGAGCAGGGGAAGACGACCGAAATTGTCATTATGGATTCCTTGAAAGCCGACGAGCATTGGCCGGTCGGATGGCCGAGCACGCGTGGCAACGCACTCGCCGTTCCCTCAATGTTCAAGTCCCAGAAGTTTGAAATTCGAAACTACGAATTGAAAAAAATTCTCGACGCCCTGGAAAGCAAAGTGAAAGTCCCTTTCCTTTACGACCACAACACGATGGCCAGGCATGGAGCTGATCCGACCAAACTGACGGCGACCGTCGTCGAGCAAAAACAAACCTTTTACGGAGTCGTCCGAAAGTGCCTTTCTCAAGTCCGACCTCAAATGAAACCCGAGGTTCGTCTGGATGAAGCGGGCAACCCCTTCCTCTGGATTACGACTTTCAAAAAGTAATCTCGCGCTCACCATCCTTTTCGCAGCATTCCCCGTCGGCCCTTTTCGCGGCATTCCACGTCGGTCCTTCTCGCGGCATTCCACGTCGGCCCTTTTCGGAGTATTCCACGTCGGCTCATTTCGGAGCGTGTCGGCCCTACCGATCTGCCGCTCGACCAAGCGAAGCCTGCTAGCAGCATGACGCATTCGTATCCGCCAAAACATCTATAGGTCAGCTTTGGCAATGTTGTTAGACTCCCCGATCAATCTCAGGTTCGATCTGCGCCCGGAGCGAATCTAAGACCCAAACTGGCTAACTCGATTTGGAAATGGAATTTCAAATGAAGCTTCGAAACGCGAATACAATTCTGGCGCTTCTGATCTCGACCTGGATGACAGCGGGACTCGCAGCTCAGAATCAGCTTCAACCGCGCAATACGCAGAACAACCAACTTCAAAATCGACAGGGTTTCCAGCAGCAGGGCGGGGTCCAGAACAACGGGGTCCAGAACAACGGCGTCCAGGGAAACCGTGTTCCCGCACAGAATGCATCGAATCGCACGATGCAACCTCGAAAGCCAGCTGGCTGGACCGATCCGACTCCGGAACATCAAAAGTACCTGGATCAACTATTGTTGGTCTGGGAACAGAGAAGTGCGAAAATCCAGCGCTATGAGTTTTCCTTCGAGCGATGGATTTATTCACCCCAGTTTTGCCGTTGGCGCGATCCCGTCAACAAACGCTTGGCCGCCTGCACCCTGGCGCGGGGAACCGTTCGTTACCAGGCCCCGGACAAGGGCATGTACGAAGTCACCCGAGCCTGGCGATTCAAAGGCGTCAAGAAGGTCAAAAACCAACAGGGCCAAATGGTTGAGGAAGCTGACTACGAAGAGATTAAGGATCAGAACAACAAGGCAGAAAAAGAAAAGTGGATTTGCGACGGAAACAGCATCTTCGAATACGATTTCGAAACCAAACGGATTTACGAAACGAAACTTCCAGAAGACATGCGAGGCCAGGGCTTGAAAAACAGTCCACTACCATTTTTGTTCGGAGTTAAAGCCGACGAAATCAAGGCGCGCTACTGGGTTCGTGTTCGTCCCCAGAACAACAACAAAATTTTCGTACTCGAAGCATTTCCGAAGCGCATTGAAGACGCCAGAAACTTCAAGAAGATCGACCTGGTTTTGACACGCGATCCCTATCTTCCTGTTTCGCTCACGATGTACGCACCGAACTTTGATGCAAAAACCAACCAGAGCTACACGGTCTTTCAATTCAAGGACCGAAAAGTCGATGGAGGACTTTCGCAGATCAATCAGTGGTTGGGTAACTTCGTGAAACCCAATCCACCCAACTTGCTTTGGAAGGTCGTGGAGCGAAAGCCACTGGCGAATCAACCGAATAGCCAGGCGAAACAACCTCAGCTACAAAATCGCCGAAAGTAGAACGACGTCCAAATTCAGACAAGCAGGCGGCCGCGATCAAACCAGATCGCGGCCGTTTTTGATTGCATCCGCGGATTCCGGTTCCTGCTGAGTCAAGCAGTGAAATGATCCGAGGCCATAGGTCAGATTGGCGGATGGCAATCCAATGACTTCCCGATCGCAAACGCGTTCCTTCAGAATTTCAATCGCTTGTTCGTCTGCCAGCTTGTCTCCAAACTGGGGGATAATCAAATGTTCATTGGTGAAAATGAAATTGGCATAACTGGCGGGAATTCGCGTGCCGCCGACGCGAACTTCATTCGGTAATGGAAGCGAGATCAAGTCGATGGTGGCGCGACTGGACCCCAACCAGGTTTCCACTTCGCGAGACATTTGCGAAAGACTTTTTGCTTGCGGATCGTCAACGGATTGGCAACTTGCAATCGCCAGGTTGCGATCGTCGACAAAACGCAGCGCCTGATCGATATGTCCATCGGTATCATCCCCCGCCAACTCGGCTCCGGACAACCAAACAACTTCGGTTGCGCCCAGGTGTTCCGAGAAAAGCCGCTCGATCTCGCGCCTGACGTTGTCTCGTGATTCCTTTCCAATCCGATTTTGATTGAGCAGACAGGAAGCGGTGGTGAGCAACGTCCCATTCGAGTTGACTTCAATCGCGCCACCTTCAATCACACGTTTGACTTTGGCGTACGGCCGACCCAGCAAATCCGAAATCTGTTTGGCGACTTTTTGATCGTCACCGAAAGGTGGATACTTCCCGCCCCAGGCATCGTAATCCCAGTCCACGCACTGGAGACTGCTCCGGCATCGATCGAGTGTAAAAGTCGGACCGTAGTCACGAATCCAGGCATCGTTGGTTTCGATGAGATGAACGATGACGTTGGGATTTCCGCTGAATCGCCTTTGCACGTCGTCGACAAACTGTTTTCCGGCCAGGATACAAGCCTGTTCTGATTTGGAAATCCAATTGGCCAAAAGGCAGAACTCTTCTTGCGCGTCCGGCAAGTTGTTTGGCCAGGTCTCGCGATTATGCGGCCAAGCCAACCAGGTCGCTCGATGCGGGGCCCATTCAGGAGGAAGTTGGCGATTGGATTCGGCTGCCGAATTCAAACAAGGCCCCTAGCTCTTGCGACTTCGATTCACAAACTTGGCCCGGTCGAGCTGAAACGATATCCAGGC
This sequence comes from uncultured Pirellulaceae bacterium, assembly GCA_964434955.1. GTDB lineage: Bacteria > Planctomycetota > Planctomycetia > Pirellulales > Pirellulaceae > JANQLU01. The sequence goes on from CAYSXI010000023.1 coordinate 15,390, forward strand.
AATGGCCATGCCGACCACCAGGCCACCTCCATGGCCCCAGTTGCTGATGGACATGTTGAGCCAAGCTTCATCGAGCGGAGTGCAACCGATGAAGAACCAGACGATGAAGATGATGATCGTCGAAGGTGCCAACCGAATTCCGCAAGCCGGATCAAGGTATCCACGAATCCAGGCAAATCCAAAAACGCCATAAACCACACCGGACATACCACCCAGCAGGCCCATGATGTATGCCGGATTGCCATTGGAATAGGCCGGTCCGTGTCCGTCGATCGCTTCGGGAACGGCGCAACCGGCTAGGTTGGGAAGGAGCGCACTCAGCAAAACAATGATGGCGAAAAAGGGTGTCCCAAATCGGTCTTCCACAAGCCGAGCCAGGATGAACATCCAGATCATGTTGAACAGCAAATGGATCGCGCCAAAATGAATGAAAATGGGCGTGAATGCTCGCCAGACTTCACCACGAAACAGCGAAGCAAAACGCAGCCGAATATCGTCGTCCGATTTCTTTGCATTGACGATTTTTCGCGCCGCTTCGCCTTCGACGTAATTGAAAGAAAGCGCCTTCATCGCGGCACTGGTTTTCTTAATATCGACTGCCCCGGATGGATCCGTGGGAACGTAGCCAAACGAAGTCAACAATCCGACGACGCAGCTGATAACAATCAGGGTGATCGTCAGGGGAGCACGACGCTTTGCGCCACTTGGCCAGCGGTCGCGAACATTAACAATGTTTTTCTGGGCTTGCTTTCGCTCTTCGATTTCGGCGTCGATTCGCTTCCTGGCCTCTTCGACGACGCCCTTGTATTTTTCATCCTGGGGATTCTTTTGATAATCCTCGAGCAGGCGAATGGCGTTCTTGAGTTGATCTTCATCCTTGACCCAGACGTTGTATTCGTTCTCCTCCAGTTCAATCTGGTTGGCGACGCCTTGAATCGTCAAATAGGCCGAAAAAGTCTCGGCTTCATTGGCATTCGCGATCGAACCAATATGTCGCATAGGAATTCAAAGAATAAAGGATGAGTTAGTTCGGCTCGTTTCGGGTAACGCCGAGCAAGTCGTATTGTCCGGTTTCCAGCAGTTGCTGCCAGCGCTCGACATTGTCGTAATATTCGCGCCGCTTTAATAGGCAGGCTGCTCCTTCATCGAGCAAAACGGTCACATCACGGTGCAATTGAAGTGCCGAAGCCGTTACCTGAGCGGTGATCGGGCCTTCAATGGTATGCCAGATCGCTTCCGATTTTCCATCACCCATGGCCAACATCAAGCACCTGCGCGACTCAAGAATCGTACCAATGCCCATGGTTATCGCAAGTCGCGGCACGTGTTCGATGCTTTCAAAGAATCTCGCATTGTCGCGAACGGTTTCGTCCGCCAGCGTTTTCAGCCTCGTCCGGCTCCCAAGCGAAGAGCCCGGCTCGTTGAATGCAATATGGCCATCGGCACCGATCCCCAGCAGGTGCAGGTCGATTCCACCGACATCGACGATTCGTTGTTCATAGGCTTCACAATACTGTTCGAAATTCAATGCCCGGCCATCGGGCACGTTGGTGTTTTGAGGCAACAAGTTGACGTGGTCAAAGAAATTGGTCTGCATGAAATAGCGATAAGATTGGACGTCCGTCCCGTGAAGCCCAACGTATTCGTCGAGATTGAAGGTCGTTACGCGCGAAAAATCGAGTCCCTCCTCGCGATGCATGCGAACCAACTCGCTATAGGTGGCAAGCGGGCTGGAACCCGTCGCCAATCCCAAAACGCAATCCGGCTTTTTACGAATCGTGTCGGCGATGATTTGCGCAGCCATTCGACTGACATCTTCGCTTTTGGTTTTGATTACAACTCTCATCGCAAATTCCGCGAAATCGAAATTCTGAACTCGCTAGCCCCGGGCCCTTTGCCACCGAACCGGATCGGCTTTCCCAAATTGCCAATGCTTCGTGGTTCACCACGACATGCCATCAAAACAGTTTTATCGCAATCAAACCAAATTACCAACCACCGAATCCGGCTTGAAAGGATTGGCGAAATCCGCGAAATTCCCGCACCAAAAATTCTCGACCGCAATGACTTGCAATTTGCATGGATGGCCCATGTCCAACGAAACTCAAACCAGCACTGAATCCATTGAACGAGCTGACGCGGGTCAGGTTCCCAATCGTTTTCAAGGTTCTCCGGCAAACAGTGAAGCGATTGATCCCAAGCTGATCAATGAAACCAAGAACCAGATTCGGAATCTGGTTCAGGAGATTCGCGATTTGGCTTCAAGCGAATGCTCGCGGGAAGAGTTCTATCAAGGTTTTCTAACTCGGACGATTGGCGCGCTGGCTTCGGTTGGCGGCGCGATTTGGCTACGAAATTCCGAGGGGCATCTGCAGCTTGAATACCACGCCAACTTGGGCCAATCCGGCTTGAAGGAGAAACAGCAGCAAGCCCAGCATGGCCGGCTTCTCGAACAGCTGATGGAGTCGGGGCAGCCAACTCTCGTTCCGCCGCATAGCGGGAATGCCGATGACGAAGCGGAGGCAATCTCCAACCCCACCGAACATCTACTCGTCATCGGGACGTTAACGACGGAAAACGAAGTCGATGGACTTGTCGAAATATTCCAGCGACCGGGCGGAGGTCCGACCACCCAGCGCGGATACCTTCGATTCCTTGTTCAGATGTGCGAGATCGCCAGCACGTTCCTGAAGAACCAAAGGCTCAAGGATTTTGGGCAACGCCAGGAAACCTGGCACCGTCTCGAAAAGTTCGTCCACCAGATTCACAACGGACTCGATACAAAACAAACCGTCTATACCCTGGCCAACGAAGGTCGACAGTTTGCCGAATGTGATCGCGTGAGCGTCGCATTGATGAAAGGCAGTCGGTGCAAGATCGAATCGGTCAGCGGTTTGGATGCAATTGAAAGGCGGGCGGAACAAGTCAAATTGCTTGGCAAGCTTGCAACCACCGTCGTCCGCGCCGACATGAGCCTCTGGTACAACGGCGATGATACACAGCTTCCACCGCAAATCGAAAAACGACTTCAGGAATACGTTGACTGTTCCCATTCCAAAATGATCGCGATTCTTCCTCTTCACGAATCGCAAGTCGAACGAGAGGATCCCACCGAGACCCGGCGTCGTCGCCGCAAACCCAAACTGATCGGCGCGATCATCTTCGAACAGTTAGGGGATGATCGAATTGGTTCGAGCATGAAAACTCGCGCGGAAGTCGTGCAATCGCACGGCTCGGACGCGCTAACGAACTCGTTGACGCATAGCAACGTTGTGATGATGCCACTGCTCAAGGCAATCGGTGCGGTCCCCGGTGTCAAAGCAGCCTCGCGAATCCCGAAATGGGCCCTGGCAATCGCCGTACTCGTCGCAATTGGCTGGGCAATGACCATCATTCCCTATGATTTCTCACTTGCGGCCAATGGAAAGCTTGTACCGGAAACCCGCTACGAAATCTTTGCACCTTCCAACGGAATACTGAAAGAGATATACATCCCGGAAGATCCCAATGCGGTCGTTGAAAAAGATGCGGTGCTCGCCGAAATGACCAATAACGACTTGCTCGTGGATATCGAAACCCTTCAAGGGCAATTGAAAACGGAAATCGAACAGCAGAAAAAACTGGAACGGGCCCGAAACCAAAAACTTGAAAGAATCGAGCAGCTCGAACTTGAGGGCGAGATCGGCAAGTCGAAACAGGCGCAAATCAGTATTCGTCGGAAGCTTCAACTGAAACAGTATCAGTTAAGCAAGCTGACGCTTCGTGCTCCCCAACGTGGTCAAATTGTTAACTGGCAGTTGCGGCAAAACCTGATTCGTCGCCCCGTTCAACAGGGGCAGAACTTGATGACAGTTGTCGACCCGGAAACAAGTTGGCAGCTCGAACTTGAGTTGCCTGAGAAGCGAGTCGAGCATCTGATGCAGCAAAGTCGCTCCTCGGATCAGGCGGTGCGAGTGACCTTCACTCTCGCGTCGCATCCCGGCTCGACCTTCGAAGGCGAAATCGTCGAAATGGATCGAAAGTTGGATGTGTACAGCGAAGAAGGAAACTCGGTCCTCGTCCGCGTTGCCTTCGACAAGGAAACCATTCCAACGGAGTTACTGAAATCGGGAACCCGGGTGACAGCAAAAATTCATTGCGGTGAAAGAAGCGTCGGTTACGTCCTGTTCCACGAGCTGATCGAAACCGTTCAAGCCAAAGTCATGTTCTGGTTCTGATCCGAACGATCAGAATCCAACCGGGCTCGCTAGCAATCCCCGTCATTCACAGAATTATTCCAAGCCCGCGATTGAGAGAACCGATAAAAGACTTGGTGGGTTCTCGAAAATGGACTGACTCCGACTCTGGGCCAAGGAAATCTGTCGTGAAAAAGCAACTTGTTATCGCTCTGATCCTGAGTGCCGCAACCTGGGCCGCCAGCTCAGCTGAACTTGATGGCCAGGATTTCAATATCGCGGCGAAGCCGATCGAGACACCGAATCGGCCAGTCAATCCAAATCGGATCGACCTGGATTTGTGTTTCGTGAAACTCATCGATGATGTCGACGTTCCGGCTTCTCAAGCAGGCATCCTCAAGACGCTCGATGTCAAAGTCGGCGACTATGTCAAGCTGAACCAGGAGTTTGCTCGAGTCGATGACCAAGTTGCAAAGCAGCAACTGGCCGACGCGCAGGCCAGGAAGTCGATCGCCGAAAAAAAAGCGACCGATGAAACGGATATCAAAGCGGCCGAACTCGCTTATCAACACGCTTACGATGAATACGAGCGTGAACGAAAACTGGTCGCAAACGGGGCGGGTTCCAAAACCCAACTTGAAAGCTGGAAATACGAAGCCAAAAAAGCCCTAATGATGATTCAGCGCGCGAAGAACGAGAAACAACTTGCCGAACTGGACAAAGTTCGCGAAGAGGTTCTGGTTAGAACGGCCAAGGACGCCATCGAACGTCACATGATTCGAACTCCCATCGAAGGCAACGTATTCGAAGTTTACCAGCCTGCTGGCTCCTGGGTGAACGCAGGCGACAAAGTCGTTCGAGTGATTCGAATGAACAAACTCAAAGTCCAGGGGTTTGTGAACGCGGGCCAATACGATCGCCATCAGGTTGCCGGACAGAAGGTGACCGTGACCGCAACCCTCGCCGGTGGACGAACGGTAAACTTTCAGGGAACGATCTCCTATGTCGGGCTCGATGAGCTGGCAGGCAACCGCTTCATGGTCTGGGCGGAAGTCGAAAACAAGTCCGAGAACGGACAATGGCAGCTGGTTCCCAATGATGAAGTCCAAATGCAAATTCACTTGAATGGAAACCCCGTCTCCAGCAAAGCGTCCGATTCCGAATCGCAATTTCGATCGATTCAATTCAAGTCCACTCCCGACCAAAAGCAGAAGTAGCCACCGTCCATTTCCCCTACGAGCACGACGCGCCAGCGAGTGAATGGCCGTCCTCGCGCATCCCCGATGCAAACACAGCGCCCCATTGCTGGAACCGGGCCCCGCAACATCCCTACGAGCACGACGCGCCAGCGAGTGGTTCTTTATCCCGGACAATCCGTTCCTTTTTCTCGTATCGCCTGAAGCGCTAAAACAATGTCGCTCAACCAAACCTGGTCTGAAAAACCCACGACCAACCACGGGCGAACGAGCCATCGGGCATCGGAAACCGATTCTTTGTCCGTTGTTCCCCTTTAATTCCTGGCCTGCTCCGGGGCCCACAGCGTGAGCTGCCTCACGCACCAAGGCAAAAATTCTCCTAAAACCGCGTAAGTTCCCGGTTCCTCTCACGTCACCTACGAAAACAGCGAACCGATTCGCGATTCGCAACCGTAGAAACTTTATGAACGAGGAACCCCTGGTGAAATCGATTATCACTCCCTTGCTGACGGTGGCTTTGATCAGTCTGGTCGGATTTGTTGTTTTGCGAAACGCCGGACCATCTGTTTCACAGGCAGCCGACATGAATGAAAGTGCAAATGCGGCCATCATCGAATTGGATGACGCGTCGAAACTGAACGAACTGATTGAATCGAGCGACGTGCCGGTTTTGCTGGACTTCCATGCGTCTTGGTGCCCTCCTTGCCGGGCAATGGGGCAGACCCTGAATGGAATGGAATTTGGTTCTGACCAGGCGAAAGTCATCAAGATTGACGTCGATCAGCACCCTGAGATCGCGGCAAAGTTTAACGCTCGAAGCATTCCTTTGCTGGTGCGATTCGAAGAAGGAAAACAAAACTACAAAGAAACAGGACTTCATAGCGAACAACAATTGCGTTCTTTGTTGCGGCTTGATCGTTAAGCGGCCAAGCTCAAACCAAACCTGACAAAGCGAATTGTCATCCTGGAATCCCCCCATTCCAGCACAAAGGCTGCCATCCCCCTTGGCAGCCTTTTCTTTTTGCGGTCGATGGTTGGATCGGCTCAGCCAATCCACTCGCGCGGATCCACACAGTAGAGCTTAACCAGCAGATCATAAAGCAGCGCATGCTCGCGCGAGAGCAGATCGGGCAACTCGAAAAAAAACTCGCTGGCGACCGCGAAAAATTCCGCTTCATTGGTCGCTCCGTAGGAATCAAGCAAGGTTGGTTTCATTGACTGAACCTCATGAACCAGCTGCTGATACTCGCGCTGAGATACCTGGTTCCACAATCGTTGATCCGAGTTTTGCGACAGGACCGGTCGTCCATCCATCGAGCCTGAAACGGCATCGATGTGATGCGCAAATTCATGAATCACGACGTTGTGTCCATCTTCCGGGTACATGAAACCGTGTTGGACCTGTGCCCAGGACAGCGAAATCCGGCCGTCTTGCCAGGCTTCACCGGCCAGGCTCTGTTCTGACCGAACCAATCCATCCTGGATTTCTCGCTCGTAGTTCTCGGGAAAAATCAGCAAAGTGTGGAGCGCGTCGAAATAGTAGTTTTCGACTCCCACAAGCATGATGGCGGCTTGAGCAGCGATGGCCGTTTGGATTTCCTCGGTCAATACAAGATCGTCGCAACCCTCCCAGTGTTTTTCGTTGATCAGGATTTTGACGGCTGTTGCATGTTTTTGCCGAACAGATTCGGGCCACCGATCAAAGAAACTCACGGATTCTTCGATCACGCGGTTTTGCAATTCGGAGAGCGGCTGCTGGCTGATCTTTTTTCTGCGTCTTGCCCTGGGCCACTCAAATATTTGATTTAAAAGTTGAAACATGATTCTTCAAAACCGGCGACGCTGGCCCTTCTTTTCATTGGGAGGATCGCGATAAAATTGGGGAATTCCTGAGGAGCCGACCATGAAAAAAGCCAGCCGCTGCGTCGCCATCGATTCGTCTGCCGAATACGCAGGCGCCGTGCAACCAATCGATCCATCGACCGCATTTGAATATATCGATTCTGGGCCGCAGAATTATCCAAGATACTTTAACACGCCGAACCAGAATTCGGTTGCTAAACGAATCGCCGACCTGGAAGGCGCAGAATCGGGGCTAGTCTTCAGCAGTGGGATGGCAGCCATTAGCACCACGCTCACCGCTTTGCTGAGGCCGGGTGACCATGCGATCTTCCTGAACGGGCTTTATGGGGGTTCGCATACTTTTGTTTCGGACGAATTGAACGAGCGCGGCGTCGATTTTCAATTCGTCGACAAATCGAATGAATCTTTCGCCGGTGCCGTCAAGGATTCGACAAAAGTGATTTACGTCGAATCGCCAACCAATCCGCTGCTCGAGATAGTCGACCTCCGAGAGATCGCTGCACTGGCGAACCAGCATGGTATCACGACGGTGATCGACAATACCTTCGCCAGTCCGATTGTTCAAAATCCGATCGAACTCGGGTTGGACGTGGTATTGCACAGTGGAACGAAATACCTGGGTGGACACAGCGATCTTTGCTGCGGCGCGGTTGTTTCCGATCGCGATCGAATGGACGCGATTCGCAAAAAAGCCCTGCACTATGGTGGGAGCCTGAATGCAATGACTGCCTATCTGCTGGACCGAAGCCTCAAGACGCTTGAAGTTCGAGTCCGTCGGCAAAATGAAAACGCGATGAATTTGGCTCGGTTTCTGGAGACGCATGAAGGCGTGAGTCGGGTCCACTATCCCGGCTTGGAGTCCCACCCGGATCATCAGGTTGCTGCCGCGCAAATGCGTTCGTTTGGAGCCATGATTGCTTTTGAGTTGGCTCCTGAAATTGAAATCGAACGATTCCTGCGTGAATTGGAATTGATGCGCCCGGCGCTCAGTCTCGGGGGTGTCGAAACTTCCATGTGTGTTCCCGCGACCACTTCGCATCGAGGCGTCGAGCCAGAGCAGCTGAACTCATTGGGAATCACCCCGCAACTCATCCGTTTGAGTGTTGGGATCGAGGATGGCGAAGATCTAAAACATGATTTTGATCAGGCAGTGACCAATGCTGCCGAAGGATGTTTGACGTCCGGCTAGGAATCATCAATAAAGAATGCGGGAGGCAAGGAGATGATCGACGAGTCCAAGATCCTGGAATTTCTGAATCGTAATTCGGAGTTCGATTCGGCACACGATCTTCAGCACATTCGTCGCGTCGTCGGCAACGCAAGGAAGCTGCTTGAGAGCGAGCCGGCAAATCCGCTTGTCGTGATCACCGCCGCGTGGCTGCACGATTGCATCAATGTTCCGAAAGATTCGCCGGACAGAAAGAAAGCCTCTTTGATGTCGGCGGATGCGGCGATCGAGTTTCTCCGTGAATCGGATCTTTCCGATCAAGTGTTGGAGCAAATTCATCACGCTATCCATGCCCATAGCTATTCCGCCGCGATTCCCTGCAAAACCATCGAGGCCCAGCTGGTTCAGGATGCAGACCGTCTAGATGCGCTTGGAGCCGTGGGGCTGGCTCGCTGCTTTTCGATTGGGGGCCTTTTAAACCTGGATTTCTATCAACCGGAAGATCCGTTTTGCGAAAATCGCATGCCGGATGACCAACGATTTGTCATCGATCACTTTTTCGAGAAGCTACTGCGGCTGCCCGAAACAATGCAAACGGCGTCGGGGCGAGCCGAAGCCCGAAAACGAGCGCAGTTTCTCGAATCTTACTTGGACCAATTGCGTTTGGAATTGCCGTCAAATTCCGAATTCCAGGAATCGATTCCGGGAATCGGCTAGAATGGATTGAAATTTCCAGCTCTGGTTCCAAGGAATTCCGACCGGCCGCGAACCAATTGATAAATGAATCTCGCGACGACAAAAATCGAACACGATTCGAGCTCCATGGCTTTGGCCGAACCTGAAGCAATGGATGAGCCCTCGGTTTATCGAATGCCAGGCGAATGCCGAATCGATTTGCCAAGACGAAAGCTGGGCCATATCTCGCGGTTTGGATGGCTTGGTATCTTGTTGGCCGCCATCATCTTTGTGGTGATGGTCTTTTGGATCACGGTGCCATTGGCGAAAGGCATCAACAAACTTCAGGCGGGACAATTCGCCGGTGGCCTGATGGGTATCGGCTTCGCCGCGTTGAGTGTGTTCGGGATCATCTTTGCGATCAAGCTGGTCGCCGCCTCCATCGGAGTGATCAACGACAACACCCGCGCGTCGATTCTGATCAAAGACGACCTGCTGACGGTCACCGAATATTTTGGCCGATTTCGTTGGAAACGAAGCCGCAAACTGAACTTGCTCAACGAACTCGTGATTGAAAACCCGGTCGACAAGCGGGCTTCGGATCTGGCCGGACTGATGCTTCTGGACGTGGTGACACTTAAAGCCAATTTGAACGCCAAAGAAGGTGAGTTCTTCACCTTGTTGCTCGGCTATCCCAAACCTTTGGTCTACAAGTCAGCCAAACTGATTAGCGACGTCATCGAAAAAAACTTCGTCAACGAAGAAACACTCGCTCATTGGGAAAACAATGAATTCGAGTTTGAAGGGCCGCAAAGTATCCAGGAGGCACGCGCTCGAGCAAAAGGGGCGTCGAGCCGCAAGAAGCGGATTGCGATCGTCGATGAAACCGTCCCGGGTCCACGCCGTTTTCCGAAGCCCGACGATTCAAAAATCGACGTGGCGGATCATTCGCACGCACAGATCTACACGATCGGGCCCAATAGCTTTGCAGGAAATGGTCGTGGTTTATTGGTCGCGAGCATCATTTGGCTTTCCCTGACGACGCTTGTTACCGTTGTCCTGATCACCAAACTGGCCATGGGCGATGCGACCGGGTGGGAAACCTGGGCCGGATTGTTTGCCTTTTGGATAATCGGGTTTTCCTTTCTTGCCGCAGGCGTCAACAAGTCCTCGAAGGTCACGACAATAGGAGTTTCTTCCGAAAGCCTGTGGATTCAAAAGAAGTCGAAGCTTGGCGAGCGGGTCCTTGAGATTCCGGTGAGTCAGATTTCAGAAATCGACTACATGCCGAAGCGAAGTCAAACCGAAGACGAAGAAGAGCCAACGATTTTCGTCAAAAAGACAGACGAAAAGAATCAAACTTTGGTCAAGCATCTCGGCCTCGACGAGATGCGATGGCTTACGGCGGAAATCAATTTTCATCTGGAGCTGCCACGCGACAATCATTTACCGACCGACTGGGCGGCAACCAAGAAGGATATTGCGGTTCGTAATCCAGCGGTTGCCCAACGAGTTCGCGTTGAGGAATCAAAGCTGGGCAAGCGGATATTTGTTCCCCGTGCAAACTCGATGAATGTGATGCCGATCTTGATTGGGTTCGGAGTCGTATTTCTGATCGGAGTCGTTATTGCCGCAGTGGCCGCAGCGAAAGCGTTCTCGATATTCGGCGTGGCGCTGGTTGCGATCTTGATTGGTTTGTCCGGCGTCTTTTGGGTGACGTTGCTGGCCATGCGATGTTTCGAATTTGAAGTCGACGAGGCCAAGTTGACCGTCCGGCGAGTCGGAGTTTTTGGGCAACGGTCGATCTCGTTTCTCCGCGGCGAAGGCCTTGAGGTTCGACCCAATTTTGGCGAAGCCAGCGAGCGGCCCTATTACTTGATCATCAAGACTCCGTCGCAAACGGAATGTTTCCTGTTCGAACGAAGCCGAGATGAAATTCAGTTGGTGGCGGCGACGCTAAACCTGTGGTTGGAGATGCCTCCGCAGATCGGCCGGTGATCAGGCTTGCCGTTTGAGAAGCCAAATCAGTTGATGGGTGACGGTTGGTTGGGTTAGAGGTGGGGGTGAGGCGACTTGCCGGGGGAGCCAACCACTCGCTTGCGCTTCGTGCTTGT
>CAYSXI010000023.1:26680-36591 GCA_964434955.1 uncultured Pirellulaceae bacterium
CACTCGCTTGCGCTTCGTGCTTGTATTGTCTTTGGGTGGCGACTTAACTCACTCGTGCTCTATTTCCCATTCATCAACACTTCTTCCTTTTCACCAATGCTTCTTCCTTTTCACCAATGCTTCTTTCTATTCATCAATGCTTCGGCCTGCTTTTGCATTTCATCCAACTTTAGAATCTTGGCGCAGCGCATTCGAACTTCGGTGTCGGCGTTTTTCATGGCTTCCTGAAGGGGCTTGAGTGCGGGGCCGCCGATTTGCCGAAGCTGCTTGTCGGCCTGAGACCGTGTCGCATAATCGCGGGCACCAAGTTGTTTAATCAGCTGCGCGATTTTTTCGTTCAATTCGGGCTCCAAATGATGGTGAACGACAATTCCCAGCCGCACGAATTCTTTTGGTTTGGGTTTGATCACCGTCGGAAGCCAGGCATCGTAAGTCTTCGGGTCGATGCGGAAGAAGATCGTCAGTCCTTTTTGGCGAAACAGTCCTTCGTCCCAAATCTTCAACAACGAATGGGCTTCGTCGCGATAAAGTCCCGCAGCCACCATCTTTTCGAGATATTGTTCGGGAAGACGGGAAAGCGTTTTTTCGTCAGCTTCCCGCATCGTCAATTGGGTTTCTTGTTTGCCGCTCTTGATGGTTTCAAGTTGCCCGAGATAGATCTTGCCATCGCGGCGTTCGATGGCGACCAGGTCATACCAACCGTTTCTCAAATCCGTTTTGATCGCGATGCCGTGCTTCGTGCGATCGACGAGTGGGTGCGGCGGCGCTTTCATCAAACCATCGTAATAGACAAAGTTCTCGCGTTCGGCCTGGTGGCCCAAACGATGCAGGCCTCCGACGGTCATGACATCCGCCGATTTGACTTCTCGCAAATGCTGAAGCCAGTGGTCTTTCGGGACTTCGCGCTGTTTGGCATCCCGGTGGTTCAACTTGATCATGAAGAGCAGGTAGGAGAGAACGTCTCCTTTCTCCTTTTCTACTAATGGCTGGCTCCATCCGCCCTGACTCGGGTGTTCGGCGGGAGGCCACCAGATCAACGGTCTTCCATTGGCGAAACGAATCTTGAGCAAGACCTCCATTTTGTTCTTGGAATGAAAGAACACGACCGGCTTGCGAACCGGTCCCCGGTAGGCCAGCTTTTCCCGCGGCCAATATCCGTGAAAGAAGTCAGGGAAGCTGCTCCACTCGACCAGCATGTCCTGCTTGAGCCATAACGCGTCGCGTGGCGCCGAGAACACTCCCCATTCATGGACTTTTAGATCGTGGTCGAGCGGTTTCGGTTCCTGCCCCAGAACGGAATTTGGGCTTGGGCACGCGATCGCCAAAAAGTTAACAAGGGTGATCGCGGCGACCAGCGTGACTTGTTTGAACGACATCGTTAGCTTCCAAGTTTGAAGGCGAGTTCGGTTGGGGGCGTATCGAAATGCAACGAAGGACAAAAGCCAATCAAAGACGTTTGACCAGGTCTTGGACGATTGCCAGCAAACGCGGTTCCGCCACTTTTGCGGAATCAACCACTTCCTGCCCCGAAGTCTCTTGCAGTTGGTCGGGATTGGCCAGGTTCGTAATCACCGAGATGGCAAGGACTTTCATTGCGAACAGCCGCGCGGCCGCAATTTCGCCGATCGTGGACATTCCCACCGCGTCACAGCCGGTTCGCCGAAGCATTCGGATTTCCGCTCGGGTTTCGTAATTCGGGCCAAGCAAACCGGCGTAAACACCGCGATCCATACTGAAACCTTCTCGGCGGGCAACCTGGATCGCCTGATCAATTAGTTGATGATCCATGACCTCATCACTCCGCCGAATGCAGCGATGCGCGGACTCGGGCCCGGCGAGTTGCCCAAATCGAAAGGAAGTCAGGTTCATGAAATCAACATGACTTGTGATGGCCATCAGGTCGCCAACGGCAAATTTCGGGTTAAGCCCACCGGCGGCGTTGGTAATGAGAACGCGATCGATACCGAGCGCGTGAAACAAGTGGATGGGAAGCGTGACCCTTTCGAAAGAATGGCCTTCGTAGGGATGGAAACGTCCTTTCAAGGCGACCACATTTTGACCGCGAATGGTTCCGCAAACCAACTTTCCGCTGTGTCCAATCGCGGTGCTGCTTGGGAAATTGGGAATCGATTCGTAATCGATCGACTCATCGACCTGAATGGAGTCCGCGATCTGACCGGAGCCGGTGCCGAGTATGATTCCCAGCAAAGGTTGCTTGCTCCAAAGGCGCTGAACAAACTTTGCCGAATCGATGACATCGGGATTGAGCGGACTCGATAGGGTCACGACTTGGCTTCTTCCGCGAGGACCCCAGTCACAAGTTTTGTCAGCCGCGGGGCGGCTTCATTGGCAATCGCAACGATTTCGTTGACATCCGCGGGTTTGAGCGCGTCCGCAAGGCACATGTCGGTGATGACCGAAAAACCGACGACTCGCATCGACGAATGAACGGCAACGATAACTTCGGGAACCGTTGACATGCCAACGACATCGGCACCGATGGTCCGCAGGAATCGATACTCGGCTCGCGTCTCCAGGTTGGGCCCCGCCACGGCGACAAAGACCCCCTTATGCGCAACGATGTCTTCCTTGCGGGCGATCGTCAAAGCGCGATCAATAAGCTTGTGGCAGTAAGGCTCACACATGTCTGGGAAACGAGGTCCAAGATCATCATCGTTGATCCCGATCAGCGGATTGTCACCCATCAAGTTGATATGGTCTTCAATCATCATGATATCGCCGCATTGATAGTTGGGGTTAAGACCACCACATGCATTTGAGACGACAAGCAAATCGGCTCCGAGAGCTTTCATGACCCGGACCGGCAGAGTGATTTGCTTGAGGGGATAGCCCTCATACATATGAAAGCGGCCTTCCATTGCGACGATCGGAAGCCCGGCCAACGTTCCGCATACCAATCGTCCCCGATGGCTGAGTGCGGTGGAAACAGCAAAGTGCGGGATCTCTTCGTATTCAATCGAAGCTTCGACTTCAATCTGCTCGGCGAGCGGGCCAAGTCCGGTACCAAGTACAACGCCCGCACGAGGTTTCACGGACCATTGTGATTGTATGAAGGATACGGCTTCGTCAATTTTTGGTTTCAAATCAAGCATCGAATCGGCGATTCAGGTTGAGTGAGTATCGTATTCAAAGAGAGTTCACTATCCCCCAACCGGCATTCAATGTCTAGTTGTGGGAATGATGTCTCGTTGTGGAAATGAGGACGTGCAGGTTGGCGAGACGACGAACATCACTAACCTGATCAGGCGCTAATTCTAGCTGCCACCGCAACGTGGTGAACGGGCGGAATTTGAACCGGCCCGGAATTTGAAACTGCGTCGAACTTGAGTGACAAACAATCGGCCCGACGGGTCCGTTTGCCGGCGGGCCCGTCGAAAGCGGTTCGTCGCTGAATGGGATGGTAACTGCTCTTGCTATCGAGAACGAATGGTCTCATCGGCTTCGCGAGCTTGACGGGCTTCGTCGGCGCTGCGAATCAGAAGCGAGTCAATCAGCTTGAGTTCGGTACCGCGAACGGAATCGATCAATTCGGATTCCGTCGTAATGATGCACATGGCCCGCAAGCCATTGGATTGCGAAACGTGATAGTAGATCCAGGTCAGCGGAACTCCCGACTGTTCGCCCGTGACTTCGACCTCAAAAATGCGATTTCCAGACGTCGTTTTTCGTGCCCGAGAATCGGTCAGTTGACCACTTTCCCCGACCGCTTGCTGGACATTCTTTTTGAAGTCTTCGATCGTGTAGTCATCCGCTTCGCCCAATCGAGGCATGGGGATAACGTTGCACTGACCGAGTACCTGGCCATCATCCAGAAGTCGTAGAACCATCAACTCCGGTGAATTGATGACCGATCGCCAACGTCGATCGTGAACAAATTGAATTGTCTTAAGAGGGCTTTCAAGTATCAGGTCGCTGCTGATTGAACGATGTCCCCGGATCTTGGTGATATTTGATTTCGTCAATCGGTCTGGCGCGTTGCGCGGGGTGATGTCCGCTTCGATCTTGATCAACACGTCAAAGCCAGGGCCGACCTGGCCTTCGTCTTTCTTGTGGCGGATCGTCAATTCCACGCTCTCAACCCGCTTGGTCGTTCGATTGGCGACCAATTTGCCAGTGACTCGAACGCCACAACTCGCGTCATCCGCGACGCCATTGACGTTACCAAAGAGCGAAATCGTTGCCAGCTTTCCGCGGACATTTGTGACCTTGATTTCAATGTTGGACTCTTCGATCGAATCCAGAAGCAAGATATCGGCAAGGACTTCCGCGTTGGGCTCCCAAGCTTTGCCTTCTTCGAGTTCTTTTCCGGCAATCAATTGATCAACGATCATTGAGTTACCGGGGATGTCGATGAGTTGCCATTGTTTTTGGGTCAAACGACTTTGCAACGAAGCAATCGCCACGCGGTCGACAACGTTCTTTTTGATGATGCGATTAAACAGGACGTAACGGTTCGCATCCGGCAAGATGGACTTGCTGGCTTTGCCATTGATATCGATGTTGGCGGCGCATTCATCGTAGTAGCGAACGCTGCGGATCCCGGAAGCGGATTCCTGAACCAATTCCTCGTAATTGAAATCCGCCTTGATCTTCATTGGCACCACATTTGCGTTACTATTCTCCTGTTCATCTGCCGTTTCGGCAGGTGTGGAAACGACGTTTCCACGAATTTCCATTCGAACTGAGACGTTTTGATATTTTGTTGCCGTTTTTTGGAAGGTTTTCGCGTTTAAAGATTGTGGAAACCAAACGAAAACGATCGAGATCAACGTGAGATGAATTGTCCATTTTGAGATTTGGCGGACCAATTTACCCTTGGACGAGTTCTCTAAGAGTCGGAAATGAGTGTTCATAGGTCTTGTATTGAAAATAAATCTCAAGATGGGACGAATAACCAAGTGCGCCTTGGGGTTAGATAAACAGACACATCATCTCAATCGGCGGTTTCGGGCTCAAATATTGAGCGATACCTTGATCCCCCTGAATTGGGGGTTGAAAAAGGAGTGAAACAAGATTGGCCATTTGGGAGGTAACTAACAAGCAGCCAAGAGCTAACGACCGAAGGGTTGCCTAAAAAACCGTTTGAATTCGGTTAATTTGACAATTCGACCGATTTGCGGCGCGAACCTCTGAGAATCCAGACGTTCTACCAATCGCCAGCGCGGTAAAATTGAATAGCAGCTAGCGTTAGTCACTTAACCTGTTTGCAGTTATTAACTTAGCCACGTCCAACTTTTTGAAGAAATCGCGGTATACAGAACAGAAGGATGGAACAAATCGTAGTCCTAAGCGAGTCAGTTAAGCACAGGCTTGCCTGGACATGAGTTGTGAGCGAACTAGCAAAGAAAATGAAATTTGTTGGTAGCGAACAGAACTCAGCCGGCTCAATGGATCTGGGCCTTTTTTTGAAACGGATTTCGAAAGGAATTGAATGTCAACGACGTCTCACATGAGATGACAATTGTCTCGAGAAGTTTTTGACGCTTTTCCTCTAAGAAAGCCCCCCGGAACAGAGATCGGTGCCAGACATGCACAACCAATACTTTTCAAACGCAATCCAAGAGCTTCGTGATCAACAGGTTCGATTTGCGCCTCGTGAAAAACGATTGGAGCAAATTGAGCGTGCCGAGACCCTCCTGCGCGAAATTGATCTGACCAAGACGTACAGCTACGAGTACGTTTGCTGGCGGATCACGACGTTTCGTCCCGAAACGACCCCGTTGATTACGATGACCGGGGAGGAGTTGCGCGGAGATCTGCACAACTTTATCGAAGACCTTTCCGAATCGTGCAACTTGCGAGCAGATGAAATTAATCAGCCCGTTCACACGGTGGAACAGCTGACCAAGATGTTTCGCGTTTCCAGCAAGACCATCTCCCGTTGGCGACAACAGGGACTGGTGAGCCGCAAGCTGATTTTTGACGGCGGCCGAAAACGGGTTGCATTTTTACATAATAGCGTGGATCAGTTCATCAAGAACAATCGCGAAAAGGTCAAGCGTGGTGAGCGATTTAGCCAGCTGACCGAACGCGACAAAGACGACATCGTGGAACGAGCACGGCGATTGGCGAGAGCGGGTGGATGCCCGGCGGAAGTTGCCAAGCGAATTGCTCGCCATATGGATCGAAGTATCGAAACCATTCGATACACCATCAAACAGTTTGACGAACTGCATCCGGAAATGGCCATATTCCCGGATCAAAGTGGCCCGTTGAACCTGGAGATGAAAGAGCGGATTTACGCTGATTTTCTTTCCGGCAAAACGGTCGACGAAATCGCCAAGCGATATTGTCGAACGCGGACGACCGTTTATCGGGTTGTCAACGAGATGCGCGCCAAATCGATCATGGAATTGCCTCTGGATTACATCGATAACCCCGAGTTCCATCGACGTGGAGCGGCCAAGAAAATTGTCGAATCGTCGATGCCGGATCCCGAGCACACGCCACGCCGCGTACGACCACCGGCTGGACTGCCGCGTTACCTGGCGTCGCTTTACGAAGTTCCGTTGCTAACCCGCGAGCAGGAATACTACTTGTTCCGCAAGTTCAACTTCCTCAAGCATCGAGCGAAAAAAATTCGCGACAAACTCGATACCGTGCGCGCGAAAGCATCGGACATGGATGAGATTGAGCGTCTCTACGAACAAGCCACCCAAGTCAAAAACCAGATCGTCCAAGCGAACTTGCGATTGGTTGTTTCGATCGGTAAGCGGCATGTCAATGCGAACGAAGATTTCTTCACGCTGATCAGCGACGGAAACATGTCCTTGATCCGCGCCGTTGAAAAATTCGATTACGGCCGCGGCAACAAGTTTAGTACATACGCCAGTTGGGCGATCATGAAAAATTATGCTCGCACCATTCCGGACGAGTACAAACAACGCGATCGATTCCGACCGACCTCGGAAGAAATTTTCCTCGCAACCGAAGATGATCGTTCCGACCGTTACACGCAAGAATCCGCGCAAGCGAAACGCGAACAACAGGTTGGCCGAATCCTGAATCGCCTTGATGATCGCGAGAAGAAAATCGTTGTCAGTCGATTCGGATTGGACTACAGCCAGGAACCACAAACTTTGAAAGAAGTGGGTGCCGAGCTGGGTGTCACCAAGGAACGGATTCGCCAGATCGAGGCAAGAGCACTGAACAAGCTTCGGGCGGCAGCGAAAGAAGAGAAAATCGATTTGCCAGAAATCGAATGATCTCCGCAAGAATGAAAATAAAAAGGGAGGCAATCGCCTCCCTTTTTTATTTCCCCGCTTCTATTTCTTTTCTTCTTTGATCGGTTCGATCATTGAAACCCGAACCAATACAAACTCGCGATAGGATTTGGCTTCCTGTTTGGTTGTCAGGAACTTACCGACGAGCGGAGCCTTGTTGAGGGCGTTCGGTTTTGGAACCATTGTCTTGAACGTGGCATGATCGATGAGGATGCCGGAGCCATTCTTCAAAGTTTCCTGGAAGGAAAGTCGATTGATCTTCTGGGTTGGCACCTGGACTTGTTGGGATGGCAATCCGTCCATTTCTGGAATCTCAAATTTGTCCACGTCCATGATTTGGCATTGCCACTGATCGCACGTCAACTTGATGGATTCACCTTCGACTTTTCCCTGGAAGCAGAACAAACTTCCTTCTTCGATGGTTTGAATGATCGGTTGGTAGGCTGACAAACCGTCCTTTTCGACTTTGGAGATGCCGACGACAAAGGGACGAAGCGACATGTCGGTGACGTTTGCCGATTGGCCATCGAACGCCGTAACCGTGGGTGCTTGCGTGGTGTTCCAATCGGCGTTGGACTTCGTCATTTTGACAATGGCCTTGAGCTGCTCCTGATTGATTAAAGCCAAGAGGGCAGGGCGGCATTGCGTGACGCAAGAGCGATTAACGAGTTGCTGGTCTTTGGTTGCATCCTGTTTTTTCTGTTTGCGATCGGAGACGGAAGGAATCTGAGCTGAACTGAATTTGATCGAATCCGGTTTGAGCGCGGCGTAAAAGGCTTTGACCTTGTCGCTTGGGATCTGCAGATACCGGAGTTCAAAAACGATTTGCTTGGAGTTTTTGAATTCCGCCAAGGCTTTCAGCCGGGGAGGAACTTGCCCACGACCTTCAAAATCCGATTGCAGTTCTGCCCACCGATGAGGTCCGCCGATGACGGCAAGCGGTGATTTGACGTAAGCCTGTTGGTAATTGGGCACTTTAACCGGGTGCAACTTTGGCGACACCCGATCCATGGCCGGATCCGCATCTTTGCCCCATCGGGTTTTGAGCGGCAATTGCTGGAACTGAGCGTCTTGGGCTTCCGTGGAAGCAACCAAACAAACTGCGACTGCAAGTTGGGCAATGCAAACAGCATGGAATCGACGAAATCGAAAACGGCTCATGGCAAACTCCTTTGACCTGTCGGGCGAGAAAGGGGCCATTTTAGAAACCGCGTGCGGAGGCTATGCCGATTCCGGTTTTTTCGCAATATCAATTTTCGCAAAGCTAGCGAGCGGATTGCCGAAAGCTATTTTTTGGCTTTCTTCGGTGTTAATTTGCCGTTTGCGATGGGCAAACTTCCTGCAAACAGGCCCTTGATGACGGCCGTCATGTGATCCAATTCCAGCTTTTCCCATTCATCGGTTGGCTGATGGTAGTCGCCGTGAAGCGAGCCGGCCGAAAAGCTGTGCGCGATAACGCCCTTTTGAACCAGGGGCCAGTTGTCGCTTGCACCGTAGAGCATTCGACCGCTGTATTCCGGGTGTTGGAAAACGAGGGTGTCTGTGCGCTTCGCGCCGATCGCGAGCAGTTCACCGAGATTCGACTGGTCCCAGCCAGTTCCCCAGGTCTTGTTTCTTGCGCCAGATTCCGGGCGGCCAATCATTTCGATGTTGACCATGGCCACCGTTTTCTCCAGTGGCCACGTCGGGTTTTCCGCGTAATACTTGGAGCCGAGCAGTCCGCGTTCCTCCCCCCAAAACGTCATGAAAATGACGGTTCGTTTTGGTCGCGTCTTCAGTTCCCCAAACGCATCGGCGAGCGTTACCACCCCAGTAACTCCCGAAGCATTGTCATCGGCGCCGTTGTAAATGCCGTCGCCACTGGCACCGGGACGGGTTCCCAGGTGATCCAGGTGAGCGGAGATGATGATCGCTTCTTTGGCAAGCTCCGGGTCACTTCCTTTTAAAACACCGATCACATTCCGAACCTTGGTCTTGGTCGACTTGCGAGCAGGAATGTTGACGGAGATTTTGCTTCCGCCAAGTTCTGCATCGACGAGCAGAACGGGAAGCGAAAATCGACTGCGGCCCATTTGCGATTGACTCTTCAGTTGATTTGCCATCCCGATGAACTGACTTTTGGCACCAACCTTGAGCAGTATTGCGGTTGCCCCGTTGCGTCGTAAACGCGAAACATCTCGAACAAGCGTCATCATTCCGCGCGGTCCGGCGTAGGATTCGTTTTCAACGACCAGCACCGGGCCTTCGTATTTCTTGTCGCGATCATTGGCGTCACCGGTTGCCAACTCACCTTCAAACTTAACGGCTTCGGCGCCCGCAGCGATCAAGCCAAAATGTTCGACGGCGCCTGCGGAATTCTTGAGGGTGATTCCTTCGCTGGGAACTCGGAAAGAATCAATTTCAGCAATCTGGTAAAAACTTCCTTTGTCTCCGCCGCCTTCGAGACCGGCTCCGCGAAACCGCGAAGCAACATAAGCGGCAGCCACTCGAAATTCAGCCGTCGCGGTTCCTCGGCCCCCCAACTCGTCGCTAGCCAAGAATGAAATCGTCGAAGTCACCCGTTTCTTGTTGATGACTTCAATCGCTTTTTTCTCTTGCGGATTGAGCGGATCGACTTCTTGCGCAAAGCCGTTGCTGAGATTGACGAGGAAAAGCGAGACGCAAAGT
>CAYSXI010000023.1:36625-39805 GCA_964434955.1 uncultured Pirellulaceae bacterium
TTTTGAAACTTGTATTCATTTTGTTCAATTTTGGATTTGATTTTTGACCAGTTGAATTCCGATTGTAATCCAAACAAGAGTTGCTCGGCGTGGGGTGGAGGCTTCGGTCGCCGCTTTGAATGGCGGATCACCGCTGCATCCCCTTTACGGTGAAGCATTTTACCTTTGGCTGATTCGCGTTGTTTCGAGGCGTTTTTGGGTTTTTGCCAAATTCGCATTTTTCGCTTGACGCAGAAAAGGCCGAGGGTTTAAATAGAAACCAAATGCATCAAGAGTTCTGGGAAAGCCTCTTTTCCAGACGGCAACCGAGCACGATCCTCTGATCGAGCCGCGGTGCCGAGGCCAGCTCGCAAAGCGAGTGATGATGCGGTTGAACGAGACTCTCTCGATTCAGCAAAAACGAAAAGCGACGGTCGCTTTTACTCTTGGCCTGCACTTGATGTCGTGTATCCAACAAGGAATTTCACGGCATGAATTTTCAACAACCTTCCAAGCAGCAGCAAACAGTTGTTCTTTCCAGCGGCAATGAGCTAGGGCGACAATCGCTGGTTGCGCCATTGGTTCAATCGACGACCTACGTCCAGGAATCACTTCCGGCAGAGCCCGGCCATACTTATTCTCGTTGTTCGAACCCGACGGTCGCGGAACTGGAACGCGTTTTGGGTGAATTGGAATCGGCGCCTCCGGCTGTTTGTTTCTCGACCGGCATCGCCGCGGAAACCGCGCTCTTCCTGACGCTTTTGAACGCTGGCGATCATGTGGTTGCCGGGGCCGCGATCTATGGCGGCACGGTACGCCTTTTGAATGACCTGCTCACGCGGTTTGGCGTCGAAGTCACTTTTGTCGATGCCGCGGATCCGGAGCAGGTCCGGGCGGCGATCCAGGAAAACACCAGGCTCGTCTTTCTGGAAACACCTGCCAATCCCACCTTGGAATTGACCGATATCGAAGCCATTGCCGAGATCGTCCGCGAGTCGGACGCCCTTTTGGCTGTGGACAATACCTTCCTTACCGCGGTCTACCAGAAGCCGCTTGATCTGGGTGCCGACATCAGTCTTTACTCGACCACCAAGCACATCGAAGGCCACTCGGCCGCGTTAGGTGGCGCGATAGTCACGCGCGACGAGGCCTTGCTGGAAAAGCTGATTTGGACCCGCAAAACAACGGGCACGATTCAAACGCCATACAACGCCTGGTTAACGCGCCAGGGTCTGAAAACGTTGCCGCTTCGCGCGAAGCAGCACAGTGAGAACGCGTTGGCCTTCGCCAAATTCCTGGAAGACCACCCCTTGGTGGAGCGAATCAGCTATCCGGGCCTCGCAAGCTTTCCGCAAAACGAATTGGCTTGTCGCCAGCACTTGGGCGGGCACGGTGGCGTGATTGCGATCGAGTTTGTTGGCGGTTACGAAACCGCGCGCGAGTTCTTACCGCACCTCGAAGTGGGTCGGCTTTGCGAACATGTGGGCACCGTGGAAACGCTCTACACGCATCCTGCGTCCATGACTCACTGTGACGTGCCGGTTGATCAATTGGAAGAAGCCGGAATCACACCCGGGCTGATTCGAATTTCCGTTGGAATCGAAGACATCGAGTCGATCATAGCCGACTTTCAAAACGCGGCACGAAAAATTGAAATTGAAAAACCTGAACCTGAAATTGCGAAAGTAGAAGCCGATTTATGTCCGGTCACAAATTAATTGTCCTCAAGTTTGGCGGCTCGGTTCTGACGAACGAACATGAGCTGCCCACGGCCGTGCATGAAATCTATCGTTGGGTCGCTCAAGGGTATCGTGTGGTCAGCGTTGTTTCCGCTTTGGGGACGACGACGAACCAGCTTTTTGAGCAGGGGCGAAAGTACGGTCACCGCTTGTCACAGGCAACGATTGCCAAGCTCGCAGCGACAGGCGAGGCAACCAGCGCTGCGCTTTTGGGTCTGGCATTGGATCGTGTGGGCGTCACCAACGAAGTCCACGACGAGACGTCTTTGGGGATTCGCACGGAAGGAAATCATCGCCTTGACAGCTCAATTGTTGAAATCGACAAGGGTAAATTCGAGGCGGCGCTTTCGCGCGTCAACGTGATCGTGGTACCCGGATTCGTGGGTCGAAACGACCAGGGAAGTGTCGAGTTGCTTGGACGCGGCGGAAGCGACTTGACGGCGCTTTTCCTGGCGAACTCCCTGGACGCCGACGAATGCCGCTTGGTGAAAGATGTCGACGGCCTGTTTGAATGGGATCCCAAGCGATCGGGGTCACCCAGACAGTTTGCTGACATCACCTTTGACGGAGCGTTGGAACTGGATGAGACCATCGTCCAGCACAAAGCCGTTCGATTTGCCAAAGATCATCGCGTCGAGTTTGAAGTGGGCAGTCTCCGTTCTTCGTACTCAACCAAGGTCGGCCAATTTGACACCGATCGATACTTTGACGAAGGCCGGCGGCCGGAGCCGCTCAAGCTGGGACTGCTCGGGTTGGGAACCGTAGGGCTCGGTTTCTTTCGACATGCTTCCAAATTTCCTTCCGTTCGGATTCAAAAAATCGCGGTTCGCGACTTGATCAAGGCTGAGTCCAATGGAGCTCCGATTGAACTGATCACGAACGATCCGATCAGCGTGATCCAGGACGATACCGATATCGTGGTCGAGTTAATCGGCGGGATCGAACCCGCGCTGACTTTGGTTCGCTCGGCACTCAAGTCAGGCAAACATGTCATCACGGCCAACAAATCGTTGGTGGCGAGACACGGGGTCGAACTGGAGGCGATTAGCAAGGAGTCGGGCGCAGAACTCTGTTTTGCCGGTTCGGTGGGTGGCGGAGTTCCGATGATTGAGAACGTCAGGCGAATCGCGGCCGAAGAACCCATCGTCGGTTTGGAAGGCGTATTGAACGGTACATGCAATTTTGTGCTCGACAAAATTGCCCAAAACGTTTCCTTTGGAGATGCGGTGCTCGCGGCACAACGCGAAGGATTTGCCGAGGCGGATCCCTCCAAAGATTTGAATGGTACGGACGCGGCTGAGAAACTGGTGATCCTCGCCAGGGCCGCCGGTTTTGACATCCAATTTGATGAGGTGGATCGTCAGAGCATTGACCAGGAACTGGTTTCGCAATGGCAATCCCAGTCCCACCCCGACGAAGTTTGCCCCGCACATCAATCTTCCGGCGGCCCGCGCCCGGGCCA
>CAYSXI010000024.1:0-39636 GCA_964434955.1 uncultured Pirellulaceae bacterium
GACTGAACCCTTTCCACGCGACTAAACCCTTTCCGCGCGACGAAACCCAGGCCGCACGGGCACGCCACCTGCCATTTACGAACATGCGGATTGAACATGGTAAGCGCCGCACGTCATTCGCCGTAACCGTACCGTCTAATACAAGCACGAAGCGCAAGCGAGTGGTTCTACACTCCGTGTCTACCCCCACATCCTTCAATCCTACCGAACTAGGATCTTTCATCGGCCTCGAATGATTGAACCTGATTGGTTATGGCACTTCCTTCGCCGCGACCGTATCCATACAAGCACGAAGCGCAAGCGAGTGAATCCACAGCCCGCATGCTCCAAATCCCATCTCACTCAAACCGCGCGGTATCATTTCACCTGTCGGTGCGCCAATCTTGAAACACGACGCCTCGACCCTTTGCTGGCTTCCCGACGAAATGTTTCGTACGATGTCCGCATGTTTTCTGCCGTCGCAATCAGCTTCATCGTCTACACGGGCGTCATCCTGGTTTTGGGAATGGTCAGCTCCCATTTCTCGAAGGAATCCCACTCGGATTTTCTGCTGGCTGATCGTGGACTGGGACCATGGGTTGCGGGGCTTTCCGCCGCGGCTTCCGCCGAGAGCGGGTGGGTAACGCTGGGCCTGGTGGGCTTTGCCTTCAAAACGGGGATCGGTGCCTTTTGGGTGGTTCCCGGAACGTTTGCCGCTTTTCTATTCAACTGGTTTGTTCTTGGTCCTCGCTTGCGAAAGTACTCGGCCGACCAGAACTCTTTGACCGTGGTTGACGTCATTGCGGTTGGCCGAACGAAGACTTGGGCATTGCCCATTCGCCTCATCGGGATTGCGATCGTGCTTTCGATGTTGACCGCTTACGTGGCGGCCCAATTGAACGCCGCCGGCAAGACTTTCGTGGGCACCTTTGAATGGAAATACTATGTTGGCGTGCTGGTCGGGGCCGGCATTGTGCTTGTCTATACCCTGGTGGGCGGTTTCCGCGCGGTCTCGTGGACCGATGTGATTCAATCGATCTTCATGATCGGAGCCGTGACGCTTCTCCCGATTTACTTGATTCAACAGATCGGCGGATTCAGCGAATTCTGGAACGGCCTTCGTGCCATGGAAGGCGGTGAGAATCTGACAAGCATCTTCGCGGGCAAGTCAGGCATTGCGCTGGTTGGGTTTCTCGCGCTTTGGCTTGGGATTCCACTCGGCAACAGCGGGCAGCCGCACGCGATGATCCGACTGATGGCCACACGAGATGACCGGTCCGTTTTTCGCGGCGGGATCATCTGCTCGCTGTGGGTGTTGATCCTCTTTTCCGGCGCGATCCTGCTCGGGGTTGCCGCAAGAGTTTATTACGATGGCGGATTGGCCGATCCAGAAAATACGATTCCTCGTATCGCGACGGACGCCAACCTGGTTCCGGGAATCCTGGGCGGCATGCTGTTGGCGGCGATCCTGGCGGCCATCTGTTCAACCGCCGATTCGCAACTGCTGGTTTCCGCGTCGGCCGTCAGTCACGACTTGATGGAGAGAATTTTCGGCTGGCAACCGACACTTGCGATGCGAAAGATCGTGGAGCGCTCGGCTCTGGTTTTGGTGGGAGTCATTGCCACCGCGATCGCCTTGGGCGAAGTCCGTTCCGTTTTCACCTTTGTGCTTGATTACGGTTGGGCTGGACTGGGGGCCGGACTGGGGCCGGCGTTGATCCTCAGTTTGCTTTGGAAACGTACAAACGGGCCTGGAATCGTTTGCGGGATGGTCTTTGGTGTAACGACCGTGGTGGTTTGGAAACAGTTCCCCGAACTCAGTAAAAACTTCTACGGCCTGGTTCCCGCATTCTTCGGCTCAATGATTTGCATCGTCCTGGTTTCGATTGTTTCGCAAACCATCTTTCCGAACATCGACCGTAAGAAAGAAGTCGACGAACCGTCATAAACGGTTCCTATTTGGCATTAAGTCGATCCGTAACCGACTTGGTTTGATCAGGAAAATCCGTAAACACGCCGTCGACCTTCGCCTTCTCCAGGAACAACGCTGAAAGCTCGTCAAAGTTTTTGGCGTAGCCGGGAAGCGTATCCGCCCGAAGCGTGTAAACGTGGACGAGAAGTCCGACTTCATGCGCCTCGAAAACCAAGTCCGTTACTGCCGCCCGTTTCTTTTTGGACTCGTGGATGACATGGGACATTGCCGGCCCAATGCCATCGGCGTATTCGGCGATCTCTTTGAGCCCGTTCTGCTGTCGCAACTTGTCGGTTTCCGTTTTAGCCTTGTTCCACTTCTTTTCGCCAAGTAACTGAACGAGCTTCAGATCGCTTTTCAGCTCCTCTCGAATTCGACGCGTTTCATTGAAATCAAAACACTGGACGTATGCCCGGTCGTCTCTGGTTCGGTAGCCGGACCTCTCGATAATCGCCAGAGCGATGCGGCTGATGTCTTTGCCCTGGTCACGGTGCCACGCCGGTGCCTTGATCTCGACATAGATTCCGACGTTGCGTTGGCGGGTTCGATTCAGTTCCTGAATCAACTCAATCTCTTCGCGAAGCGTCGGAACTTGAAACGCCGATTTGCCGCGGGTAAATCGTTTTGGATAAACCGCTTTTCCCGTCTTCAAATTGATCCGCTCACCCACGTTGAGCGTTTTGATTTCCTTCAATGAAAAATCGATCGCGTAGTACCTTCCGTCCTTTCGCCGCCGGTTGGGAAATTTGGTGGTCACATCTGTCACGGTATCCAGATGAATGTCATGAAGAACGACCGGCACATTGTCCTTGGTCAACACGATATCTTGCTCGATAAAATCGGCACCCATCGCGTGGGCAAGTGTCACCGCTTCGAGGGTGTGCTCCGGCAAGTAGCCACTGGCTCCGCGATGCGCGATAACGATCGGCCGATCGGCCTTGTTTTGTCTTTCAGGAATCGATGGTTGCCGAACTGGTTCGATCTGCGGATTCTGTTGCCCCTGGCCAGCCGCACGTCCTTCTTGACCTGCAGCAGGTGAACCAGTCGCAAAAGCGACGATCGATACTGTCGCGACACACAGAAGCGTGGCAAACTCTAAATGTTTGGTAATAACTGTCATCATCCCCACCCCATTCAGGCACATCTTGGAAATTCTACGGCTAGCGATTTTAGCCGGTCGTGGCGATGATTTTGGTCGAAGTTTTTGCGGGGCCCAAATGCGTTCCAGCGGAGTCGCGTCCTGACGACAAGCGGAATGGCCACTTCCTTCAATTGCCGGGCTTTTTGGGCAAAAACCTCGAAAAACCTGTCGATTTTGCGCCTCGACGGTCGAATTGGGTTTTGTTAGAATCGTCGATTCGCCAAATTTTTGGAAACAGTCACTTTTGAAGTCAAAGTCAGAGAAATGTACGCAATTATTGACGACGGCGGTAAGCAATACAAAGTCGAAGAAGGTCAGGTCATCGAAATCGAATATCGCGATGGCGCCGAAGCCGGCAACGAATTGACCTTTGACAATGTCCTCGCCGTTTCGAATGACGGTGGTTTTAAGTTGGGTCAGCCAAACGTTGGCGGGGCCAGCGTTTCGGCAACCGTCGTAGAACAAACACAGGGCGAAAAGGTCTACATTCAAAAGTTTCGTCGCCGTAAGAACAGCAAGCGACGAACGGGCCACCGTCAAAAATACACGATGATCAAAATCGGCAAGATTGCTTAGGAAATTGCAATCACAATTTGAAACACAAAAGGCGGCACAAGCCGCCTTTTTCTATGCGCTTTTGGGTACCAGGAGAACCAAAGACCGGACAAAGGATCTGACTTTGGTCAATTTACTTTTCACTTGCTTTCGGCCGGGCCCTTTGTGCCCGCTTAATTCTCGGCGCCGCGAGAATGACGATTTCCAAACGAGCATTCTACTCGTGTCGAAGCGCTTCGATTGGATCCATCTGGGCGGCCCGGATTGCCGGGTAGACACCAAAGACGATTCCAACGGCAACGGCGACACAGAATGCACTAGGGACCGAAACCCACATGGAGGTCCACATGATGTTCGGATCCATGATCTGAATCGCAGGAGGAAGACTCTCAAACTGCTCGGTAAAAAATCGCTCGAGCAGCCACCGGGTCGCGAAAAAGAATGGTGGGAACAGGAATCCGATCAACACGCCGACCAAGCCACCGACAATCGAAAGCACCGCCGTCTCAGTCAGGAACTGAGCGATAATGTGCTGACGGTTCGCTCCCAGAGCTCGTCGGATACCGATCTCACGGGTCCGTTCGGTCACCGTTGCCAGCATGATATTCATGATGCCGATCCCTCCGACCAACAATGAAATCCCGGCAATCAAAAACATAAAACCCAAAATCATGAGCCGTGCGTTTTCGGCCTGTTTCAAAAGCTCGTAGGGTGCAATCACCGCAATGTCCTGGCGGTTGTCGTCGTTTCGCTTGAGCGTATTTTCAACCAGCTGGGCTGTCCGCGGCACATCATCAATGTCCCGGACCCGCAAGGTTACCTGGGTCAGCTCAAAGTATTTTCGGCTGAACGATCCCGCCGATCGTTTCGATACAATGTCGCCCATCCGGGCTCGCATCGTCGAAATCGGGATATAGATGTCTTTTGAGAAATCCTGGGAAGCAAGCGAGCCACCAATTGCGGCGGTCGCAGATCGTGGCTTCAAGACCCCAACGATCGTGTATCGCTCTTTGTCTTCCGGCAAAAAGATCTGCTTGTTGAGTGGGTCTTCGGATGGGAACAAGGTCTGGGCCAAATCACCGGCAATCACACAAACCGCATCGTTGGTTTCCATCTCGCGGTGGGTGATAAAATGACCCCGCTCAATTTCCAATCGAGTCATTTCCAGGTAGTCGGGGGTGCAACCGACCAAACGTCCGTTGACAGGGCGGATATTCGGGTTACCCGTGTAGGTAAATTCTTTCGGCAACTCGCGGATTGGCATCACCAAGTCGACGGTCGGAATCGTGTTTAGCAAACGCTGTTCGGCGCGGGAAACGCCGTACATTTCCACGCTCCAAAAATCGCTATCGCTACTTTGAGGCGGTTCAATCGATCGAACCATGATGTTTTCGGCGCCCAAATCTTCGTATTGGCGCTTTGCCTCGTGGCTGATGCCTTCACCGAAGGCCAACAACCAAATCACACTGGTCACGCCAATCATGATTCCAAGCATCGTTAGCATCGAACGCATGGGATGCAACAAAAGGCTTTTCAAGCCAAGTCGAAATGTGCGAAAGAAAAACATCTCAGCTCACTACCTCGGCCTGTACGGGCGTTTCAAAGTCCAAAACGATTCGATTTTGATTGATGACATCGGACTGAATCACGCCATCTCGAAGACGGATGACTCGCTTTGCATGTTCCGCGACCTCGTCTTCGTGCGTCACCATGATGATGGTTCGACCTTCCTGGTTAAGCCGTTCGAAGATTTGCAAAATCTCCGTCGTCGTTGCGGTATCCAGGTTACCTGTCGCTTCGTCCGCGAGAATAAAATAGGGATCGTTTACCATCGATCGGGCAATCGCAACACGTTGTTGCTGACCACCCGATAATTGAGTCGGTCGATGGTCGAGTCGTTCACCCAGCCCTACCAACTTCGCGAGTTCAATGCATCGTTTGCGTGTTTCCGGGGTCAAACTGCCCAGGTAATAGAGCGGGACTTCAATGTTCTCGACGACCGTCAATTGCGGAATCAAGTTGTAAGATTGAAAAACAAAACCGATTCGGGATGCGCGAATATGCGATAACTGATCATCATTCATTCGCGCGACATCGTCCGGTCCGAGAATGTAGGAGCCAGATGTCGGTCGGTCGAGACAGCCAAGCAAGTTCAAAAGCGTACTCTTGCCGGAACCGGATGGCCCCATGATGGCAACATAGTCACCTTGCGGAACTTGGAAGGTAACGCCACGAAGCGCCCTTACCGTTTCGCTCTTGAGCTCATAGTGTTTGGTCAGATCGGTAATATCGCAGGCGAGTTCCATAGCGGCTCTTATTGCTTGGCAGTTTTTTGGATTGGGTTAACGCGGGGAGCATCAACAACTCATGCTATTCCGATGCACCTCGTCCGCCACGGTCTCCACCGCCGCCACGACCACCGCGTTCTCCGCCGCCACGTTCTCCGCCGCCGCCACGTCCACCACGGTCTCCTCCTCCGCCGCCGCCCTGTCCGCCGCGCATCTTCCTGAAGGCCTTCATGGCGTTTTCAAGTTCCTGGCGAGTCAGCTGACCGTCTTTGTTTCCATCCATTCGGTCAAACATCGGCCGCATCCTTTCATCCATCTCATCTTTGGAGACTTTGCCATCACCATCTTTGTCCTTAGCCATGATTGCACCAACGAAATCACCCGACTTCCCGCCGCTCTTGGTGGTCTTGCCGCCTTTTCCTTTTTCTTTCTGCTTTTTCTGGTCTGCTTCAAACTTCTTTCGATCTTCGTCAGAAATATTGATGCTGTTGTCGATCTTGTATTCGGGAATCGTTAGCAGGTCCTTGTAGGCTCCCGGGTTCATTCCGACCTCGTCGCCTTCCTCGATTCCCTTCTTCATTTCCCCGGTGAAGTCGGTCCCATCCTTGATCCAGGCGGTCAACGAATTATCCGCCACAACTTCCACCTCGCGGGTTTCCCAATCAGAAGAACCCTCGCCCGTTTTGACCAGACAATAGTGTTTGTCCTGGGCACTGTAGAGGCACTGAATCGGGATCTGCAAAACGTCCTTTTCCGACTTCGTTTGAATCGTTACCGCCGCGTTCATGCCGGGCTTCAAAGTTTTTGGTGGATCCAGAATTTGAATGTAAACCGGAAACTTTGGAACACTACTTCGGCCCCAGCCACCACCTTCGGCATATTCACTTACCCCGGTGACGATGCCCTGCAGACTCAAGTTCGAAAGAGCATCGACTTTGATCGAAACAGGCATTCCCTCTTCGATCGTCGTAATACTTTGTTCATTAATTGCTGCCTTGACTTCCATTCGCGTCGGGTCCGGTAGACGAATCAAAACCTGTCGCTCACGGACGGAGGCACCTTCCTCAAGAACCCACTCGGTGTTACCACCGCGTGAATACTGCTTCGCGTACACGACCTGCCCCTCGGTGTTGGGCGGCACAACGATCAAGCAGTTGTCAATTTGCCTCTGAATTTCTTCAAGATCTGCCTTTTCCTCGACCAAATCCTCTTCCTGGTTTTGCAATTTGACGACGGCAGCTTTGATATCGCCATTCAATCGCACCAATTCTTTTTCTTTACTGATGGTCTCCAAAACTTTGAGTTTTTGGCTTGCCAGCTTCAACGAGTTCTTGGCTTGCTGAACTGAAATTTCATCGGCATCCAGCGTTTGCTGGGTTGCGATTCCCTTTCGCCGCAAAACCTGGGTAAAAGCCAACGCCTCGTTCGCCTGCTTGAGGTTCATTTGAGCCGTATAGATTTCATTTTCAATTTGAATCTTTTGTTCAACGAAGGTCCCCTCGACGTACTCTTCGAGTGATTTCTCCGCCGTCTCCTTGGCAGCCTTGGCCTGAATCACCGCGGTCTCGGCCGCCGACACACTTAGCTTTTGCTGTTTGTAATCGCGTTCGAAAGAAGACGCATCAAGTCGAACCAGGAAATCGCCTTCTTTGACAATTTTTCCTTCGGGGACGACTTCAATCACGCTCAAGCTACCGCCGCGAGATTCGACCTTGCATCGGATCTCGACGTTTTCACTTGACTGGATTTCGCCTTGATCCAAAACGTGGGACACAAAGTCCTCACGTACCACCTTGGCTGTGATTGGCTGATCGAGAGAATCACCCCCTCCGCGATTCAACCAGAAGACAGCACCACCGCCCACCAAAGTCACTCCGACCAACGCGACGACGACCAGGTGGATGGTTCCACCAAGGCGAGTGCGAGATCGTAACAATGGATTCCGAACTACGATTTCTTGTCTTGAGGATTCAGTCGATTTCATTGTTTTCTCGATGATTTCCAACGTTTCCAACCCGGGCATTCGAAAAGCCGAATTGCCCTTTTTATTCACTGCTTGAGGACGTGACTTAATCACATTCGCCCAAACCTAATTGTAGTTTGACCCTTGAAATAAAGGCTGCGCCAAAAGGGACAGATGAAGCCCGAAAGATACAAGCCGCGAAAAACCGTGGCCTCTTAACGGTATTGGGGCTTATGCCGGCAAATAGTTGGGACTTGTTCGGTGATTTGCGCAAAAACGCATTCATCCGATCTAATCCGCTTAAATTGCCGTCAACGGCGACTGCAATCACTCTTCGTCAATTCGCCGAGCGATCGAGCAATTTCGCCGAAATTCAACCCAAAGTCGTCGGATTGCACCTCGAAAGACAGTAAGCCAAGGCTGACTGATAACGATGAAACCCCGCATTCCAGATGGAGTTGCGGGGTGTTTCGTCGATAAAATTGAATAATTGAACTAGCGACGCTTGGTCTCTGATTCCATTCCCGGAAGCGATTCGAGCTTCGCCGCTCTTGGTCGCCGACCCCTTATTTTTAAGGGGTTACGAATGAGAGCGCGTGAATCGTTGGACGCCGTTGATTCGGATCTTGAAGTTGCCTTTTGATCAAATCTGGCATTCATTTCGGCAACATCGACCTGATCGACGCCCTCCGGCGTCGCGTACCAACGACGCAGCAGCCGCGGCTGAAAGCCGGCATTGGCTCGGGCTCTCGAGTCAGAATCGGAAGCCCCGCGAACCGAACTCGGAGCTGGTCGACGTCGAAGCAACGAACCGCGTTGGGAAACCGGGGTTCCCGAGCGTCGCTCCAAAGAAGAACCTTCGTCTTCGGCGGGTGCCTGGTTGGGAACCATGATCAATTCGTTGGTCAGAGGATCGCATTCGAGGCCGTATTTGGCGGCGACGCGTGCCGCGATCGTGGCGTCGAATTGCCCTGGATCAACCCAGTAGCCTTCCTCATCCAGCTGCATCGTACCCAGATCGAAATCCAAGTTCCGCCGGAGCGATTCCAGGTTCACCCAAACACCCAGGAATCGAGTTTGATCACCCTGGAGGTTGCCGATCGCGTCCGTCAAGTCACGAGAGAGAGTTGAGCTTCGTCCGGCACCGGGTCGCTCGGGAGCAGAAAGTCGCAAACGCGCCTCTTCCACCTGGCTAATCGAGACTTTCAAACCTCGACGGTTGATTTCGAACAGCACACGGTTCAAAGCGATCTCTCGCATGATATTTCGCAGGTTGGCTTTGATCGCGTCCTCATACTCGTAGTATTGACGTTTGGTTTGTTGATATTGGATCAGCGTCTGTCGATAAGTGTTTCGCTCGGAAATCCTTGTGTAGGGCGTGTCGAATTGAAAACCACCGCGAATGGTTCCTGTTTCCGCCCGAACGGAAAAAGGATTGCTGCTGGTGTTGTTGACACTTCCACTCAAGACCAAGTCGAGCGTGCTTTCCAAATCGTCAGCGACAAACTCAATCTGCCGCCATTGATCGACCAGGTTGGCCCGGGCATTCATCCAGTCACGACGGAATTCGCGAGCGATCTTGATTGCTTCGATATCGGAAATATCCACTTTCGGAACCGAGATCGAGTCAACGCGAGCACGTGCCTGGAGCAGTGAAAGGTCGATCGAGAGACCGTTCAAATCCGTCAGGATTTGGGGAATCAAATCGAGCAGTTCCGTTTTCACTTGTGCCAAAAGCCGAGCCGTCTGCGCTCTATCTCCCTCGTCGATCGATTCCAGCTTGATCAACGCATCCAGTTGCGTCGCGAGTGTTTCAATCTCTTTCTCGACACGTGGGAGCTGCTGCTCGCTTTCAAGAATTTCCTTCAGTTGATCTCGCAGTTCGGGGACGCGGGCAAGGACTGCCACGTCGATTAGGACTTCATCCGCATTGGGATCGTATTCGACGTCTTTTCCAGCGTCCATCAGGAGATCCTGGTCGATCGAATACCGACCACCTTTCTCGGACATCTTCTCGATAAATTTGCGAAGGCCCTCAAGGTCCTTGATTCGATCCGCTCGAACGGCTTCAAATTTATCAAAGTCCTTGGCGACGCGAATCGCGTCCGCATCCCTGAGTTTCTTGGCGATTGGGGCGATTTTCTGGTAAGTGGATTTGAATTTGGTCAGTGCATCTTTCAATTCCTTGGTCCATTTCAATCCAACGATTTTCTTTTCGTCGTCTTTGATTCCACTGTCGACAATGATCTTGTTCAATTCGGAAAGCTCATTGCCGACCACTTTGGTCAAGGATTCAATTTCCTGTTGGCGAATGGTGTTTTCATCATCAAACAACTCGAATTGATCGAGAATCGGATCCTTGATGACAATCGGAAGATCCGGCGGCAAGCTCAGTTGCTGCTTGAAGTTGTCCAGCGATCGCTGATAGTTGGTCTTGCTTCGCAGAAGTCCGTTTTGGGCGTTGTAGAGCTGCGTTTGTGTCTGGGCGACTTGCAGCGAGTCAATCAATCCCGCTTCTTTCCTCGCTTCGAACTGCTCGAGAACGTTCTTCAACGAGTTGACCTGGTATTTCTGAATTCGAATCTGCTGTTGCGATTGCAGAATTCCCAGCATTCCACCGGCACCCGTTGGAGCATTGCCCGGAGCGCCGAGAAAGTTTCCGCCTCGCGAAGGGCCTTGGCCAGGGTTGCGGCCAATGACGACCTGAAGATAAAAACCGCGTCGGTAACGTTCCATTTGGCGAACGTTTGCCAACAGCGTTCTTTCCGCCTGAGTCAGCGACTCCATGATCCGATCTCGGCCACCGCCTTGGAGCAGCGGTTGGATGATCGAAAAGTCAATCAGCGTAGATGCTGTCTGGGTATTGGGACCGGCAAATTGCCAGATCATCGAGTTGGCCAAACCGATGACCAGGGTCGAACCAGTAATGCCCAGCTTCTGCAAACGAAGGCCTTGATTACCCAATGAGGTTTCCAGGGTGGTGCTGCTTCCGGATGATGAAAGCGCGCCATTGTTTTCCACGAATGCGTTGAAGCCCGAGAACAACTGGCTATCAAAACCGAATCGCTGAAGGCTCACATCCAGCGCGGAAAGATAAAGTGTTTCTCGCTGCTGCTGGTAGTCGGTTGAGTGCAACAAAGCCAAGCGGTAGGCCGTTGCGATGTCCATCTCGACTTCGCCGTTTTCGTTGACCGGCAGATGCGCGATCCACTCCGGATTCTCGACATGGTTGGTATCACCATTTGCATGCCAATGCGGGAAGCCCGGTTTGTCATCCACGCGCTGCATCAACTGATGCGACGTTGGATCATCGGGGGGCAATGGCGGATGGTCGATCGAAAAGGGATCGAACATCCGCGAAGATGCCGGGATCTCAATCGACGAATCCGGGAGATTCCAGCGCGGATCACAAGCCTTTTGTTGAATCAGGGCCTGGGCCTCTCGATCCGCTTGCCGCCGATAAAATCCACGATGGCAGCCCGCGAATGCAACGAGCGATGTACCGCCCACAACTAGCAAGACGCATAAAATGGGGAATCTCAATTTCCTACTCCTGGGCCACCAGGCCCTCCTTGGACCGACTTCAAATAGGGCACATTCGCAATTTAGGGCGTTTGCGGGTTTCAACGAATGCGCTCGTAGTATTGAAATTCGGGATTCTAGGATGGGCCTCTTGAGAGTTTATGCCCTTCTCTGCCTATGCTGCTCACTACAAACGGTGGAGTTGAACGATTAACTAAAATGCTCGGCTCCCTTGGGCCCTCGAAACTTGACACCCTAAATTACCCAATTTATCATTTGCTAATCGGAACCGTTTTCTAAATAAGCATTTACAATTCCGGCCAGGGCTTGATTATCATTAAGAATATGGCCTGCTTTGCCTTCCTTATTTGCTTCAACTAAAGGCTCTAAAGCTCGATGGAACAATATCTCCCATATGCCGTCCTAGGTCTCCTTGGAATCATCCTGTTCGTGCTTTGCATTCTCAGCGCGCGAGCCTGGAAGATCGTTCACATCATGCTCTTGATCATGGTGTTCATCGCGATGGGCGCGACGATGATCATGTTGTCTGCCGCCTATCGAACGCGGAGCGATTGGATCAATCGCGCCACGAAGAACGAAGCGGCCGCAGAGAAACAGACAGCCGCTTTGAACGAGGCCATCTACGGACCCGAAGATGCGGTCTCGTTGGTGGACAATTGCTTGCTCGGCGTCAATGCGCGACTCCAGATCGAACTTCAAGGACAAGGCCGGGTTTGGAAAATCGTGAAGCCGGAAGCGGCCGCCAACAATGAAGCGACCATCAAGTTCCCGAATTCGCCTGCCGGCACTGCCGGTCAAATCGGCGAAGACATGTTGCTC
Organism: uncultured Pirellulaceae bacterium; assembly: GCA_964434955.1. Classification (GTDB taxonomy): domain Bacteria; phylum Planctomycetota; class Planctomycetia; order Pirellulales; family Pirellulaceae; genus JANQLU01. The sequence continues at coordinate 12,261 of CAYSXI010000024.1, forward strand.
TACGTTTTCAAGAATCGCAGCATCAACGTCGGTAGTGAATCGACGCCACAATCAGTCCCCGCCAATTACCTTGCGACGGTCCGGGTCACCCGTTCCGCCAACGACGAGATCGTTGTGGAAGGCTTGTTCGTGGTCAACCAGCAAGAGTTCGAAAACAAGAATGCGACCTGGACGCTGTTTGAACGAATGCCTCTGGATTCACACACGGCATTTCGAAAGGCCTTTGGAATCACCCAGAGCCCAGACGCGCCTGATCTGGACGCGGCTCAATACATCAACGACTTCCGTGGCCAACTGAAGGCGTTCATGCCCAAGCCGGACAACATGGACGAAGATGCTTACGAGTCACTGATCGATCGATACGTTTTCGATGGCATGCGGAAAAATGAAATTGAAAAATGGATGGCCGACAAGGCAAACAATCCCAAGTCGCGCGTGTTCGATCCTGCCGACCACGAGTATTTCCACAAGTTGAAATTCAAGAAAGCCATCACGAAGCAAATCGACGATACGTCGCAATCCCTGGACAACAGTGAAGCGATTGATGCTTTGACAGGTCATGCTGTCGATCCCAAGCTCAAGGGCGGGGATGAAAACGGGATGGTCACGGTTCCTGCGAACAGCAGCGGTTTCTACGACGTCGCCAGCTACAATGCGAACAAAGTCCTGCTGAACAATGCCGATGCGGAAATTCAATACACGGTTTATCGCCGCGAATTGATCGATTTCCCAGGTTTGATTGAGAAGACCCGTAATTACTCGGCCGAGTTGACGCTTCAGGTTGGTCGTTTGAACGAAAACATCAAACTTTCGCAGCAAAGCAACGCCGACTTGAAAACCCAGCAGGCAACTCGCTCCTCGGTTTACAACGGTCTTTCAAACGACAACAAAAACCTGACTGAGGATCTGGCCTCGATTCGCGATCTGTTGAATAAGACACAGGAAGAGCTGGACAACACACGCCAGTCGATCAACGATCTTTATGCGGACATCAGCCAAAAACACAAAGAGGTCAACTTGAAAAGCCGCGCCCTGCTTCAAAAGAAAACAAGCACCGGTAGCGGTGGACAGTAGTCTCCATCATCCAAAATTCAGAGGGAGCTTCTTGGCTCCCTTTTTTTATGCGCGTTCCGAACGATTTGCAGGAACGCTTCAATTCAGCAAACCGCGTTCCGGCAAAACCCGGCCCCAGCAAACCGCCGCGTGAATCGCCACGGCCAAATCGATGTGGCCAGAACGCGAACAGACGCGTAAGATAACTCATCGACCCACACCACAGTGAAACGCGCCGAAATATGGGCATTGAGAATCGAGACTATTATCGCGACGAATATGAACGGCAGCCGATGTTCGGGTTTGGCGAGCATGGTGCCGGCGGCCCCCGATCCGTCGTTGTCTGGCTGATCATTATCAACGTTGCGGTCTGGGTTATCGGCGCGCTGACGCCCCGAAACGAAGTCTTGCCCACTGCCGCTTTTCGCGAAATGGATCGCAATGGCAACGAAAAAATCGAGAAAGGTGACCCGGTCGAAGAGGGGTTGTATTATCGATACCGAAGCGCCGACAGGAATGGCGATCTCTACATTTCGGAAAAAGAGTTTGTCGACGACAAAGCTCAGCCCTATTTGACCGATTATCTGGCGCTGCCAACCGATTTTGCCAAACGCCCCTGGGAGGTTTGGCGTTTTCTGACCCACGGGTTCACTCATGACAAGGGTCTCTATCACATCTTGTTCAACATGTTGGCTCTGTTCATGCTGGGGCGGGCAGTTGAGCAACGACTCGGCTCGGAAGAATTCCTCAAGTTCTATTTGCTCGCCTTGCTGTTTGCCGGGATCGTGTGGCTACTTGTCAGCATTTTGCGATCCACAAATGCTTACGCGGTGGGCGCGAGTGGGGCGGTGACCGCGACCGTTGGTCTGTTCATCTTCTTTTTCCCCCATCAGAAACTGCTCCTTTTCTTTGTGATACCGGTTCGTGCCTGGGTTTTGGGGATCCTGATTCTGGTTCCGGACGTGATTCGTGCATTCAGTTCCAATTCGAGCGTTGCCGGCGAAGCCCACTTGGCCGGATTTGCGTTTGCGGCCGCTTACTTCTACTTCAAATGGAATTTCCATTGGATCAAGCTCGACTACATCAAGGATCGAATGGCTGGAAAACCAAACCTCAAGGTTCATGATCCTGACAAGCCAAGTGCAGCAGCGGCCAAGCTGAGCGAACAGGCCGACGAAATCCTGAAGAAAGTTCATGAAGAAGGCGAAGAAAGCCTGACGCGAAAAGAACGAAACATCCTGATCAAACACAGTCGGGAAGTTCGCAAAAACAAAAAATAGTCTTTGCCTGTATTCGCTTCGATCGCCAAAGCCCAGGGACGATTTCCTTTGGCTCCCTCAATTGCCGTGAAAACGTGATCACTTGTGGTTCAAACGTGATTTCGTTTTGCTTGCCCGCTCGCAGCCAAGCGTGCATTCTTTCGCTGATCGAATATAATCAGAGTGGCCAAAGTCCATCAGGAATGACTGAAATGATGAAAAACAGATTTGCGGTTTTTGCACTCTGCTTGTCCCTGTTCTTTTTGTTCAATCTGGTTGCATCCGCCTTTGTTTGGCAGGAACCGTCCAAACCGGTTCGCAGCGATGACCGGGACGAGGTGAAGCTTAGGCCGGTTGGAAAGAACCTGATTGCGAATGGAGACTTCGCCAAGGGTGAAGGCAACAAACCCGAAAACTGGGAGCACCGAACCTGGAGCGGCAGCCCCATTTTCCGCTACGTCAAAGATCAAGGCCACAACGACAAGCGTTGCGTGCAGATCAAGTCCACGGACGGAGCCGACGCGAGCTGGAGTTTCAAAGCCCAGGTCCGACCAAACACAAAATACCGCCTCAGTGTTTGGATCAAAACCGAAGACCTGAATACGGATACCGGGGGATTCGGAGCCCAGGTCAATCTTCATGAGCTTCAGTTTGAAGGCAAATCGGAGGCAGTCAAAGGAACGCAAGACTGGAAAAAGATCACGACCGAGTTCAACTCGGGCGATCGCCGCGAGCTTTTGGTCAATCTCCTGTTTGGCGGCTGGGGCCGTTCCGTAGGCCAGGCCTGGTTCGACGATGTCGAACTTTTTGAGTTGGCCGAATCGCTTCCGAAAATGACGGAAACCGAAAAGATCAAGTTCTTCGAATCGAAAGTGATGCCGATCCTGGAAGAGAACTGCATGGATTGCCACAGCGAAGCCGACGATCTGGGCGGGGAACTGGCTTTGATCAGCCGCAAGATGATTCTCGAAGGGGGAGAATCAGGCCCCGCCGTCGACTTGAAAAACCCTCACAACAGCATTTTACTCGACGCGATCAACTACGGTGCATACAAGATGCCTCCCGGTGGGAAGCTGTCCAAGGACGAAATTGACACGATCACCACTTGGGTCAAGCTTGGCATGCCTTGGACCAAGGAGTCGGCCAACAAAGTTTTGGAAACGGAACACGGTGAGTCCAGCGTTCCGCAGGTCAACGAAACAACCAAGCAATTCTGGTCCTTCCAGAAAGTCGTTCGGCCCGACCCACCCGAGGTCAAAAACGAAAAGTGGATTTCGAACGGGATCGACCATTTCATCTTGTCGGGTCTCGAGGCAAAAGGATTGTCACCAGCCAGCAAGGCCAGCAAGGCCGTATTGGTTCGGCGGGCCTACTATGACCTGATCGGCTTGCCGCCAACCCCCGAACAAGTCCGCGAGTTTCTCCGCGATGAATCGCCCAACGCATTTGCAAAGTTGGTCGATCGATTGCTTGACTCACCTCAGTATGGTGAAAAGTGGGCGCGGCATTGGTTGGACGTGGTTCGTTACGCCGAGTCCAACAGTTTCGAGCGAGATGGAACGAAACCTTTTATCTGGCACTATCGGGACTACGTCATTCGCTCGTTCAACGAAGACAAGCCCTATGATCAGTTTTTGGTTGAACAGCTGGCCGGTGACGAACTTCCCAAACCGACTTCGGAATCCATTGTCGCCACCGGATACTATCGGCTGGGGCAATGGGATGACGAGCCGGCGGACAAGGATCAGGCCTTTTACGACGATCTCGACGATATCCTTGCGACGACCAGCCAGACGATGCTTGGGCTGACCATCAACTGTGCACGTTGCCACGATCACAAGATCGACCCCATTCCGCAGGCCGACTACTACAAGATGCTGGCGTTCTTTATCAACGTTCGCCGCTACGGGGTTCGCGGTCACAACACGGTCATCGATGCGTCAACGCGACAAGTGGGCCGTGCGCCTTCGGCCGAAGAAAAAGCGAATTTTGACAAACGGGTCGCTGACCTCAAGTCAAAGATGGCCGAGATTGAGAAGATCGTCAAAGCCGATTTCGAATCGGTTGAACATGAAGACTTCCAGTATGATCAAAACAAGATTCCGCTGATTCGCAAGCGGATAGAAAAGAAAGTCATCACGAAGAAACAGTTTGACCAATACAACGGTTGGTACCGCCAGCTGAAACAGCTGCGTGACAACCCTCCGCACCTCTATCGAGTTCTTTGCGTCAAAGAACACCGTCGAAAACCACAGGATGCTTATGTCTTGATTCGCGGCAACCCGCGGGTGAAAGGCAAGCAAGTCGAGCCAGCCTTCGTTTCGGTGCTTTCACCACCGGAGCCGAGCATTGTCCCGCTTGATAAAAACGAATCCTCTGGACGACGTCTTGCACTGGCAAAGTGGATCGCCAATTCCGAAAATCCCCTGACCTCTCGCGTGATGGTCAATCGAATATGGCAACACCACTTCGGTCGCGGAATTGTTCGCACAACCAGCGACTTTGGATTTCAGGGCGATAAACCAACCCATCCGAAACTGCTGGATTGGCTGGCCGACGAGTTTGTGGAGCGGAAATGGAGCATCAAGGAAATGCACCGTTTGATCATGAACTCAAGTGCTTACCAGATGGGTAGTGGATTCAACAAAGCCGCCTATGACCTCGATCCTCGCAACGACTCATTCTGGCGGTTCGATATGCGTCGTTTGACCGCCGAAGAAGTACGCGATTCAATCCTGGCTGTCAGTGGTCGCTTGAATACGAAGAAAATGTACGGGCCGAGTATCTTCCCCGTGCTTTCGCGCGAAGTTCTGGCGGGGCAATCTCGCCCTGGCGATGGTTGGGGACGAAGTAGCGACGAAGATGTTCGACGACGAAGCATTTACATTCACGTCAAACGATCGCTTCGCGTTCCGCTGCTTGCGAATTTTGACTCGGCGGACACCGATTTTACTTGCCCGGTCCGATTCAACACGACGCAACCAACGCAAGCGCTTGGGTTGTTGAATAGCCGCTTTACCAACAGCGAAGCGGTCGAGTTTGCCAAGGTGATCGCGGCGGCCAGGAAAGAGCCGGCCGACCAAGTCGAAGAAGTGCTTTGGCGTGTCACGCAACGAAAACCCAATCAAAAAGAAATCGATCGCGGCGTGAACTTGATGAATCACTGGAAGAAGGCGGATGGGCTTTCTGATGAGAAAGCTCTCGCCTTTTATTGTTTGCTCGCAATTAACTTGAACGAATTCATTTACCTGGACTAAACGTCATGAGCGACAACAAGCGAAATTTTTGCAATCGAACTCGACGCGAATTCCTCTGGCAAGCCGGCGGTGGATTTTCCGGACTTGCGCTCGCGAGCATGTTGGACCCGTCGTTTTTTGGCGGCCAGACGGTGCGAGCAGATGGGAAAACCGATTGGAAGAATCCGCTCGCCCCGAAGGAACCTCATTTCAAACCCAAAGCCAAAGCGGTCATCTTTTTGTACATGTATGGCGGTCCGAGTCATATCGATACGTTCGATTACAAACCGACCATGTACGGAATGGACAACAAGACCATCCAGGTCAAAACGCATGGTCGCGGAGGACACAAGAACCAGGGCCGCATTGTCGAACCGCGCTGGAAATTCAAACAGTACGGCGAATGCGGCAAGTACATTTCTGACTTGTTCCCAAACGTTGGCGGCTGTGTCGACGATATTGCATTCATCCACTCGATGACGGCCGATAGCCCCATCCATGGTTCCGCCATGCTGCAAATGAACTCGGGCAAAATTCAGAGCGGGAACCCCTGCCTCGGTTCGTGGGTCAACTACGGCCTGGGGACGGAGAACGAGAATCTTCCCGGTTTCGTCGTCATGCTGGACGACAAGGGCGGGCCCATCAGTGGTCCCAAAAACTGGAGCAGCGGATACATGCCGGCGACTTACCAGGGAACGGTTGTGCGAAGTACCGGCACACCGATTCTTGACTTGAAGCGCCCTGGCAACATGGCAGCTTCGACGCAGAAAAAGCTGCTCGAGGAGTTGCGAAAATACAACGAAGAGCATCAATCCGAACGAGGCGGCAACAGCGAGTTGATGGCTCGAATCGCCAGCTACGAGCTGGCTTACAAAATGCAAAGCACAGCACCGGAAGCGGTCGATCTCAGCAAGGAAACCGAGGCCACCAAGAAAATGTATGGCCTCGATGACAAACGGGCTGAGTACTTCGGTCGCCAGTGCCTGATGGCCCGCCGCCTGGTCGAGCGGGGCGTTCGTTTTGTGCAGGTCTATTCCGGCGGCGCTCACAACGACGACAACTGGGACGCGCACGGCGACTTGAAGCACAATCACACGCTTCATGCGGGCGAAACCGACAAGCCGATCGCGGGACTGATCAAGGATCTGAAACAACGCGGACTGTTTGACGAAACCCTGATCATCTGGGGCGGTGAGTTTGGCCGGCAACCGACCGCCGAGTACGCCAAGGGAACCGGCCGGGATCACAACGCCTATGGCTTCACCATGTGGCTTGCAGGAGGTGGCATCAAAGGCGGTGTCAGCTACGGCAAGACCGATGAACTGGGTGCGGCCGCCGTGGAGAATCGAACGCACGTCAAGCGAATTCATGCAACGATTCTGCACCAACTGGGACTTGATCCGAATCGGTTAAGTTACTTCTACGGTGGCCTTGATCAGCGCCTGGTTGGCGTCGAAGGCGCCGAGCCCATCAAAGACCTGATCGCGTAGTGCGATTCCGATTTGAAATCTCAAAATACAAGCACGAAACGCAAGCGAGTGAATTACTGTCCTGGATTGAGCCCAAAGAAAGAGCCAGGACGTCGTGCAGGCCTGTGCGAGGTCTTTAACCCGTCAACCGATCGTGATTCATCCAGCGATTCATCCGAAATCGGTTAATTCCAATTTCGAATCTCAATACGAGCTACGAGCACGAAGCGCAAGCGAGTGGTTCTCCAACGCTGAACTTCTTCGCCTGAAAGCGGTTTGGAACCCACGTGGGCACCGGAAACCGATGCTGCCGAATATCGATGCGTCTCACTTCCAATACGCAATTCCGATTCGGCGGGCCTCATTGATCGGGCGCGGACTGACGGAGCAAGGGTGCAACCCATCGCTCGACAAACTTTTTGTTTGTGACACCCAAGTGCCCCCCCAGGTTTCCATCTCTTGTCATCGACGGATGAAAGGGAATGTCGACCAGGCGGGCTGGATCGGCGGCATGCTGGAAGCCGTAACTTCCGGCCGCGGGACGAAAGTCGCGATCGACGGTCCCAAAAACGGAAGTTCCAAGAGTCAGTTGCACATCGAAGGGTGAACGAAAAAGGTAAACCAGCGACGCCTTGGCCAAAACGTCGTCGATCGCAAATCGCGGAGAAATGGCCGGGGCAAGCAGGACGATTCGATCGACGTCGTACGAATCAGGGAGTCGTTGGACGGCCATCAGCATCACAGCCGCGCCACCGGAATGGCCCACAAGATGCAAAGGCCGACCGGGATACGTATCGCGGTAAGCCATGATCTTTTCGCTTAGCCGGTCCGCCGAACGTTGACTGGATTCATGATCCGTCAGGTGTTGAATACTCTGAATCGGCTTGCCGGTTGTCCACTCAAACGTTTCAATCGCGCCTTGCGCACCGCCGGATTCCAATCCGCTCGCCACCTGATGACTAAGGATGCCCTCGCCTTCCACGCCTGGAAGAACGATCGTTAAACCATTCTCAAGTCGAGCCAGCCGATCCGTTTGATGAAATGTCGCGCATCCACTTGTCATTCCAAGTGCGAAAAGCCACGCTAGCGAAAGAATCCGAGTCATTTGGCTTCAATAGCAAAAAATTGCTTGAATGGCCATACAGAAATCTGGAATGCGAAGTCGAGGGCCTTGCCGAAGCGGAACAGGATGCGTCGATGGCCGACGAGATTTCGCCTGATTGAGCCTCACTCGCCACTCGCCGGTGAGAACCACTCGCCGTCGCTTCGCGCCTGCATTGGATCTCGAAAGGCGGACTCGCCGCGGTACGGCAACCGGGTCAAACCGAAAGTCCGACAAGCGCTTGGGAGCCGACTTCTTCGGTAATCACGGTTCCAATCAACGTGAAAGCCGTGCATTCGTAAATCCCGACAGGAATGATCTCGCCGATCAAGCGCTCGTTGCCTTCGAAGACGACGATTCGATCATCATGTGTTCTGCCCGTGAGCTGCGTCAAACCGTTCTCGGTCTCAATACGATCGGCCTTCTTACTTTGACCTTCGACCAGCACTTCGACCGTTCGTCCAATGTAGGGCTGATTATCTTCTTCACTGATCTTGGTTTGCACCGCGAGCAACTCGTTGTTGCGACGTTTCTTGACATCGTCGGGGATATCATCCGGCAGTTGCCCGGCGGCTTTGGTTCCGGGTCGCTCGGAATACTTGAAGATAAAACTGTTTTTGAATCGACATTCGCGAACCAGGTCCACCGTCTGCTGGAATTCTTCTTCGGTTTCTCCGCAGAATCCGACGATGAAGTCGCTGGAAATCGATGCCTCCGGAAGATGCTCGTGGATCCGGCCCATCATGTCGCGATAATCTTCAATGGTGTAACCCCGCTTCATTCGTTTGAGCACGTCGTTGGAACCGCTTTGGGCGGGAACGTGGAGGTAAGGCGAAATCTTGGGGAGCGCATGAATCGCCTGAAGCAACCGAGTCGTCATGTCCTTGGGATAGTTCGTGACGAACTTGATTCGCTCAATCCCATTGATTTCATGCAGCTGGGTCAACAAGTCGGTCATGTCAGTAACTTTGTCACCGTCTCGATGCCGATAGCTGTTCACTGTTTGTCCGAGAAGCGTGATTTCCTTGCATCCCTGATCGGCCAGAATTTGAGCTTCGCTGAAAATCTGCTTGGGATCCCTGCCCTGCTCTGGCCCGCGCGTCATCGGAACAATGCAGTACGTACAAAATTTGTCGCAGCCGATTTGAATTCGCAAATAAGCTTGAAACGGTGTGGGCCGCATCGTTGGATCGCGAAGCGGGTCGAATGTTTCATGCGAACGTTTGATGTCGGAAACTTTTCCGGCCGTACGTTCCAGACTTAGCGCCGCATGTTGACCACCGTGCTGTTCAACTTTTTCAATCAAGTCAGGTATCTGCTGAAGTTGGCCCGGCCCGACGATCAGGTCGACGTAGGGCGCCTTTTTGAAGATCTGATGTTGGTCTTTTTGGGCCATGCAGCCCATCACGCCAATGACCTTGTCAGGGTTTCGTTTCTTCTCGAAACGGACGCGGCCCAGCGCACTGTAGATCTTGTCCTCCGCATGCTGCCGAACGCTGCAGGTATTGAACAGGATCGTGTCGGCTTCACGGGTGCTATCGGTGACTTCGTACCCGCGTTTTCGAAGACTGGCCACGACCATTTCGCTATCCAGGACATTCATCTGGCAACCGACCGTCTCGATATATAATTTCTTAGGTACTGACATCCGCGTGACGTTTTCGCTTTTGGTGCAACAAATTATCGGAAATCGCCAGTTTATCACGGGAATGGTAAGATCGACGAGGGGAAAAATCGGCACTCCCCGACCGGGTCTCCAATTTCTGTCGAATGATCGACATCCGATAAACTGGCCGGAAAACCCCGAAAGATTGCACGAAAGAATGATCGCCCGTGAACGAACAAAATTTAACGGCAAGAAGGGTGGATGCCTGGCAACTTTGTTTGTGGCCCCATTCTCCTCGCAAGGTCGACTGGAAAATTGCGACTCGCAAACCGTCGATTCGGAAATGCTCGACTCCCCGGGGCCGATTGGGCGAGTCGGCGGCGAAAACGCCAGGTTCTGACGAAATCGGTGACCCCGGTTCGATCGTTCAGGCCGCTCAATTGGATTTGAAATTCGTCGCGACCTTTTATTAAACTGATAATCCCAAGTTGCTTCCTGATATTGGAGAAAACATGAAACAAACAACGCTTTTGCTCGCAGCGTTTTGCTTGATCGCAGCCCCCAGCTTTGCGGCCGCTCAAATCGAAGAAATCGAGTTTCCGCGAATTGGCGGCATTGATGGTGGTGCCATCCAATTCAGTTCCTCCTCGTCCTCCGGCGGTCGTTCCGTATCGGTTTCGGTCAAGGACGGCGTCAAAACAACCAAGGGAAAAGAAGGCGGTGAGAAAGTCGTCATCGTCGAAGATCCCGAAAACGGAATCAAGGTTTCCTGGACAAAACGCTATGGTCCAGAAGACGCCGACGAGTTGGAGAAAACGATGCCGGGTCTTTATATGCACCTGAAGTCGATGCCCAAAAAAGTGGACGAAGCGAAAGTGGATGTCCACGTTGACGTGACCCGAGACTTTGAAGCCGATGACAAATCGGATCTCAAAAGCAAGCACCCTGAAGTATTCGAAGTCTACGAAAAGTACACCAAGAATCAGGGCATTCGTTTTGGCGGTATCCGCCGACCCATGCGATTGGACGTCCGTCCTCGAATCGTCGACCCGGCCGATATTCGTGATGAAATCGAAAAGATGAAAAGCGAAATCGAAGAGAAGATGAAAGAAATGAAAATCCGACGTCCTTCCGTAGGTGGAGTCGCACCCAAGAAGGATGAAAAGAAAGAAGACAAAAAGGAAAGTGAAAAGAAAGAAGAAAAGAAAGACGATTTCAAAAAGCGAATCGACGGCTAATTCTTTCTTCACCCAGATTCATGACCCGGTCAGCTGGCCGGGTTTTTTTATGCGCCACGATTCCAGAGCTCTCCAATTCCGAGCTCCAATTCCGAGCTCCAATTCCGAGTGCCCAATCCTTCAAGCGTTTTTCCGACCGGCACATCCGCGTGCATCGCTTGAAGCTTGGCAATCCCATACAAGCACGAAGCGCGAGCGAGTGGTTCCTTCCCAAAACCAGCAAACAAGTCTGCAACTCAATCCAACCAACTCGCCCCAAATCCCATACAAGCACGTAGCGCAAGCGAGTGGTTCAACCCTGGCCCACCCCGGCCAATGGACAAAACGCCGGCGCCCCAAACCGCTGCCCTATTTTTCGCGCTGGAACTTGAGCCAGCTCTCGCGACCGGCCGAGGTTTCAAAATCCAGATCAATCGGCCTTCGATAACAATTGACTTCGTACCAACTGTCCGGCTTGGGGACGGTGCCATCGTAATTTCGGTGGATCATGAACTCTGTCCAGGACCTCGCGAAACGCTCTCGAATCAACTTCAACATCTCTTTTTGCGAATCGGTCTCGGGTCGGGGAGTCGCCAGCGCATGAACAAGACGTTTAGCTTGGTTGGATTTGGCGGTCGAATAGATGTCTTCCCGGGGTGGATTCCAATTCTGGCCGTTTTCGTAGGAACTTCCGACCAAAACCGTTTCGTGAGTCTTGCCATCGGCCTTCATCCGCCGGATCTCGATCCAGAAACTTTCGTGAGAGGGGCGGGAGAACATTTTGAATTCCTGGACCACCATGGTCAGGTTGCCAACAAATCGCAACGCTGGCGGAAACCAACGGCTTGAGCTCTCGGGACGAACATTGGCTGCATTGAGCCCGAGGATGTAGATCAGGAAAACCGAGCAAATCGCCTGGACGATCCAATTCGGTTTTGTTGCCGTCGACGGTTCGGACTTTTCATTCGGGTTTTCGCGTTCCGGCTTGGGTCTTCCGCGCCAAAACTCGGCCGGCAGAAAGATACACCAACCGGCAATCGCGACCATGGAAAAAATTCCGATCGACATCGTCATCCAAATGCCAATGTGCATTCCGCAAAATGCAGTAAGAAAAAGCACGCGCCAGAGCCGGTTTCCGAAAGGCATGAAGAGTAACAGCGGACCGATCAACTCAAACCCGAAAGTCAACAGCGTCGCGGTGGTTGTGATGGCAGGATACTGACTCAGCCAATACCCGAGTGGTTTGACATAAAGATCCAACTGCAGGGCAATCTGTAACGCTTCACCGCGAAACCAATCCTCGTTCCATTTGGCGATTCCGGAGAAAAAGTACATCGCCGCGAACTGAATCAAAAGCGCCGCCGAGGCGACCGAAAAGACCGTTTGCGCCGCGCCTTCGCCACCTTTCCCCTTTCTGTTCTTCCACCAAGCATCGAGAGACCAGGTTGCGCCGACCGGAAGAAACAACATCCAGAAAAGGAAGGTCCGAAGCAAAACGTGACCGGCTGTCGTAACCAGTGGATTACGAACATTGAGCGACCAAAACAGCACCAGCGTCAGCGCGGTCATCTCGCGGGACCGGATTCCGAAAATCATTCCGACGGCTGAGACCGCGGAAACAACCATCAACCCACCGATAAACAGGGGCTGATCCGAGATCCAATAAAGGGACCAGTATCCGGCGGAAAGCGGCGCAAAGGTCTGACTGGTTCCCCGATCGAGAAATCCGAATTCGCCGTAGAAAAAATCAAATAACTCGAGGCGATGATAAAGATCAAGCAAAACCAGCAGGCCGACCGCGATTCGCAAAACGGCCAAGGCGCGTATGTCGATCGAAAACAGCTCGCGAAAACTCGATGTCCTTAGCCAAACCAAATGTGGCTTCTTGGCACCGTTATCGGATTGCGGCGAGGGCGGAGTCATCTTGCTTTCGGGAACGCGCCAGGTCGGTATTCAATTCGACTTCCATTTTAACGGACCAATTGCCGTTTGCGTCACCCTTCACCTGCCAATGTGGCTGAACCACCACCGACTGATGCACGGCTTCGAAGCCGCCTTCACTTTGACTTACGGACTCGATCGGATGGGTCCAAACGCAGGTCGGATGGCTCCAGCGGAGCCCGCAATCGATTCCCAGCCATTGGTCGGTCAAATGAAGCTGTTCAATCGGCTCGGTTTGTAACTGCGTTTGAAGCTGACCGATATTCTGGCCGTCACCAAAATGGAAATAGCGGTCGTCTGCCCGAGAAGGTAATCCCGCGAAATTGAATTCAACGCCGAAGTGGAACTCTCGATCCGCCGGCAGTCCTCCCAGCAGATAGGCAATCTCGACTTTTTCCTGGTCAGCGCAAAGCGTGATCGCCTTGGTGACTTGAATCTCACAACCGTCGACCGTTCCCTGTCGATACAGTTGCAACTGAACGCGATCGCTTGCCCGCCGAATCGTGGATTCAAATTCGCCCGAAACGAAATCACCACATTCCCTGGCCTTGCCCTCGGTCCAATCCGATAGCTGCGTCCCCGGCGCCCAGAAATGATCGATCAAGCTCTTGCGTCGATGCGAATCGTATTGAAGCATCTGATCGAGCCCTTCTTGCTTGAAGACCACGCGATCGTGAATGCTGGCCGCTTCGTCAGCGTTCTTGTTTTGGCCATGACGAATTTTCTCGTGATAAGCTTCGGGCGCTCGATCCATGGTAGCCAAAATGTTATGGCATATTTCGCGGACATCCCATTCGTAAATCGCACCGCCTTGCGCGGGCGCGACCCAGGCCACCTGTCGATGATTTGCCAAACGAATTTCGGGTCGGCCGTCGAAATTGTAATCTTCGGCCGATGCCTCGACCCATTGTTCGTTTCGGCCGCGCGCCGATTCGATCAAGTTTTCGGCGGCGATCAGGTGAGTGAAAATGGCGTTTCGCAAATGAGGGAGGTACAGCCCACCGAAGGCCCCGTGCCAGTAGGGGCAATTGCACTGACCTTGATACAAGTGATCTTCGGCGGTAGCCAAAACACGAGCATCGATTTCTTCGCGCCGGGCTTTTTCCAGCATGCTGCTGACAAACATCATTCGGGCGTACATCTCGTTGGTCTCGGGGTAGCGAATTTTGAAATTTCGCCAGAAACCGCCGCGGACGTACGACAACGTTTTCCGTCCCTCTTCGGATTCTTCGAGTTGATGCTTGAGCTGATCGTATTCGATTTGACGCGGCACCGGCTGAGCCCATTCGGTCATTTCGCGATAACTTGCATCCGGCAAAAACACCTTTCCTTGCGGCGGAGAGTTTTCGACGGCATCGGCAAGGGTCGACGTGATCAGCCAATCGCGATTGTCGTTTAGCGCGGTGAAAAATCGCTCGAGCCATCTGTCTTCGTAGACATGTTTCTTGGTATCCGGCCAGGTTCCAAATTTTTCACCATCGTCGCCGAACACCGCCACGGTTCCCGGTTTCTGATTCGACAACTCGCGCAAGTATTCGATCGTTTCATTCGGCTCGCGAAAGGGAATCAAGTAGCGAAGTTTCTCGCTGCCGGGAAAAACGCGGAGCACCTGACCGGATTCTTCGGCAATGAAGTAGCCGTGCAAATCCTCTTCCGCGACACCGCCTTGGCGGAAATGAAAATCATCGAGCACTGTGTATTGAATTCCGGCGCTGGATAGATCTTGTGTCAGAACCGATTCCCAGACGCGCTCCGCGACCCACATTCCCTGAACTTTGGCGTCAAACCGATCTTGCAGCCAGGTCGTGAACGAGGTGATCTGCCCAAGTCGATCCCGGCTGGGCAGCATGGTCAAAATCGGCTCATAGAATCCCCCGCCAACGATCTCAATTCGGCCCGCCAGAACCAGTTGCTTGATTCGGTCCATGTACTCGCCATGATTCTTGTCCAGCCACTTGGCGAGCGGCCCGCTCATATGCAACGAAATGCAAAGGTTTTCGAAACGGTCGAAGACGTCCAAAAACGGCAGGTAACTATCCTGGTAGGCCTGTTCGAAAACGTTGTCGAAATTTCCAACGGGCTGATGGTTGTGCAGGACCAGGCAGAGTCGAATCGAGTTCATACTTGAAATTCAATATTTGGATTTAAAGTGGCTTTCCGTATAGCGTAACGTATCGACGTACATTCAGCGCATTACGAATCTCAACGATTATCGGCAAAGTTTGCGCGATTCCTGCAGATTTTTCCTGAGGGAAGCGGGGCCGCCATTCCTTTGGCAACAGTGGTGTCGAAGCGGCAAAACTTTTTTCGACTCAAGCCGTTACGAATCAGGGAATGACCTAATTCGCTTCGAAACTGGAAGGCACTTGGCGAATCTGCTGAGCGGCCGTGTCGGGGTTGATGTGATTGATCCAACAACCGGTTCCCAGTTCGTAGCCGGCAAATCGCGTCAGGCGGGGAACAATCTCGACGTACCACTGATACTGATTCTCGAACGTTCGCCCGTTGTCGGCGGTGTGAAACATGACGTTGTAAGCCGGAAAGTCATGGATCTGCTCAAGCCGGTCGACCACGTCGCGAATCAAGAACCCCAACTGGCTGGCGGCCCGCTCGTCGCATGATGCGAAATCCGGGATGGGTTGCCGTGGAGCGATCCAGACTTGATAGGGAAAACGACTCGCGAAGGGGCAGAAGACGGCCCAGTCATCTCCGTTGGAAATCAGGCGCGTCGACTCGTTCATTTCCCATTCAACAATCTGGTGCATCGATGTGGTTCCATGCTTGTCGAAAAAATCGCAAGCGCGATCGAGCCTGGTTTGCAGACTGGGTGAAATGATCGGCGTTCCAACAAGTTGGGAATGGATGTGTTCCAACGACGCCCCCGCTTCGCTTCGGCAATTGGTGAACAGCATCACGTGCTGAATCGCCGACTGTTGATGATAATTGCGAAGCCGATTCTGACAGGCTTGCATTCCGGCTTCGATCTCGGGATTGGTCAGCTGGCTGAGGCTCGCAACGTGGCGGGGCGAATGAATGACGATTTCCTGGCTGCCACTTGATTGAACCAATCGATAGGGGCCCGCCTGTTTTTCCGATTCCTGTTCGGCCGGAACCAACGCCGGATACTTGTTGGGCACGACACGAATCAACCAAGACTCCTCGCCTTCGTCGGCACAAATCGTTTCCAGCGCGGTTGGCGTGCTGTGCTCGAAACCCTTGCAGAATGGGCACGACAAATCGCTTCGCCTGGTATCGACTTGGCGAAACTCATTGGGCCGGGCGGAACGCAACTCAGAAATGACAACCCATTGGCCGGAAATCGGATCCTGTCGTAAATCGGACATGCAAGGGTTACTTATGGGCGTAGCAGAGCGAGGTCATGGTTCTATCTTTTAACAGGTGAAGGCCTTCGACCATAGGTGCAAATGATTCGACGCCAAAATTCGCGAGCAAATTGAAGCCAGGATTTGGTTCCGGGCAAGACCATCAGGCAAACTGTTGCTTCTCCACTTTGCGAGTCGCCACGATTCGCTCGTACAGATTGGCATAGTCTGACGCACTCTTTCGCCAGCTGAAATCCTGACTCATCCCCGTTTCGACGATCTGTTCCCAGGTTCCTGGCTCGCGAAGGTAGACCTGAATCGCCCTGGCCAAAGCCGATTCCAGGTTCTCGGCTGAGTAACCTTCAAAAACAAATCCGTTGGCCGTACCGTCCGCGATCGAACGTTCCGAGACGTTGCAGACCGTGTCAGCCAGCCCGCCCACCTTGTGCACGACCGGGACGGTCCCGTACCTCATCGAATACATCTGGTTCAAACCGCAAGGCTCGTACTGACTTGGCATCAGGAACAGATCAGCTCCGGCCTCGATTTGACGGGCCAGCGATTCATCGAAGCCCAGGTGCAGGCCCAACTTGTGCGGGAATCGTGCCGCCAGGTTTTGGAGTTCCTTTTCAAAGTGTTGATGACCCGTTCCCAGGATGGCCCACTGCACGTCGATGGCTTCCAACCAATGACGCAAAATTTCCAGAATCAAAGACCATCCTTTCTGTTCTGCCATTCGGCCAACCAGGCCAATCAAAGGAACGTTCGATTCGTCGATCGCCAATTGCTTCTGCAACGCCCATTTGCATTTTGGTTTCTGAATTTTCCAATTGGATAAATCATAGTTTGCCTTGATCCGTGTATCCGTCGCAGGGTTCCAGGATTCGTCGATGCCATTGAGTATCCCACTCAAGTTGGCGCGGCGATGCTGCAGCGTATTCTCCAATCCGCATCCGTTCTCCCCTGTTTGAATTTCAAGCGCGTAGTTCGGGCTAACCGTGCTGACCGCATCGGCAAAAACAATTCCTGTTTTTAACAAGTTGAGTTGGCCATAGAACTCCATTTCTTTCCAATTGAAATGCTTCCAATCCATTCCCGTCAGAAGCATATCCCAGTGCCAGAACAAACCCTGGTAGGCAAGGTTGTGAATCGTCATCAGGGTCGAAGTCGATTCGAAACGGGGGACCGAGGCATATTCGGTTGATAGAATTGCGGGAATCAATCCGGTCTGCCAATCGTTGCAGTGGATCAAATCGACCTTCAAGTCCAAGGCGCGGATCGATTCAAACAGTGCGCGGCAAAAGAAAACAAAGCGTTCGCAGTTGTCTTCGTAATCCGTTCCGTCCGGATTCTGATAAAGTCCCGCCCGCTCAAAGTATTTCGGCTGATCAACGAGGTAAACGGGCACGCTACTCTGCGGTATCCGAGTTTGCAGCAATTGACCGGGGACCAAGTTGGTTCCGATGGGAATCTCAAACTCAATCCCGGTCGAGGTCAGCGGCATGCCCGAGTTCTTGACCGACTGATAATTCGGCATGAAAACAAATACATGGTGCCCCAGTCGGGCAATGTGCTTGGGCAGAGATCCACAGACATCGGCAAGCCCACCCGTCTTGGCAAAGGGGACACATTCGCTTGTTGCAAACAGGATTCTCATTCCGGAACATCCTTGTCCAAGTTGAATCTCGCCGTGCTGAACGACCGTTTCCTTCATTTGGCTGGTTGAGCACGCACTACCAGGCAACGTTGGTCGGCAGCATCGCCTGGCAAGCCGCGACGATCTCTTCGGCCATCTTTTGTTGATTCCCGTTAGCGCTCAACTCGAGAGTCGCCCCGCGAAACTTACTCGCAGCCCACGGCCACGCGTTGTCCGGTTTCTCAGTGTCCGTCGACTTGAACAACACAACCAGCTGAGCCATCGATTCCAGCTCGCGAAAAGCTTCAAGGCTCCGCACGGGTTGGAACCGAAACACAAACGACTCATTTGTTTCTTCGGAATCTCGACGCCAATTTTCGATCGTTTTTGGATCAAGGATTTCTTCCGACCAATTGACCGCGTGATTCGAATTGGTTTCCGATAGGCGATTTCGAATTGCTTTTAAGTCAAATTCCGGGCTGGTCGCTAGCAAAATAAAAAAATATTTTTTCTCAAGCTTTTGAAGCAACTCCGCTATCGTCAGCCCGGATACCGGATGAACCTGGTCCGCGGCAACTTCGAATGCGGGTTCCAAAACAAATCGTCGAAAGGACATTCTCGGATGGGGAACCTCGATTGTCCCCTGAGAAATAACTTCCTGTCCGTAGAGAATCAGATCCAGATCGACGGGACGGGCCTTCCAACGTTTTCCCGCGGAATCCCGGATCCGCCCAAAGTCTTTCTCCACCTGCTGCAGCAGTTCAAGCAACTCCAGCGCCCCCGCATCGAACTCCAGCAGGATGGCGGCATTCGTATACGAAGGCTGATCGTCGTCGTTGCCAACTGGTTGGGTTTGATGCGGTCGGCTGGCCGACAAAACACGAAGTCGCCGGTCTTGCGCGAGCCGCTCCAGGACTTGCTCAAGTGTGTTTTCAGGATCGCCTAAATTGGCGCCAAATGCGACGAGAACTTTGGGCACGGATCAACCAAACCACCAGGACTTTCCCCCACCGGAAATTCCATACCGGCGGAGCGGGACCCAGTTATCAACTTGAACTGAAACGGAAGTGGGGAAACAAAAAAAGCGGTCCGAGCATCGTGCTCGATAACCGCTTTGAATCAGAAAGAAAATAATTTCAACCTGAAAATAATGTGGTGTCTGGTTCGATTCCCTCTTGGTCTCTCCCGTTCCTTAAATTCGATTCCAAATCAATTCCAAGGTCCACTGTTTCAACCGTTGACCAATTGTCCCAGTGCAAACACAAATAAGGGGCAGGGCCTCCGAACCGCGGCATGCCGCCGAACGTCGCTCCGTCAGTTGTCGCCACCCAAGTCACTTCCTGTATTAGTGATTCGTGACGTTTGAATCTGAAACGGACATGAACCCTTTCCTCGGCAGTTTCCCAGTCACTTCTGGGCGGATGCCTTGGATGACGATGACGTTGGATGACGCGAATCGTTTTCAAGGTTCATCGAAAAGAAACTCGGAAGCAAAACTTCGCAAACACGCAAATCAAATCGACCGACGGTCAATTTTTCTAACGCGTTTGTGCCAAATTGGCGTGCATCTAAGTTGTTATTAAGAAATCTGTTTTTAGCAGAGTCAGGCTTGCGAAGTTCCTTTTCTGGAAGGCCCATTTTGCCGAGATCAAAGACAATGTCAACAAGTTGTTTCGCCATTTTTGAAGAAAAAATTTATTTGAGAATTTTTGCTTTTTGTGTACTTGAAAAGTCAGCTGAAAATGCTCGATTTCGCCCGCAAATAACTCAATTTTGAGAGATCTATTTTCGCTGCATCGTTTTGTTATCTTGCTTCGCGAAGGCCCTGCGTTTTCCATGCGCATTTTGTTGTTTTATTGGGCCGTGAAAGCAAGCGGATTCCGCGTATAATGGGTTTTTCAAACTTAAGGCAATGACGATGGTAAATCTGGAAGTCATCTACTACCCTCACCCGACGCTTCGCCACAAATCGAAGCCCATTCTGCGCGTCGACAATGAACTGAAAGACATGGTTCGTCGGATGTTTGAACTCATGTACGAACACAAGGGGATCGGATTGGCTGCCAACCAGGTCGACCTGCCCTTTCAACTCTTCATTCTCAACTTGGAAAGCGACCCGGAAAAAGGCGAAGAGATGGTGTTCATCAACCCGGTCATTTCCCTCCCAAAAGGCAGTGATGTCGCGGAAGAAGGCTGCCTGAGCATTCCCAAGGTGTACGGCAAAGTGGCTCGGCCTGAGAACATTCACGTGAAGGCTTACAACCTCAAGGGCGAAGTTTTTGATGATCGTGTCAGTGGCCTCTTTGCCCGCGCGATCCAACACGAAACCGACCATCTTCACGGGGTTCTGTTCCCCGATCGAATGACCGAAACCGAAGGCAAGCTGATCGAACACGAGCTCGATGAATTTCGAATTGATTTCGAAAGCCGACAGCGGCTGGGATCGATTCCCGATCGGGAATCGATCATGAAACGCCTGGCAGCACTTGAACAACGTTATTGCTAGGCAGTCCGATGAAAATTGTATTTATGGGCACCGGCCCTTTCGCGGTTCCTACGTTTCAATCGCTAAACAACGACCACGAAATCCCCGTTTTGGTGACCCGTCCGACGGTTACCGTTCGTCGGGGAAAACAGCCACCGAATCCGATGCGAGACGTGGCGGTGGAACTGGGAATCCCCGTACTCGATCCGCCCAGCGTTAACGACAACGAATTCATCAAAACGCTTTCGGATTATGCCGCCGATTTGTTGGTTGTTTGCGACTATGGGCAAATCCTTTCGCGGACCTGTCTTGCCGCGGCGCGGCTTGGTGGAATCAACCTGCATGGCTCACTACTGCCCAAGTACCGGGGAGCGGCGCCGGTCAACTGGCCTATTTATTTTGGCGACCCAACCACAGGCGTTTCGGTGATCCACATGACTCCCAAGCTGGACGGTGGCCCGGTGCTGACATCGGCGAGTACCGAGATTGGCGACGACGAGACGGCCGCGGAACTGGAGCCCCGACTTTCCCAGTTGGGCGTGCCCTGTGTTCATGAGGCGATTGCCTTGCTGGAAGATTGGGATGGCGAGAAAATCATCGGTCAGGTTCAGGACTCGAATCTTGCGACGCCTGCGCGTCGCCTCAACAAGAAAGACGGCCTGATCGATTGGACGCGGGCCGCCAACGAAATTCGAAACCAGATTCGCGCCTTTCAACCTTGGCCAGCATCGTATTCATTCTGGGTTCGGAATCAAAAGCCGATGCGATTGATCCTTCACCGCGCAAAAGTGGATGCGGCATCCACCGGGCGCGGAGAGCCGGGAACGGCCGTGGAAGTCGAGAAGGACAAGCTCGTGGTCGCGACCGGCGATCAAAATCTTTCGATCGAATCCGTGCAACCCTCCGGAAAGAAGCTGATGCAGATCGATGAGTTTCTGCGCGGCTACCAGATGCAAGTCGGCGATCGATTTGTTAACGAATCGTAGAATCTCTCGCCGTGAAATCTTGGTTTGAATCGCGCTTTTGGGCATGCGGGCTTGAATTCGCCGGCCCGGTTTTCAAGTCGCTTCGAGCTGAACACCCAATCCGTCAGCAACCCGATTCACGAACGCGAAATAGGCCACGATGCAGCAAAGGTCGTGAACCGCCAAATCGGTAAAGCCCAGCTTTCGCAGGCGTTCGATCATCTGCTCAGTTACCTTGTTGGGAGTTATCGTCAGCGTGATCGCATAGTCCAACATCGCTTGATCGGCTTCGCTCAGGTAGTCCGCGCGATGATTGGATTCCAGTTCTGAGCTTGCGAGTTCGGCCTCCGCATCGGTCATGCCTTGTCGAATCAACTCCTGGCGAAGACCTCGCCGATGGTGGACAACTCAGTAATGGCATTCGTTGATGCTTGAGACGACGGTGGCGACCGTCTCGCGCTGCACACGAGTCAACGGCCCCCGGCGATGCATAAGCTCCACGTAAAGTTCATAGTGGAGCTTCATGACCCGCGAATGAATCCCGTGCACCTGAATGATGTTGTCACGATCATTAACCCGATCGGATTCGGGAATGGCGTCAAGCGATTGATAGGGAATGTATGCCATGGCAAGACTCCACTTTCCGGAAACAATTCGTTGACTGGAAGTCGTCAATCGTTCTGCTGCGTTGCCAACGCGTACCAATCGATTTCGGATTCGAACTGTTGGTCTTCGTAGTGCAGGTGAGCCAGGACGGGTACATGGGCCCGCTTGGCGATCTCCTCACGGTTGCTCGATTGGCTCATATCGTCTTGAAAAGATTGTGCGTCATTCAAGACGATCCCGGCAACATCGATACCGTCTCGGAAGCAACTTGCTGTGATCAAGGTTTGCAGGGTCTGATTGATCGTCCCAAGGACGTTTGGTGTTACAACGACAACCGGGTAACCGAACTCGAACGCGAGGTCGGCAACATATTCATCGTCAGACAAGGGTGACATCAATCCACCGGCACCTTCCACAACAACGATGTCGCACCGGCCACACCAAACGGAGATTCCCGTTCGCAGCAGCTGGGTGTCCATGGCTTTCCCCTCAACTCGAGCCGCGAGATGAGGCGCCAAAGGCGCGCGAAACGGCTGGGGGCAGACTTGTTCAATCGTGAGTGGTTGGCCTGCGGCTTGCCAGAGTGCCAAAGCGTCCTCGGACATGATGACTTTTCCATCGGTCACGCAGTCCGAAGCGGTCGGTTTGTACACGCCGACACGGTACCCGGCAGCCACCAAGGCTTTCACGATCAATATTCCGGCGTACGTTTTGCCAACTTCGGTGTCGGTACCAGCGATAAACAGACCCACCGGTGGTTTTTCAAAAGAAGCAATTGGCTCAGGAGGTGATTCCGTCATTGAGTTTCCAAAGGGTCCATTAGAGAATGAGCGAGTGGGCAAGTTCGGCCGCGGCCAAACAGCCATTCTGTTGTTCGAGAAGTAAATTGCCAAGATGTCCGCTCCTGCAAACCGTTTGACTCCCATCGCTCTCATTCAATCCGAATGCGGAACGGACCCCGCCAGCAATCGGCAGGAGACCTACGCAAGGATTGAAGAAGCCGCAAATTCCGGCAGCAAAATCGTTTGTCTCCAAGAGCTTTTTGCGACCAAGTACCTCTGTCAGGAAGAAGATCACGCCCAGTTCCAATTCGCGGAAACCATCCCGGGCGAAACCACGAGAACCCTGGGGCATCTTGCGAAAAGCCACGAAGTCGTGATCATCGCCAGCCTTTTTGAACAGAGGGCAGCCGGCGTTTACCACAACACGGCGGTCGTGATCGACGCGGATGGTTCGCTCATCGGCAAGTATCGCAAGATGCACATTCCCGATGATCCCGGCTACTACGAAAAATTCTATTTCACTCCCGGTGATTTGGGGTTTCGCGTGTTTGAAACACGATTCGCCAAAATCGGCGTGTGCATTTGTTGGGATCAGTGGTTTCCCGAAGCTGCACGACTGACAGCGCTTCTGGGTGCCGAGTTGATTGTGTATCCGACGGCTATCGGCTGGCTATCGGAAGACAAAACGACGTATGGCGAAAGCCAGACTTCCGCTTGGAAAACCATGTTGCGTTCGCATGCGATCGCTAACGGCGTATTTGTTGCAGCTCCCAATCGCGTCGGCACGGAGGGCAATATCGAGTTCTGGGGAAATAGCCTGCTCGTTGATCCTTATGGAGAAACAATTGCAACCGGTTCGTCGGATCAAGCTCAGATCATTCAGGGCGATGCCGATTTTTCCCTGATCGATGTTGCTCGCACGCACTGGCCCTTTCTTCGCGATCGTCGAATTGACGCCTACCAAGGGCTCGATCAACGATTGCTTGATCAAGCCGACAAATGAAATGCGGATCATGAAAAACTTTCCTGTTTATTTCTTTGCGTTAATGCTATTGAACTTGGTCGTGTTGGGAGGGTTCCGGTACGGTCGCCAGCCGAATTCTTCGGCAAAAGCCTTGCCAATCACTCGGGATGTGGCCAAGTTGGCATCGACGGCCCAGGACGATCAGGAAAAGGAAGATTTGCTGCTCAAGGACTTTCGTCCAAGGTCCATGCTCAAAGGCAAAACGACGAAACTTACTGCCGCCAGCCTTCCCGCAATCGATGTCCACACTCATTTTGGCTATCGGTTGAAAGGAGACAACGAAAAGTTGGATTCCTTTGTCGATGCGATGAACCGAAACAACATTGCCATCTGTGTAAGCCTCGACGCACAACTCGGCGAAGCCTTTGAGGATCACACGGACTACCTGTGGAAGAACCACAAGGATCGGTTTGCCGTGTTTGCTCGAGTCGACTGGGTAGGTGACGGAAAACGAGATGACCCATCAACTTGGGCCTGTCACCGAACGGACTTCGGAAGGCGGACTTCGTTGCAGTTGCGCGAAGCCGTTCGAAGGGGAGCTTGTGGATTGAAGTTGACGAAGCAATTCGGGCTCGGTTACAAAAATCCGAACGGCTCCCTGATCAAAATTGACGATCGACGTTGGGATTCAATCTGGAAAACCTGCGGCGAACTTGGAATTCCGGTCATCGTTCATACGGCCGATCCCGCGGCATTTTTTGAACCCACCGACAGAAACAACGAGCGCTGGGAAGAACTGTCACGGCATTCGGACTGGAGTTTTCACGGGGATTCGTTTCCAAGTCGCGAAGAGTTGTTGGATGCCAGAAATCGAATCATCGAGCGACATCCGCAAACAAAATTTATCTGTGCCCATCTCGCAAACAACCCAGAAGATCTTCGAACGGTCGCGAGATGGTTGGACAAGTATCCCAACATGTACGTCGAGATCGCCTCGCGAATTGGCGAACTTGGGCGGCAACCTTATTCGACTCGCGAGTTTCTGATCGACTATCGCGATCGAGTCCTTTTTGGGACGGACGGACCCTGGCCCGAATTGCGGTTGAGCTACTACTGGCGTTTTCTTGAAACGTTTGACGAATACTTTCCCTACGCTGAAAAAGAGTTTCCGCCCCAGGGTTTCTGGCGTATCTACGGTGTCGGTTTGCCCCGTCATGTGTTGTCGCAAATCTATTTTCAGAATGCGTTGCGCGTGATTCCCGGGCTGAACGAAAAGTATCGTCGGGCGCGCATCGCGATTCAGGAGTCGAAACGCTGACAACCAGGCGATTCAAACCTCGCACGCCGGTTTTGACTTGCCCTAGCCCCAGCAACTTCCGCTTGGCACTCAAACCGTGGGCAAAAACCCTTCAAAATACACAAGATAGGCAAAACTTTCATTTTTAAATGCCTTTGCTGAAAACTCCGTCAAGATCTTCCGATTGTAAGTATTTGAACGAACAATCTCGGCTCGTTTTTTTGCTGCCATCCGAAATTGGTTCGTTGGATAAGACCCAAATCTATTCAATTGATGGTGGAAACATGTTGAAGAAAATCATTGGCGGACCGCTGTTGGCGGCATTGTCGCTGCTCATGCTTCCGATGGTTGCCAATGCGCAATCTTTCGGAACTCCTCAAGTACAATTCGCTGGCAATCCTTATCAGCAAGATCAGCCTCAAGGCCAGACCGGAGGAACACTGTCCGATCAAGGACAGGGACAAGCCCAGGTTCAACCACAACCTCAATCGGCATCGAATACGTATTTCTCAGAGCCGGTTTACTCCGGTGGATTCAACTTGCTCCGCCCCAGCGATCATGGTTTCGATAGCATGATCAGCCCGATGACAAATCCGCTGTTCTTTGAAGATCCGAGAACACTTACGGAAGCCCGCGCGATCTATGCGAATCACAATGTTCCCGCAGCCGTCGGTGGCGGATCCGTCCACTTCATGGCCGTACAAATGCGATTCGCAATCAACGATCGCCTTTCGCTCATCGCCACCAAGGATGGTTACATGACTTCCACCAACCCGTTGATCGACGATGGTTGGGCGGATGTCGCGCTGGGTTTCAAATTGAATCTGTTTCGCGACCCTTACCAGCAGAGCATCACGAGTGTCGGTTTCACTTATGACATTCCCGTCGGCTCGACCCGATCGTTGCAGGGCAACGGCGATGGCGAATTTCATTTGTTCTTTTCATCGGCTCGCAAGTTGACGCAGAATATCAATTGGATCACCGCCGGCGGCATCCGACTTCCTTTGGATGGAAACGCCGAAAGCACATCGACCTACTCTTCGAACCATATCGACTTCCGAATGACCCAACGAACCTACTTGTTGGCGGAATGCAACTGGTTCCATTGGATCGATAATGGTGGAAATGCGGCAACGGGAGGCATCGAAGGCCATGATCTTTTCAACTTCGGCTCCAACGCAGTGGATGGCAACAGCCTGTTGACAATTGCCGCTGGTGGCAAATTCAAACCTGGCGCGCATTCCGAGCTGGGGGTTGCTTTCGAAGTTCCCGTTGGACGGCAACACATTACTTCGAGTCGACTGACTGCCGATTGGATCATTCGCTATTAGCGAACGCGAAGTCCTCGAAAAAGCAAACCAAGGTAACCAGAAGCCCGCGCCTTTCGGCCGGGCTTTTTTAGTGACAATCACAAAGCGCAAGCGGGTGGTTCGACCGCCTCATACAAGCACGAAGCGCAAACAATCGGTTAACCCCGCCCCATACAAGCACGAAGCGCGAGCGAGTGGTTCGACCGCGCAATACATTTCCAACCGTGCAATACGTTTCCAACCGCGATGGATTCGACCAAACGGCCTCTGAATACCCGATCCGGAATCCACGACCACTGGGTTTACCAAACCCCCTGCTTGCCCATCAGGCCAATCAACATGATCAGGAAGCCGAGAAATCCGACCGAAAAAGCCATGATGTCATAAACGCGCCATTCGGTGGCCCATAAATACAGGATCGCCCAGGTCGTTCCGCCGAGAAACATCAGCGCACCGAACCCAACGATCCCCCAGTTAACGCCCCAGATCACCTTTTTCTTTCTGGCCATCATCTCACTCAATATTAAACGAAAGACATTGGCCCCATTTTACAGGAGATCGCTTGCCAAATCGGCAAGTTCGCTGCGTTCGCCCTTCTCCAGCGTGATATGTGAGTAAATGGGCTGCCCGACCATTCGGCTAATCAAGTAGCTAAGCCCGTTTGATTGCGAATCGAGATAAGGGTGGTCAATTTGCTGGATGTCACCGGTCAAGACAATTTTCGTGCCTTCACCGGCCCTCGTGATGATCGTTTTAACTTCGTGGGGCGTCAGGTTTTGGGCCTCATCAATGATAAAGAATGTCTTTTGCAAACTTCGACCACGAATGTAGGCGAGCGGAGCGATCACCAGTTTTTCGGTTTCCAGCATTTCCGAGATCCGTTCGGCGTTGGGATCATCTCCACTGAATTGATGGCGAATCACGGAGAGGTTGTCGTAAAGCGGCTGCATGTAGGGATCGAGTTTGGCCGAGATATCGCCCGGCAAATAACCAAGGTCCTTGTTGCTCAGTGGCACGACCGGGCGAGCCAGCAGGATCTGGCGATAGCGAGAACGACGATGAAGTGCACCCGCCAATGCCAGAAGCGTCGGACCCGGGCCCGCTTTTCCCGCAAGCGTGAGCAGC
>CAYSXI010000025.1:0-38756 GCA_964434955.1 uncultured Pirellulaceae bacterium
TGGGTGCATCCTCTATCAATGCCTGACGAATCAGTCAGCATTTCCGGGGTCAAATATTGGTGAATTGATCCGTCGCCAGTCGGAATTCAATCGCCAGGTCAAACTGCCTCGCGCGGACGTTCCATTCGTCGTTGAAAATTTGCTGCAACGTCTCTTGGAGATCGACCCAAAACGCCGATTCAATAGCGCCAAGTCGCTCGCCCACGACCTGACAAAAATTTTGGAGGCCATTCGGGCGGGACAAACGAACCCATCGATTCCTCTAGGAACGACGGAAGTATCGTGCACACTCCGTTCCGCGAGTTTCGTCGGTCGTGAGTTTGAGTTGAATGAAGTGCGGAGAGAAATTCGCGCGCTCAAAAACAGCCGCGGTGGTTTCATTGAGATTGGCGCTCCCTCTGGTGGTGGCAAGACATTTTTTCTTAACCGGATTTCGGAACTCGCTATACGCGAGAATTGTTGGGTTCTGAAAGGGGCCGGGCGAGCCGAAATGGGCCGCGGCTCTTTCGATGTCTTGCAGCCTTTTGTCGCCGAAGTCGGGGACGTGCTGGAATCGGATTCCAAGCTATTGGCCGACGTCGAGAATCAGCTCGGTGAATTCAAGCCGGCAATCAGCCGCGCCTTTCCGGAATTGGGCGAGCGGTTTGGTTGGCTCGAAAGCGACCAAGCCGGTCCCGAAGCATTTGGTGAAGCGCGTTCGATCGCCGGCGTTGAAGCCTTCTTGCGATTGCTCGGTTCCATTCGCCAACCCATCTTCCTGATTCTTGATGATTGCCAATGGGCAGACGATTCCACGCTCAAACTGATTGACGTTTGGAACAAACGTGTTCGTCGAGCGGAATCCCAGAGTGACGTTTGCCTGGTTGTCGCCTACCGTTCGGACGAAGTTTCCTCGCAGCATCCGCTTTCCCAGTTGGTTCCAAGCACGACCGTCAAACTCGAACCTCTGAATCGAGTCCAGGTCATCGAGCTGGCACAATCCATGGCCGGCAAGCTTCCGGAAAAAGCGGTCAATCTGATTTGTGATATGGCAAACGGGAGCCCGTTTTTCGTAACCGCCATCATTCACGGAATGGTGGAGTCAGGTGCGCTCGCGAAGTCATCCGGTGGGTGGGCCATCGATGAAGTCGCGATACGAGACTTTCAGTCATCGAGTGAATCCGGCGACTTCTTGGCGCAACGAATCAAGTTGCTGTCACCGGAGACCGCCCAATTTTTGACCGTCGGAGCGGTGCTCGGCAAAGAATTCGATATCAATATTATTTCTTCATTGCTTTCGGCGACCCCGGACGAAATTCAAGCGACTTTGCATGAGCTTCAACGCCGACACCTCGCCTGGATCAGGAAGTCCGATCAGAAATGCGTGTTCTTCCACGACAAAATTCGGGAAGCGGCACTGGATACGCTTTCGGATTTCGAACGTCGTCGAATGCACCTCCGGGTAGCCGAACATCTGCAACAACTTAGCGGCAACTGGATCATTGACCTTGCCTATCACTTCGATGCCGCCGGGGAAAGTCAACGTGCGTTGGAGTATGCGCTGATATCCGCCGAGCGAGCGCGAAGTCAGCATTCGCTTCAGCTGGCAGTTGAACAATACCGAATCGCCGCGCGGGCCAAGGACAAGGTCGACGACACAACGCGGTTTCGAATTTACGAAGGGCTCGGGCATGTATTGCTTTTGATGGGCAAATACGATGAAGCTGAGCAGAATCTGTCGACCGCCGAGAAATTGGCCAAGTCCTCGATCGAGCGCGCCAAGATCATCAATCAGATGGGTGACTTGGAATTCAAACGTGGAAACATGGATCGTTCCGTGCAACGCGTTGAAGCTGCCTTACGGATCACCGGTGCCTATGTGCCCAAGTACGAAGTGATGGTTGTCGCGCTGTTGCTCTTCGAAGTTTTTATTCAGTTTTTGCACACGGTCCTGCCAAGATTTTTTGTCGGGCGTTATCGCCGCTTGCCCACCGAAAAAGAGCGTTTGCTGTTGGAGCTTCGAAGTCGTTACGCGCATTCATGCTGGTTCGGACGCAGTAAAGCTCGCTGCATGTGGACTCATTTTCGAACCATCAATCACGCCGAACGATTCTTGCCAACGCCGCAACTCGCCATGGCCTATTCGGATCACGCACCGGCAATGAGCTTGATGCCCTACGCGAGTCGGGGAATCGCCTACGCGCGCAAGTCGTTCGAAATTCGGAAATCGTTTGGCGATATCTGGGGGCAAGGACAATCGCTGCATTACATGGCAATCGTGCTTTATGGGGCCTCAAGATTTGAAGAAGCGATCGACGTCGGGCGAAAAGCTGTGGCGCTCCTGCAACGAACTGGGGACTTCTGGGAAGTCCACATGTGTCGCTATCAAATCGCAGCCGCACTCTATCGCCTGGGCCGATTCGAAGAAGCCAAAAAAGAAGCCAAGCAGATTCACCAATCGGGTCTGGAGCTTGGCGACCACCAAGCCTCGGCGATCAGCTTGGACGTATGGGCCCGAACCGAGTTGGGGAATCCCTCGCAGGAAATTTTTGACATCGAAATTCAGCGTGAGCGTTTTGATGCTCAGGGCACGTCGCAGCTGTTGCTGGGGCAAGGTGTTAAGCTTCACGGTCAAGGGAAATACCGCGAGGCAGCCGCGACTTTTCGTCAGGCACTTAAAGTGGCGGCCGTCAATGGAATTCGAATCACCTACGTGATAACCAACTTCGCCTGGTTGGCGACGACCCTCCGCTGCCTTTCGGAATCCATGCCTTCCTACTGCACTCATGAAAAAACCAAAACGCTTGAACAGGCCAAGCGTGCGGCTCGCAAAGCGGTAAGTTTCAGTCGACTATTCAAGAACGACTTGCCACATGCCCTTCGCGAACTTGGCTTGATTGAGACGCTCAGTGGCCAGGCAGCCCGTGGACGTCGGCTTATCCAGAAAAGTATCAAAGTTGCCTTGCGATTCGGATTTGCGAACGAAGCGGAACTGAGTCGTTTTGCGCTGAAGGTCATTTCCAGCGACGGCGAGAATCAGGAAATGATCCATGGTGAAGTTGCAGGGATCAAAACGGCAAATCACATGTTTGTCTTGCCCCAGGTCCAGGTGCACGCCAACCAGACGGACGCCACCATGTCGATGGCCGACCAGTTCAACGGTGTGATGAGCGCAGGGCGGCAAATTACTTCCGCTCTATCCAATGATGAGATCCTGGAAAACGTCCAGCAGGTTTCGCTACGCTTACTTCGCGCGCAGCACGGTCAGATCATTCCAATCGATGATTTTTGCGACGATACCGTGATCGAGTTACGGAACAAGCATGATCTTTGCTCGACCCGGGCGCAACTGATCAACCTTGCGATCTCAGAGAATCACACGGTGATCCTGCGAAAGTCTGAAAATGATACCGAAGGTGGTTTCTCGCCCGACCCCATTCGCTCCGCCATGGCCACCCCCATTTTTGTCCGCGGGGAAATTTGTTATTGCCTCGTTGCGACCCATCATGAGATCAGTGACTTCTTTAAAGAAAAAGAAGAACGGCTGGCCGAGTTTATCGCGACGATTGCCGGGGCGGCACTGGAAAACGCTGATGGGTTCGCCCAGCTCCAGCACCTGAATGAAACCCTGGAACATCGGGTTGAACAGAGAACTTCCGACTTGCGTTACCGAGCCGCTGAATTGGCCACGGCCAACTCCAAATTGAAACGGGTTGCATTCGACCTGACCAAGGCGCGGCAGGAGTTGGAAATCGCAAAACGAAAAGCGGAAGGTGCCAATGAAGCAAAGAGCGAATTCCTGGCGACGATGAGCCATGAGATTCGAACGCCCATGAATGCGGTGATTGGCATGACGGAATTGTGCCTTGCGACCGAATTGACCAGTGTGCAACAGGATTATCTTGGCACGGTGAAGCAATCCGCGACAGCCTTGCTCCGCCTGTTGAATGACATACTGGATTTTTCAAAAATTGAGGCCAAGAAACTTGAGCTGGAGTCCATTTCATTTGACTTCCGCGAGGCGATTGAAGACTCCTGCAATTCATTGAATATCAATGCGTTGAAAAAAGGGTTGGAGCTGATCTGCCAGGTGGATCCGCAAATCCCAAGCCGACTCATTGGCGATTCCGGGCGGCTGCGTCAGGTGCTGATCAACTTGATTGGCAACGCCATCAAGTTTACCGAAGAGGGGGAAGTATTCGTCAGCGTTGACTTGATGAAACACAATGAGCGTGAAACCGAACTGCATTTCACCGTTCAGGATACGGGCATCGGGATTCCAAAATCGAAAACGAAAAACATCTTCGAGAGTTTCCGGCAGGCCGACAGTTCAACCACTCGTCGCTATGGGGGAACGGGACTTGGGCTCGCAATTACCAGTCGAATCGTTTCGCTCATGAAAGGGCGAATCTGGGTGGAGAGCGAAGAAGGTCAAGGCAGTCGTTTTCAGTTTACTTGCGTCTTGCAAAACCCGGGCGAAGATGAAGTTGCCGCTTTGTCCGAGTCAAAAATCGACTTGTCCAAGGCGACCGCCAAAATTGTCTGCAAGCGACACCATACCGCCGATGTCGTCGCATCGTTTTTTGATTCCATGCACTGCAAGAACATCGAGCTCTTCGCTGAAGATCGGGTTTCGGCGTTTGATCCGCGAACCGTCGGTGGTCGAAACCACCAATGGCTGATATTGGATGCCGAATGCATGGATCTCCTATCCCATGAGGATTGGGAATACGTCAATCGTTCGCCAAAGTTCGATCATGTGAAGCTAATCGTCTTGTGTCGGAGTGATAGTCTTTCGATTCAATCCAGGTTCCAAAGAAAGGATGTCGAGTTTGTCATCAAACCGGTACGGAGTGAAAACTTGATTACTTCGGTCGAGCGACTTCTGGCTTCAAAACCGGCCAAGGAACAGAGAGAGAAAAGTCTTTCAACGGTGACGGCAAGCGAGCTTTCGCTGAACATCCTGCTCGCAGAAGACGTCAAGGTTAATCAGAAAGTTGCCGTGGGGCTCCTGAAGCTTATGGGGCATCAGGTTGAAGTTGCCAACAACGGCGTCGAAGTCCTCGAGCAAATTCAAAAACAAGATTTCGACGTCATTTTGATGGATATCGAGATGCCTGAAATGGACGGTATCGAAGCCACCGAAAAGGTGCGAGAAATCGAAGCGGGTGGTTCACGAAAAACACCCATCATCGCGATGACAGCCCACGTCGTTCAGGACGTCGAACGGCGATGCCAGGATGTGGGAATGGATGGATACATCAGCAAGCCGATCGATGCGGAAAAGGTTGGCCAGATCATTTCGCAAGTTGTGTCTCAGCAAAGATAGTGGTTTCCAGCCCCTTCCGCGGTGCTCACTTCCGGAATTCGTGAACACTGGCGATGGTCTCATCCCAGTCGCCCGTAAAGGGCACCGCTCGATCGTCCACGTAAACAAAGGCCGGTGGCTTGTGCATGCAAACGTCATCCACTTCGATGTCATTTTGCAAAAGCCAATTCTTGATTGCCTGCACGCCTTCTTCATCCTGGCAACGCGCGGAATGAACGACCACTCGAAAGCTGCGACGAAGCCGTTCTATCGCTTCCTTGGTTCGGTGAATTGGCGGATCAGGAATGACCGTATGTCCTTTCCACCCGGAGCGGTACGAGTGAATCACGCCATCAAAGTCGAGACAAACCGTCTTTTTGCGATGCTGGATTCCATGACTCGTCAGGAGCTCAACGGAGCCGCGTTGGGTTCGCAGAATCCGATCGATCGCATCGAAGCCTTCTAGCCAAGCGTCGTCCAAACCCGGGTCGTCATTCCAGACCTTCGTGTAATGCTCGCGCGAATGATGGCGGCCGAAAAGTCGCAACCAACTCCCGTAGTGATTGTGCTGGTAGCGCGCGGGGAACATGTCCGGCACCGCATCCAGACCAATTCGGTCAAAATCTGCCACCGACTGCTCGACAAATTTACGAACGCTGTTGACCATCATTGGTTGGTCAAAAATGACCCAAATGTGGAAGCCTCCTTTCCCATTCGAATCGAGGAGAAGCGGGTCCATCCCCATGGCGACAAACTTGTCATACCATTTTCGTGCGGCAACAAAATTTCCCTCGCGCGTGACGGACAAGTCGTCTTCGTCATGCAGGTCAATATCGATCGCAAACCATCGGCAGCTGCCATCGCTCCCGGCGCTATGCAAGCCAAGCACTCCCCCGCCCTCTTTGGCGCGGAAGTGTTTTTCTAGCGAGGAAACCCCAAGAAAGACTTTCCCCCGCTCGTCGCGAAAGGGAGCCGTGATGGCATTATTCTTGATGCCCGCTTCGCTGATCCGGTAGCGCGTTGGAAGGTAGCGGCCCCAGACGTCGGTACGATTGACCAAGTTGGTCATCGTCCAGTGGGCCAGTTCGGTTGCCCGTTCACTCCACTCATTGGCGATCTGTTGAAAGTATCCGGACACGCGAAAAGCTATGGGAAAGCGGCGAACGAAAGATGTTAATGTTCAGCTATTGTAGCCGGACAAGGATGAATTGTTGACAACACCAATCAAGTCGTAGTTGACAAAAAACAACCGGCAGGAAATGTCGGCATCCGATAGTCCAAAGATCCCGCGAATTGCATTTCGATATTCGACGAGTTGGTGTCGATGAGAATCGATCTTTGTCGCCGTGATTTCTTGATCCGTTGCATCAAATACATCGGTTTTGAAATCGATGATGTCAGCGGCCACGACCGCGCCCCGTTGTTTGGCCAGGATCAAACGGTCGATGGTGCCGGAAACCAATTCTCGCTCATCGGGAAAGACAAATTCGAATTCGGTCTTTACCTCGAGTTGATCCCATGATTTTCCGGAAAACGGAGTTCGTTGCGGATCCGAGTACGCGGCTGCTTGCAAGTTCGCGCGGGTGTTGGGAGCCTGGAGCATTGTTTCGAAATTGCCGAGTTCCGTTTCCAGATCGAGGTTGCCCAATGTCACATTGCGTGCGGCATCGATAAGCGACTCTCTTTTTGGTAAGCCACCGTCCAACCATCCAATCTGCTGAACCCACAGATGAAAAAGGGTTCCGCGGGCGGCCGATTCCAGGTTACGTAAATTCAAGAAATCCGCAGCTCGAATGTTGCGATCGTTGGGGGATGCAAGGTTCGCAAACTTCGCGGTCGAAGCCGATGCAACGTAGTCCCTTGCCAACGGGTCGGAGGGAGTGCGAATGCGATTGCTTCTGGTGATTTCTGTATCTGACTTTTGCTTGAAACAAATGGCGGCCGGGACCTGGATTTTTTGGGCCGGCTGATCCTGTTCCAAATTCGAGTCATCGGGTTGCGATGTTTCCCAATCAGGATTGCCCATCCGGAAAATTTCCATTTCGGCATCCGGTTCGATTTCCGGGACAACGGCGTTCGTAACAAGCCGACTCACATTCCCGGTGGCCTGCCGCCCCGGATGGACGACCAAATGCAATGCATGGACGGCACGCGTGAGAGCTACATAGAGAAGGCATAATTCTCCCGTCACATCGTCCAGGGTTGCTTGATCAAAAAGTGAGATCAGATCGGGCGTGAGCAGGGAGCGAATCTCCTTTCGGCAATGTCGGCTAATTTGACTAACGGGTTCCGAAGGCGAGTCTCTTTTGAATACGCATTGTTTGAATTGCGAGACAATTTTTCCATCGATGTCGGGCAATACAACGACGTCAAACTCCAGTCCCTTGGATTGATGAACGGTCATCACTCGGATCCGGGCATTGGTCGGGTCCGGAACCCGTTTGCTTTCCACAAAGTGAACAAAGTTGGTCGGTCGAAGTGTCGCGTTTTCCTGATAGGTGTAGGCGAGCTGAACCAATTGTTGAATTCGTCGTCGCTGTCTTTCGTTACAAAAAGGAATGACCAGGTTCGCGTAACTTGCCAACGTGGGGCCATATCCGGATTGCGATAATTCGGCGCGAATCGTTTGCGAAAGTTCCCATGCCTGTTGGGGGTCGCGATGATTCTCCAGTGAAATCTGCTTTGCGATTGGGCTCGTGGCGAGATGAAAGCGGGCGACCGTGTCCCCGGGATGGTCTGCGATTTTGATCAGGGAAAGCAGGATCTGAACGGCAGCAGAATCGGAGAGTTGATTGCCGCCCCGCTCTTCACTGGCCGGGATGCCCGACTTGCGTATGTGGCCGACGATTTCGGCGACAGCCGCATTTCGGCGAACCAGGACTCCAATCGTCACGTCACTGGTCGCGTCGTGGATTTGCTGGATTCTTTTGGCCGCATGTTTCCAGTTGATCGACGACCATTTTTCTCCTTCCTGGGGGAACGGTCCGGTTTCAATTTGGACGAACCCTTCAAGTTCCTGCCGTTCGGTTTCATGGCTCGGAAACGACTCGCTGAACTTGGTCACAGCCGCCTCGGCCCGCCCCAGGTTTTTGTGTCGTGTCATGCCCTGAAAAACCTGGTTGACGAAGTCAATGATCACTGGCGACGAGCGGTAACTCTTCACGAGATTTTGCTCGTCCAGTTCGCCAAGTTTTTCCGGCAACGCATCAAAGATTTCTGCCCGGCCACCGCGCCAACCATAGATCGCCTGCTTGGGATCGCCGACACAGAAGAATGAAGTCTTCCCTCCCATAAAGAAAAACGAACGTTGGTCTTCCGGATGAGTCAGCTGACTTGCAAGAGGTTGGATGACTTTCCATTGGTCCAGCGAGGTGTCCTGGAACTCATCCAGAAGCAGGTGGGCCACCTGGCTGTCGAGACGAAAGCTGTTCAAATGAATCGATTTCAATTCAGCGAAACGACTTAAACGAAACGTAACATCGTCAAAACGGAAAGCTCGCTCGCTTACCTTTTCCGACACGTATTCCCGGTCAAATAGATCAAGCAATTGATAGGTCGCCCACGTCTGGCTTGCCAACTCGTTGATGAGCATCGCCTGGGCGTGATCGATCAGCTTCTGATAGGTCGCGATCGACTCCGGCGAGTATTTTTTCTTGTAATACTCGTCGTGCCCTTCGACGATCCGTTTTACATTTCCTTTTTCAATAAACTTTTCCCAGTTCTTCTCGTGCGCCATTTCACGCTCGTACTGGAAGGCTTTGTCGATTCTCTTATCGGTGGGCAATTCAACTTGATCAAACGCTTCAATGGCTTGCCGAAGTTCAGAAACGCCCAAGGTTTCCAACTTGGGGAATTTCCGCCAAGCCGTTTCCTCCGATTCGCGATAGAGGCTGTGGAGATCCCAGATAACGTCCAGCAGTTGCTGCGTGATGCTTCGGTCGGCTTCGCCTTTAAATAACAGCTTCAAGATTGAAGAAAGTTGGTAGGCGTCATTGCGGAGAATCGCCTGAATCGATTGAGTTCGAAGCTGTTGATCTTGAACCTCTTCGATGATTTTCCATCCGGGAGGGAGCCCCAGTTCCAAACTGAAGCTGCGTGCAAGTTGCGCGAAATAGCTATCAAGTGTTTCCACCCTCAAGCGGTGAAGCTGAAGCGTCAACTGTTCCAGCAGGTCCAGGCATCGCGGGCGATTCAGGCTGTCATCGTCAATGGCTTGGCTTAGTTGTGCGCACGCTTCGTCGTTGTCGGCAGCTGCCGCAAGTCGCGACATCACGCGATCCAGAATTTCCCCTGCCGCCATTCGGGTGAAAGTCACGGCCAGAATTTGGTCGGGCAAAACGCCTTGATGGAGAAGCTTGATAAACCGGTTCGACAGTTGGTACGTTTTTCCTGTACCAGCCGAAGCACGAATCAGGATATTGGGGAATTCACTCATGGACGTCACCCGATGGCTTCCAGCTGGCGGTCGAGAACATTGTCCTGGCATATGGCTGCGAAATCTTTGCGGTATCGATGCTCGGGAACGGGCGGCCAGAATTCCGCATCCAGAACTTTGGTGACGACGCTCCTTGCTGTCTGCATGGCATCGTCCAAATCGGCTTCGCTCCAATCAGCAAAATAGGCGCCCAGCAAACTAAGATCCTTGGGGAGCGCGATATAGCCAAAGCGGTAGGGGCCGGGGATCTCAAGATGTCTCGCAATATGACGATAAAGCGGCAACTGAAGGTCGATCCAATTCCCTTTGGAATCTCGGTGTTTTCTCACTGGCGACGTTTCGCGATCGCCCGTCTTGTAATCGAAAATCGCCGTTTGATCCAATTCACGGTGTCGGTCGATTCGGTCAATTCTGCCTCGCAACTCGATGCAGCGTCCGTCCTCAAGCTCGATGGTGACACCCTCGGCTTGAATTTCCGTGTGTTCGATGGTCCAGCCTTGCGAAGCCCAGTCCGCTTGCCAATCGGCAAAGGCGTTCAATCGTTGGAGCGATTGGCCTTTTTGAATTTCGACGGCTGCGAACGGATTCCTTCCAAAGGTCTTCAAGAAATACTCGTCCAATTGCTGCCCCAGATAATCGCGAATCTCATGGGGATTGGTGCTGTCCTTGAGATCGCTCTGCCCAAACGCCTCAAGCACGTCGTGAATCGCGTTGCCAAAAGACGGGGGCGACAACTCATTAACCTGGTCGTCGAGCGGTTCAAGTTTCTCGACATGTTTCAGATAAAAGTAGTAGGGGCAGGCAAGGTAATTTTTGAATGCCGTCACGCTCATATGTTTCAGCGGATTTGACGCAAGCGGGCGCGGCACGACAAGTTTCGCTTCGTCGGAATTCACGGAGCGAGACTCCAACTCCGGAACCGCTTCCAGGTTGATGCCCGAACCAAACAAAGACGTAACTCGGCCCGGTATCTTGTTGCGTTCCGTGGCAAACAATAGGCGGCTGGGCGTTTGAGGTTCGCCGTCGCGGTTTCTTCTTGCCACGATCAACTTCAAATGAGCGCGTCCGGCTCGCAAGACATTCAAAAAATAATTGTCGCGAGCGTAACGCCTCAAGTTATCGACCAATCCCATTTTTTGCCGCAGCGTGTTGGGCAACATGGCATCGGAGTTTTGGCTTTGCGGAATCAGCTCATCATTGAACGACGTCACAATCGTGAGAGGCGCGTGGTCCAAGGCGAGGTCAAGCCAGCCAAGCATTTCAATCGGTTCATCGGAGCGTCCCGTTTGCACCCTGTCGTGTTGCAACCGGGCGAGAAGCAAATCAAAAGCCTCGGCTGCAGTCGAACGGGGAGCAAGCGACTCGGGGATTGACTGAATCTCAAACAGGCATTGGCGGATTTTTGTAAGCGCGTTCAAAGTTCGTTCGTGTTCAGCTCGCTCGACGTCCAACTCGACCGGGTGATAAAACTCGGCCAGGATTTGCGCGATCATTCCTGCCCAGTCGCACAGATTTCGATACTTGGGACGGACCAAGGGTGAAATCAGCGATTCAATTGACTCGTGAACAAGCCGGATGGTCGAATTTTTGTTGCGCGGGCCGAGCCAAAAACCAAGTTTCGGTTGGAGGTGGTCTTGAAAGTACTTGTCGAGTTCCGAGAGCCAGTCGGAAGAAAACGTGTCGCCCTTGTTCGGATCATTTTGCCGGGCGTTTACCTGCAGGTTGATCCAGTCCGCAACGACGACGTGCCGAACCAAGGCCGCGAATTCAAAAAATCTTTGCCCGTCGAGATAGGCAGCCAGCGCCTTGAGCAACTGGAACGGAGATGACTCCGATATCGGGTGCCCTCCGGACCAAGATAAAGAAACGTCAAACTTGCTCAGTTCGTTTTCCAGCTGACGCACGATGCGTTGGTCTCCAACTCCGATCGAGATTTCATCTTTCGAAAACTGGCTCGCCTGCTCGCTCAAAAGTTTGACCATCAGCGCCGCCTGATCCTCGGGGCCCTCGACAACCTCTATTTGCTCGTCGCGCACGTTCGTTCGAGCGTTTTCCCAATGATTGGGAATCAGGCGGCCAAAATGATCAAAACGCTCGGCCAATTCTTCCGGGGCGAAAACAAGAGAAGTGACCGAGTCGGAAACTTGTTCGAGCATGTGAACGATTCCGCGATTCAAATCAACGGTGCCGATCAGAAAGATTTTACGAGTCGTGCTGCAGTTGCCCTTTTCCACGGCGGCAATTCGTTCTCGCTGGATATCACAAATCCCCTGGGAGTCCAAAATGGAAAAGTACTTTTCCTGAACCCGCGCAAAGTACTTCCATCGTTGAGTCTCCCCAAAACCGGGGATCTTCTGAGCGGAGTAAAGGACGTCCTGAAACAGAAAGCCCTCCGAAGCAACATCCTCGTGCGTTTGATAAAAAAGATTTGCTAGATCCAACCATGCTGGCAATTCGTTTTCATCTGAAGGCGGGGAAAAAAAGTCGGACCCACTTCGTCGGAGCGATTTCAAGGCTGAGACCCAGGCAAGCTTCTGTGTCAACTCGGAAGCAAAGGGGCGTCGAGCCGAATACAATAACTCGGGTAGTTGGCCGACGGTGACGATCTTGGGGATTTGAAGTGAAAGTTCGCGGGTGCTGGCGAACTTCGACAACTGGATCAACAGTTGGCGGCAGGCCCTTCGGTTTGGAAGGACGGCGATGCAATTCGATAGGTTCAACGAACCGGAGTCGGAAAACTTCGAAGCCAGGAATTCAACCGCTGCGGGCAGCGGCGCGAGGTTCCAATCAATAAATTTCCTGGTTAGCGCCATCTTGCTGCTCGTTTCCAAACTCCATCAATCCGGAATCCTGCCGGATATGTCGCGCAGGATATCGAGATTCTACCAGAATTAACACACTTCAAAAATCTGCCGCGACCTCGAATGAAAACGGGTAGAATAAACAGGGACCCGTTTCATTCGACGAACGGTTTTTCGACACGCGATTATGGCGACAAAAGGATGCCCAACAGGGCGCGCGCATCAACATGAATCTCCATGCCACTCTACGACGAGCCATTGGGACAACGACAGTGGTTTTGCTTGTAACCTGTGTTCAGCAGCTTGCAATTTGCCAAACCAAGTCGACCGATGATAAGTCCGATCGATACGCGATCGTTTCGAATTCAAAAAATATGGTCATGGTCGACAAGATCAATGGACGATCCTGGATCCTCGTTACTCGACAAAACGAAAAAAAGTGGGTGCCTTTGGCGCGTGTCGATTCTGTCGAAGCCGCAAAAAAATGGCTTGCGTCCGGTACCGAGGCGGACCTGTTCAATGGCAACGGAAAAACCGAGTCCGGTTCCGGCAGAAATGGGAATGAAAAGAAACAAAAGCCGGAAGATGCATTTGCATCGTGGGCGGCGGACATCGTTCTGAATGTGGAATACGGAAAAGACAAAAATTCCGGCGTCAAAATTTGGGAGAAGCCGCCGAAGATCTCGATTTTCAACGCAAACGAAACACAGAGAAAAGCGGTCGAGTCGGCCGTCAAATCCATTAATGAGGCGTTGGCACGGACACGTTTCGGGAAGCTCGAGATCGGAGAGGACAACGATGGCGACGCGGACATGCTCGTTTACTTTGCCCCGCTCAGTCAATTTGGTGAAATCGCATCCCATCACGGTTTTCGAATTCCGCAAGTCAACGAAGGTTTCTTCGCATTGCAGTGGGATTCTAATTTCAAGATCCACGAAGCGATCGTACTGCTGGCTTCCGATCGATTGCGTGACGATTCTTTGAAGCACATCACGCTCGAAGAAATCGTTCAATCGCTGGGGCCAACCAACGATTCCCCGACCCACAAAAACAGCATCTTTTTCTCCGGTCGTGGTGGCCCAACGACTTTGACGGAACGAGATAAAATCGTCGTCGAGGTACTCTACTCTCGTTTGAAAGCGGGGAATCGAAAGACCGCCGTGCAACGGGCTTATCGAAACCATGCGCTAAAGCTGATTCGAGCCCAACAACGCAAAGCGGATTCCAAGAAGGCCGAATCCAAGAAGGCGGATTCCAAGAAGGCCAAATCCGGCGGCTAATTCGAATTGGACTCGCGATATTCTTTTTCAAGTTCGCGAGCGCGTTGGACAACCTGCGGCCAGGGTTCCTGGTAACGAATGGGGTCTTCGATTCCCAGTTTGTCGAATGCCAGGATTCGTTCGACGTCGCTTCCCGTAATTCCAGACGAGACACCGGACGGATCAGGGGAGTAGCTGGTTAAGGTATTGCTAAAGATCTCATTGAATTCGAGCGCGAGTTTGTCGCAAGACTGTTTTGCTTCCTGGAGAATCATGGCTTTGTCCCATTCCAGGTAGGGCAAGTGGAACAGGACCTGATCCGAATCCCAGTTGCCAAGTTCAAAAGCTCGTTGAAGCGCTTCGTAGAATACAGGTCGGCAATCCGGGTAAATCGCATGGTCGCCACGGTGCACGCCCAGCGCCAGCGCCGCGGGCGCATTGGCTTTGGTTGCCAATGAAAGGGCGTAGCCATAGGCGATCGAGGCAAAGATAGCATTGCGGTTGGGAACGACCGTCGCCTTCATTTGCTCTTTTTCGTAGTGCCCGGTTGGGACTTCCCATTCGTCATTCAGCAAGGCCGAATGAAACAGGTTTCCGATCGCCGAAACGTCGATCAAGTCCCATTCAACCGCCTGCTTCTTGGACTTCAGGAGTTCCAGATTGCGGCGCACGCATTCGAGTTCAAGCTTGTGTTTCTGGCCGTAGTCAAAGCTCAGCGCGCGGACGCGGCAGCCTTTTGCCAGCAGGTGCAGAAGT
The DNA here is from genome assembly GCA_964434955.1 of uncultured Pirellulaceae bacterium. Taxonomy (GTDB): domain Bacteria; phylum Planctomycetota; class Planctomycetia; order Pirellulales; family Pirellulaceae; genus JANQLU01. The sequence goes on from CAYSXI010000025.1 coordinate 14,539, forward strand.
AAGCTCGTTGAGTCCATCCCGCCGCTAAGGCAAATGACCGCGTCGGAAAATGAATTAATTTGTGAATTCAATTGAGAACCGTGTCCAAACGTGTCTTGGGGGAACTTAAACTCGGGAAAACATTGCGAAACACCAGTCAGCCATTGTGGCCCAGCATTCGTGGTTGGAAAAGGCATATTGGCGACGAGTTGGGTGAAGGCAATAATCCAATTGGCTAAATGCTAGTCGACGAATTGAAACGGGATTTTCGGGTGAGGCGATGGCGCGCAACGAACAATTGATTCGGCAACACAAGATTCTTCAAATTCTCGAAGGCGTTCGATTTGGCCGAACCCTGAATGAATTGCAGCAGGATATCGTTGACGAACTGGGACTGAGCTCCCTTCATACGCGGACTCTGCGCCGCGATTTGGAGGCTTTGCAAGCCGCCGGGATTGACGTCGATTCTCACGATTCGCCCCGGGGCAAGGTTTGGAAACTTGGCCCGCGCGCAAAGCAAACACACAAGATCAGCGCAACCGCAACGGAATTGATTGCGCTCTCGCTTGGGCGGCAATTGCTGCACCCCTTGGCGGGAACACCTTTCTGGATGGGCATTGAGTCGTTCTGGAATAAAATCCAGGAAGAGATTCCGCAGACCGTCATTTCCCACTACGAAAAATTTCGCAAGACACTCTATGTTCAGGGCATCACGGCCAAGAGCTACGAAAAGCATCATGGGATGATCAAGACGATCAACCGGGCCATCCTCGAACATCGAGTCGTCGAGATTGAATACAGCGCACCCAATGAGCCGGCCACAACCCGATTGATCGAGCCCTACTCCATCGCGCTTTGCCCGCCCAGCTTGTATGTTGTGGCTCGCTACCACGAACCCAAGGATAAATCGGACGCGATTCGTACTTTCAAGTTGGATCGATTCGAAAAAGCAACGATCCTGGACAAGTGGTTTAAGGTTCCCGCGGATCTTGATATTGAGCAGTTCATGAAGGAGAGCACAGGGATCTATCTTGGCAGCAAGCCAACTAATTTCAAAATTCGCGTCAATCAAAAAGCGGCGGTCTGGATCCGCGAAGAACCCTGGCATCCCGAGCAGAAATTGAAAACCCTCAAAGATGGCAGCGTTGAATTGACCGTTCGTGCGGCCCACCACATGGAAATCATTCCCAAAGTCTTGCAGCTGGGAGAAAACGCCGAGCTCATTTCGCCCAAGTCAGCGAGAGACTATCTGGCGGGAGTCGCCAAAAAGATTGCCAAGCTTTATTCGTGATCCGTCGTGGCTATTCACGCGGGCGGTTATCGTGGGCGAGTCGGTAATTGCTCACGATAATCAATCGCTCACGATATTTATTCGCTCACGGGGTTTATTCGCTCACGGGGGCTTGGAGACTTTGGCCAAATCGAGCGCCTCGGCTTAGGCCCTGAGTCACCAGTTCGACCAATGCTTCGCGGGAAACCGGTTTGCACCCGAAACGTTTCCAGTGTTCACTCAGGTACTGGCAATCGATCCAGGCGAATCCGTCTTCTTTCAATTGCCGAGACAATTCGATAAATGCAATTTTGCTCGCCTGATCAACGCTGCAATACATGCTTTCCAGGAAAAAGACATCGCCAATGGCGAGTCCAAAACCGCCGCCAACCAATTCCCCGTCCTCATACGCCTCAACACTGTGGCAAACGCCTTTCTGGTAAAGCTCCAGGTAGACATCCTTCAGGGCTTGGTTAATCCAGGTTTCGTCACGGCCCGCGCAGTTTTCGACTACGGTTTCGAATTCCGTGTTGTACTTGATCGTGAATTTTTGCTTGTTGAGATAGGTTTTCACACGTTTGGAGACATGGACATCATCGACGGCGACGACGGCACGCTCATCCGGGGTTTGCCAGTGGATTCGGCCGTCTGGCTGGCCAAGCGGAAACATTCCCTGGATGTAGGCAAGAACCATCGACTCTGCGGTGAATTCACGGCTTTCAATGAGACGGCAAAAAGCTCGATCGTATCCTCCGTTGATCCCGAAAAAACACTTGGTGGCAACGGATTTGGCAAATCGTTTTGGTAGGTCGAGAAAGTAGTTCATGGCACCCTGCTTGAAATTCGCGTTTCAAAATTCTGCGATCTCATAGAGCGGCCGGCAAACACCAAGACGCCGAAACTTGGGATTCTGAACGACCAGGTCAGGTCGTATCAGTCGTATCGTTCGCACAGATGGCGATTAGTCTTGTCGCTGATAGAGCGACCAAAACACATCGTCGAGAAAATAAGGGACCTTCAAGTGCTTGGGCATCAACGCAAGCGGGGCAGCCGCAATGGATCCCAACCGCGAGTTAGACATCTTGTAGCGGATCAAACTTGAGGCGTGTCCGAGTTTGATCCATTTGGATGGTCTTCCCCGTTTGACCTTGGCGAAGCCGCTCGTGCTCATCATTTCGTCCAGGCCCCGCCGGGAAAACCACTGGACAACACTGGGCGGACTGTACTCATGCCAGCGCTTGCCGAAGAGCCTCGCCGTCCAGCTCCTGCGATCCCAGGTTTCGATCAATACCAATCCATGTGGCGCCAATAGCGATCTGACTTTTTCAATTGCCTGAAGGGGATCCAGGATGTGCGCGATGACTTGGATCATGGTGACCATTTGGAACCGACGGTCACATGAAAACTCTTCAAACGCCGAATGCACGATATTGATTCCGCGTTGGTTTCCAAGCTGAACCATCGAGTGATTGGGTTCAACACCGATTCCTTTCCACCCGGCAGATTGGAAGCCCTCAAGCAAATACCCGGCCGCCGCACCGATATCCAACAAGCAGCCCGTCGTACCATGCGGCTCAACAATTTTTGCATAACGTTTCCCGGAACGGACCAGCAGATCCGCTTCCAATTCGTAGTCCTCGTAACCGGCGTTGCCACCATAGAAATAGTCGTCGCCGTAAACGTTGGGAATGTGTTTCGACCGATTGGACGGCAAAAAGAAATAGTGGTCGCAAGAATCACAACCGCGAATCGACATGTCATCGATTTTTAGCTTTGCCCTTGAGTCGCCCCCACAAAGCGGGCAATGGCCCGAGCGAATTTCGCCCACCTGGCTTGCGCTTCGGCTGGAAGTGGTGATCGACATCGATTTCCTCTCGGAGCCCGATAGACAGTTTTGATTGAAAATGGCTTATGAAGTCATTATATTTCGCACAACTTGTTTTTGCTTTTTCAATTCGTTTCCTGCTGCCTCGGGAGTTGAATTAATGTCTGAATTTCCATCCGAATCGCACCAAATGCTAAAACCGTTCGAAGGAACGTTTCGAGCGGAAGTCAAATTGTGGTTTGGCCCGGGTGAGCCTCAGGTTTCGACGGGAACCATGACCAACACGTTTGAATTGAATCATCAATTTCTGAGCCAAAGTTATCAAGGCGATGCCGACGATGGTCCGTTTCCGAATTTTCAGGGGCGCGGGTATTGGGGGTACAACACGGCCGCCAATCAATTCGAAGGATTTTGGGTCGATACTGCCTCGACCATCATGATGAATGAAACGGGCGAAGTGGATGAATCGGGGAAAGTTTGGACGATGTGCGGCGAATTTCATAATCCGCAAGATGGCCAAGTGATGAAGAAGCGGTCCGTGATCACGCTGGTCGACGATCAATCGCACGTAATGGAGCAGTTTATCGAGTCGGCGCAGGGCGAGTTCAAAACAATGGAGATTCGATACGAACGGGCCTAGGGGTTTGGAAGACGTTGGCGAGGTTCGGGTTTTGATTCGTGGGTTTTTCGAAAGGCGGACGCTTCGGTCCTGAGCCTCGCGGTTCCCTCCCCTTCACCCTTGGTCGGCAATCTTGGATATTGAACCGTGTCAAATTCAAGAATGTGCCATGAATGATCCAAATCGCCGTTTCATCGTATTGGGGCCGCAGCAAGAGTATCGAACGCTGCGCACGGCCCTTGAACGGATCGACGTGGATGGCACGGTCGCTTTGATCACGGCCGGTTGGGAAGTGGATGAACTCGATGACCTGGAGATACGCCAAGCCATTCCGAACGATGTCGTGAATTTGCGATTGTTTGAACGCTCGGAGTTGTTGTTTGACGCCGACAAACAACTGATTCAGAGGCTGAGGGATCGCCAAGACGAATTGCGTTACCTCCGCGATGCCTACCGGGCGCGACTTGACTATGCATTGAGTGCCGCAAGGCAGATGATCCAACTGCATCGTGACTCGGACTATGATCTTGAACCCGAAGTGGAATCGGCGATTGACCAAATCCGGCAACTCGACAAACAGTATTTTGTCCGGACGAGTCAGGTTTGCGATCAATATGACGTGGAACTCCAGGTTGAAAATCGGCCGCAAGTTTTGATGCATCGCGAGCAACTGCTGAAAACTTTGGAGCAATGCGCGGCACTCGTTATTTCCGGTGGGCACGCTGCGATTATCCTGAATCGCCTGAAGATTTTTGGCATTTTGGAACTGGCTCCGAAAATGCCGGTGATTGCTTGTTCTGGCGGGGCGATGGCCTTGTCCGATCAGATCGTGTTTTTTCACGATTCGCCGCCGCAGGGCGCAGGAAACCCGGAGGTACTTCGAGCGGGGATGGGCGTGTTGCCCGGAGTTTTGCCTTTGCCCGATGCCAGTAACCGCCTCGATCTCGAAGATCAAAATCGAGTCGAACTGTTTGCTCGACGATTTTCGCAATATTTGTGCCTGGAACTGAATGAGCAAACGTTGCTGGAACAGCACCAGGGAAAATGGCAATTGATGAATGGCACGCGGCAGCTTGGTGACAACGGCAAGCTTTGGGAGTTGTCGCTTTGAAACAGTCACCGCTTGCCAAATTGGTTGCTCAACGTTCCAGTCGCGAAGCCATCGAGGCTTTTGTCGCCGAGAATTCGTTTCCACACATCGTTGACGACTTTGTCACGTTCTTGTTTCGAGGCGAAGCCGATCAAGTTGAAATCCGACATTGGGTATACGGTCTTCCCTCATCCATCCCGATGCAGCGAATCCCCGACACGGATCTTTGGTTACGCGTTGTTCAGTTTCCCGACAATTCTCGCATCGAGTACAAATTTGGCGTGATTCAAAACGGCAACGAAAAATGGACTCGCGATCCGCTCAATTCGAATATCGCCCACGATCCGTTTGGCGGAAATTCCGTTGTCCACTGTCGAGGCTATGACACACCCGATTGGATTCAAGCGGGAATCGCTCGCAAAACGGGCGACGTTGATCAGTGGGATTTGGAGAGCGCGGCATTTGGTGACCGTCGTCAACTGAGTGTTTATTTGCCGCACAACTACCGAAACTACCGCCGGTATCGTCTGTTGATTGTGCACGATGGCGACGACTATATCCGCTTCTCGAGTCTCCGAAATGTCCTCGACAATTTGATCGAGCGATTGGAGATCCCTCCCTTGGTCGTCGCGTTTACCAATCCGGTTGACCGGCTCAAAGAATATGCAAACGATCCCCGGCATGCAAAACATATCGTGGAAGAACTATTGCCGGAGTTGGAAGAAAGATATTCGCTGATCGGAGAAGCTTCGGGCCGTTGTTTGATGGGAGCCAGTTTTGGCGGAGTGGCTTCGCTATCGACGGCCTGGCGTTATCCAAACACGTTCGATTCGCTCTTGCTGCAATCGGGTTCTTTCGCGTTTACCGACATCGGGGACCATCAGCGGAGCCGCGTTTTCGATCCGGTCGTTGAGTTCATGAATGCGTTTCGAGACGAACCCGGAGAGTTTACCAAACGCGCATTTCTTAGCTGCGGCGTCTACGAATCATTGATCTATGAAAATCGTTCCATGATTCCGTTCTTGCAATCCGCCGGAATCACGACAAAATTCGTTGAATCCAGGGATGGGCACAACTGGGAAAACTGGCGCGATCGATTGCGTGACGGATTAACATGGTTGTTTGAAGGCCCGCTTTGGGTGACCTATCTTTAGTTTTTTAGTGAGTGACTGATGGCCGTTCGACGAATCGGTTTGTCTTTGGGTGCGGATCTTTGTTGGCCGATTTGTTTCGAAGCCATTTTGCGGCAAATGAAATTGAGTTTGCCGATTGATGGTGAGACGGTCACTTTCGAGTCGGAGCGCGTCGCGATCGAGCCCTACGACATCAGGAAAGGGTGCCCTTACGATCTGGTCATTGACCGATTGACGCATTGGTATCACACCAGCCGCGAATGGATCAAAAAAGCGATATTGATGGACGACCTTTATGTCTTCAATAATCCCTGGTCGATCCAGTCCATGGAAAAGCAGACAACGTATTGCGCAATGATCCGATTGGGCCTGCCGGTTCCTGATACCTGGATGGTGCCGCCCAAGTCCTATGAAGAACACTCGGACCTCGACACGACATTGCAGCGCTATGCAAAAATGTTCGACCTCGGAGAAATTGGAAACCAAATCGGTTACCCGATGTTCATGAAACCTTACGATGGCGGCGCTTGGAAAGGCGTCAGTCGTCTGGACGATGAAGAAGCCTTGCGCAAGGCCTACGAAGAAAGCGGCACGTTCTTGATGCACGTTCAAGCATCGGTTGAAGGCTTTGACCGTTTCGTCCGCTGTGTCGGGCTTGGACCCCAGTTCAAACTCGTCAGTTATGATCCTGCAGCGCCCTTGCATGATCGCTACGAAATCAAAAACGATTTTGTGAACGAAGCGGAACAATCATTGCTGGAAGACATGGCGATGACGATCAATTCATTCTTCGGCTGGGATTTTAATTCCTGCGAATCCCTGCACCGCGACGGGCAATGGTATCCCATTGACTTTGCCAACGCTTGTCCCGATTCGCAAGTGACCTCGCTCCATTACCATTTTCCCTGGATCGTGAAATCAAACTTGCGTTGGGCCATTTTCTGCTCGGCGACGAACAAGAAGTTCAATAAGAACCTGAATTGGGAGCCCTACTATCGAATCGCAGAAGAAGACATGAGTTACCGCGAGCGATTGGCCGCTTATGCCGCGCTGGGGCACGCCAAGATGGAAACGGATCGTTTTCATGAATTCTGCGATCAACACCTGGGCCAGCTCGACGAGGTGGCCTTCGAATATTTTCAAACGGATGACGCAAAAAGCGCCGTCCGCCAAAAAGTTGCATCGCTATTTCCAGAGCACGAAGTAGAATCGTTTACGGAACTTTTTTGGGAGCGAATTCATCGTTCTTTGGCAGCCGAAAACGCGAGTTGAGTAAACCGAACTGTGCAATATCTGGATCCCGCAACCGAGTCGATGAAAAGCGTGCAGCCTTGGTACAGCGAAAGGCTGAAATGTGAGACGAAACTGGTCCGTTGGGGCCATTTTGGAAAGCCTCTGTTGCTTTTCCCAACTGCTGGTGGCGACGCCGAAGAAGTCGAGCGTTTCTTTTTGATCAAAGTGTTGGAGCCTTTTATCCACGCGGGCCGCATCAAGGTCTATTCGATCGAGAGCATCAACGGGCGAACCTGGCTCACGGAAGACAATGTCGCTCACTGCGTCTGGATTCAAAAGCAGTTCGACGAGTACGTGCGTCACGAAGTCGTACCGGCGATCTATAACGATTGTCAGTCGGAAGGGCTCGAGATGTTGACGGCTGGCGCATCCATCGGAGCGTTCAATTCACTCCTGCTGGCTTGTCGGTATCCTGAAATTTTTCGAGCCGCGATCTGTCTGAGCGGAACGTTCGATATTGAAAAATGGCTTCAAGGCCAATGGTACGACGACTTCCATCATTATTCGCCTCTCCATTTTGTTCCCTCCTTGGATGAAGGTGAAAACCTCGAGAGGCTTCGCCAAAGTTTCTTTGTTCTCGCGACGGGAAAAGGGAAAAACGAAGATCCGGATGAGACGTGGAAAGTCGCTCATGCGTTGGGCTCCAAAGGAATTCCCAATCGCGTCGATCTTTGGGATGAAGATTGGCACCACGACTGGGTCACCTGGCGGGAAATGATGCCCAAGTACGTGGAAGAAATCTTGGCGCGTTAGAGCGCTGTCCAGCGTCTGGAATCGCTGGAGTCGAAGTTATTCGGCATACATTTGCAGCCGGATTCCGATTTGGTCGCCAATTTCACAAGCGGTCGCGTAGTCGGGATGCCGAAAAATGATCATTCCATCGGAACGCAGGGTCTGTTTCCAGTTGCGGCGTTGAGCCCCAATGGGCAGAAGGTCGACGACGCAAAAATGTTCGCCAAAGTCGGCCATCAAACCTTCGAGCCCCGAAATCTTTTGAATTCGACCGGCCCCCTGTGCTCGCTTGAAAATATGGCCCGCGTTGTATTTATGTTGAACTGGCTGGGTGAACCGGTGATGAATCACGGCCTCCGCCCAACCTTCGTACAAGTCGACATCGTTTGAATAATTCATGAGGTCGACTGTTTGCGCACCGGGTGGTCGCGCCGCAATCTCGCCAAAAACGGCTTCGCCATCGGGCTTCAGAAACCACTCCATGTGCGTGAAACCCGATTGGAAACCGAGCGAGCGAATGACATCTTGACCGAGCCTTCTTCCAGCCTCCATGAAGGGTTGGTCGACGTTTCGCAGTGCGATCGTTTGCGGGCTGATCCATTCAACCGACCGGGCGTTCAAAGGCCGTGGGCGATATTCGCAAATATTGTAGAACTTGATTTCCCCGTTCACGCAGATTGTGTCGAAAGTGAATTCGCGGCCTTCGATGAACTCTTCGACACTGACTTCAGATACATGCCCCAGCAACGACAGGATTTCCTCCAGGTGCTGCTCGTCATTCACCCGGTAGGTGTCCGCCGAGCCAGCCCCCGAAATCGGTTTGACACAAACTGGAAATCCAATTGCTTTGGCGGCTTCGCGCACCCCGTCTGCGGTTGTTGCGCTTGCGTGCCGGGGCGTACGTACCTGATTTTCGTCGAGTATTTTTTTCATGACTTCTTTGTCACGAAAAGGAACGGTTTGCTCGACGTTCATACCCGGTAGATTTAATTGCTCGCGGAGTTTCGCTGCCAGGATCATCAACGGTTCCCAGGTGCACTCGATCTGATCGATACGAACCTGGTTGGCAATCTGCTTGACCTGATGGGAAATGGCCGATTCATCGGAAAATGAATCAACTTGGAAATAGGCCGACAACGAAGCCTTGGCCATCTCGTTGAGCGACGATTGCGGCTGATCACCAAGTCCAATGACCTGGGCGCCTTGGCGGGCGAGGCCACGCGTGAAAAACGGTTGTTCGACCGGAAACCCGGGCGAGATCATTAGCACATGGTGTGACATCATCTTTCCTCGTGAGTTCAGTCGCCTGTTTCAACGCGAACGTGGGTAATGATTTCCTTCAACACATTTTGAACGACGTCGGTGTCGGCGTGCCGAACAATGATAAAGCCGTCGCCTTCATAAGAGCTCGAGGGTGACTGTCCGTATTTTGGGAGTCTCGCCTCGACAACCACGTCTTGGAATTGTTTGGCGACATTATCCAAGCCATGAACCGCAACGATTTTTTTTCCCTGTCCCATTCCCCGCAGGTAGGCGGCCCCGCAAGCGTATTCTCTTGGGGGGCAGGCGAATCGATCGTGAATCATGAGCTCTGCCCAAGCCTGATACATGTCGAGGTTGTGAGCGTAAGACATCAATGACATGATTTGCGCACCGGGAGGACGCGCACCCACCTCCGAAACCGCGACCTGCCCGTTCGGCAGGCGGAACCACTCCATGTGGCTCAAACCCGTTTCAAGTCCCAGGGCGCGAATCGCCGGTTCGGCAACCTGTTTGATCGCCGAGTATTCGGGGCCGTCTGTTTCCTTCGGGATAATGACACACCATTGAATCCACGGTTCTTCGACGACTTCCAAAGGCCTTGGTTGATAGCGCGAGATCGAATGCCAAACCAACCGGCCACCGATGGCCACGCTGTCGAAACTGAATTCCTCCCCCGTCACGAATTGCTCAAGCAAAACCGGGTTGTCCGGCTGTGGGCGAAGTGTCTCAAGGCATTCATTGAGCTGTCCTTGGTTCTCACATCGATAGGTTCCTTTTGCACCTGCGCCATCCGGCGGTTTGACGATCAAAGGGAATCCGATACGTTGCGCGAATTCGGTTGCCGCTTCGTGGTTGTCGATCAATTGGTGAGCGGCACAGGGAATGCCATTCTGGCGAAGCACGGTTTTCATGACCGACTTATCGCGAAAATGGTTGGCGGTCTGCCCGCCGACTCCAGCAATACCAAGCTGGTCGCGGATTTCACCGAGGGGAACCTGGATTTGCTCGAGCATTCCAAGCAGGCGGTCAACGGATCCAAAATGTTTTCCAATCGCCTCAACGCCACGCCGAAGTTCAGCCGTTGTAATATCCTGGACGCGAAAATGCGCGCTTAGTCGCGAGCGAAGTTCAGCCGGAAGTTTGTCCTCAGAATCGCAACTGACAAGGCCGACCCGGCAGTCGGGGACTCGTGTCGTAGCATCGATAAACTGGGTCGTCGCATCCAGAAAATAAGGAGCGACAAAAATTACGTTTGTACTCATAACCATTCGAAGCCGTCCCAAAGCGGGGAACGAATTCAATTCTTTTCGGTTAGCAGGGTTTGAGAATTCTTGGGGAATCAACCTGCCGTGAATTAACAACAGCGTTACTCGGTGTATGATAGCCTAGAGTGCGGGCGGCCATCACCCTTTCAGGCTCATTCTTGGCAAAGGAATGGCAAACGAATGGCAAACAAACAGTCCCGTTTTTGCGTCGACGCTTTAGCAATTTGAATTCGCCCATGAACATTTGTTTCGTTAGTTCTGAACTTTCGCCCTATGCCAAGGTCGGCGGCTTGGCGGACGTATCATCGGCGCTGCCCTCGGCATTGGCTCGAAACGGTCAGGCCGTGGTTGTCGTTCTTCCCTTTTATCGTGATTTGAAATGTGACCGAGACCAGATCCAGGCCGTCGAGGCATTGCAAAATGTTTCGTTCCAACTGGGCAGTCGGCAAATTACCGTCAATGGATTTGAAGCCGCGTTTCCCGGGTGGGAGTTGGGCCAGGGACCGCGGCTTTTACTCGTTGGCTGCGACGAATTTTACGACCGGGAGGGCGTCTACGGTGATGCTGAGGACGAGAGCCTTCGATTCCTGACGCTTTCACGAAGTTGTTTCGAGTTTTGCCAGCGACTTCAATTCGCGCCTGACGTGTTTCATTGCAACGATTGGCAAACGAGCTTGATCCCGCTCTTTCAACGAAGCATTTACAGTTGGGATGAGCTGTTTCGAAATTCAAAGAGCGTTTTGACGATTCACAATATCGGGCATCAAGGCACCTTTCCGGCAGGCATTCTCGATTCCCTGAATTTGGGCGAGCAACAGTTTTTGTTGCACCAGGACGACTTGAAATCCGGCGTGATCAACTTTTTGAAGACGGGGATTCTTTACGCGGACGTGATCACGGCGGTCAGTCCGACTTATGCGAATCAAATTCAAACCGCTGAATACGGAATGGGTCTTGAAGGACTACTGCAATCGAAATCCGATCGTTTGAAAGGAATCCTGAATGGAATCGATGAAAACGAATGGAATCCCCAGTCGGATTCTTTGATCCCCTTCCATTTCTCCGCATCCGATCTGGATGGAAAACGACGCAACAAGCAGGCGTTGCTTGAGGAGTTTCAACTGGAGCCCAATCTGGATGTGCCGGTCATCGGGACCGTGAGTCGATTGGCCGGCCAGAAAGGGTTTGAGCTCCTTTTCGATTGCATGGACTCCATTCTCCAGAGTCGGGATATGCGTTTCCTGGTTTTGGGCAGTGGAGAACAGAAGTACGTCGACTACTTCAGTGGCTTGAAACATCGATTCCCCGGCAAAGTCGGATTCTTTCATGGTTTCGACAATCGCCTGGCCCATCTGATCGAAGCTGGAAGCGATATGTTCCTGATGCCTTCGCGGTACGAACCCTGTGGTCTCAACCAGATGTACAGTCAGGTGTATGGAACCATCCCGATCGTCAGGAAAACGGGTGGCTTGGCGGACACCGTTGAAACGTTCCAGCCTGCGACCGGCAAAGGGACGGGAGTTGTTTTTGAGCACTTCGATAGCAACGGACTGCACTGGGCCGTGACGACTGCCCTGGGGCTCTTCGACCATAAAGATATTTGGAATCAAATGATTCAAAATGGAATGGCCAAGAATTTCGGTTGGCAGGAACGTGCACGTGAATACGAGAATCTGTACGCTTCTCTCAAGGGAAACTAATTCGCAATGAATGTCATTTTTGTTGAACCCGCCTTCCCGGCGAACCAACGGGATTTTGTTCGCGGGTTGAAAGAAGCCGGAGCGAACGTGATCGGTATCGGCGAATCGTCGCGCGAATCCCTGGATGGCGAGTTGAAGAGTTGGCTGTTGGAATACATTCAAGTCGGATCGGTTTGCGATGAAGCCGCAATGATCGAGGCCGTAAAGTTCGTCCAGAGCAAGATGTGGGTGGACCGACTGGAAGCAACGGTCGAAGCCCACATTCTTCCGACCGCCCGCGTCCGAGAAGCCTGCACCATCCCGGGACTTTCGTATCAAACCTGTTATTTGTGTCGCGACAAGCCAGCGATGAAGGAGGCCTTGAGAAAGGCAAATGTTCCTTGCGCTCAATCCCTTGGGAGTGGAGACGTTGAGGAGATCGTTGAATTTGCCAGGCGAGTCGGCTATCCACTGATTGTGAAACCTCGGTCGGGTGCCGGTGCCGCGGGTACTTCCCGGGCGGGAGACGAAGTCGAGTTGCGGCAAGCCCTGGAGGCGTCACACGTTGGTCGGGGTGGTGAGGTTGCCGTCGAAGAATTCATCGAAGGTCACGAGGCATTTTACGACACCCTTTGCGTGGGTGGGCATGTGATTCATGATTTTGTTTCGCATTACTACCCAAATGTCTTGGAGGCGATGCGGACGCGTTGGATTTCACCGCAAATCGTCGTGACGAATCGAGTCGAAAGCGCGGACCGTTACGGCGAAGTCAAGGAGATGGGGCGACGTGTGATCCAGGCATTGGGAATCACGACCGCGGCGACTCACATGGAGTGGTTCTTCGGAAGCAAAGGCTTGAAGTTTTCAGAAATCGGTTGCCGGCCTCCAGGCGTACGCGTTTGGGATTTGTACCAGATCGGCAACGACTTCGATATTTATCGCGAGTGGGCAAACTTGATTGTGCACGGAACCCCCGGACAGACGCTGTCGCGAAGGTTCTCAACCGGGATTATTACTTTTCGACCAGACCGCGATGGGCACATCGCTGGATACGAAGGTCTTGCAGAGATTGAAAGTCGATTCGGCGATTGGATTGTCGATTACCACATTCCTCCCGAGGGAACGCCCACCCAGGAAGTCGGCGCGGGATACATGGCAAACGCCTGGATGCGATTCAAGCATCCGGACTACGACACCTTGCGGTCGATCATGGACGACGCGGGGAAAACGATTCAAGTCCGGGCGCGATAGATTGCTCTTTGCGGAACAGGCTTTTTGCGGAACAGGCTCGTTCGGATTCAGCTTGCCGATTCTCGTCGCCCAAACAGGGGCAACTTCCCTATCGCTGCCGCGCTGGGGCACCCGTTTTGGGCGCCGCCAGACATCGGTTGTTGCCGCCCAAGTTTACCGATCGTCTAATTCGACAAAATCGCGAACGGTGGGACCTGTGTAGATTTGTCTCGGTCGGCAAATTCGCTTGGTTTCCGAAGCGTGCATTTCTTTCCAGTGAGCAATCCATCCTGGCAGCCGCCCCATGGCAAACAGCACGGTGAACATCTTTTCGGGGATGCCCAAGGCACGGTAAATGACACCGGAATAAAAGTCGACGTTGGGATAAAGTTTACGTTTCACAAAGTACTCGTCGTTCAACGCAACTTCTTCCAGCTTCTTGGCGATTTCGAAAAGTGGATCATCGATGTCCATCTTTTCCAGCAACCGATCGCAGGCTGATTTGATGATCCGCGCTCGCGGGTCAAAATTCTTGTACACGCGGTGTCCAAAGCCCATCAGGCGGAAGCCATTGTCTTTGTCCTTCGCCATAGCGACATACTTCTCGACGTCGCCGTTATCGTCCTGAATCCGTTTCAACATATTCACGCAAGCTTCGTTCGCACCGCCGTGGAGCGGACCCCAAAGGGCACAAATACCGGCGGCAATCGAAGCAAACAAATTTGCGTTGGACGAACCGACCATGCGTACCGTTGAGGTACTGCAGTTTTGCTCGTGATCCGCATGAACAATCAGAAGCATGTTGAGCGCGGAAACAAAGTCCGGATCCAACTCGTAAGGCTCGCAAGGAACCGCAAACATCATTTGCAGGAAGTTTTCGCAGTAGGTCAAATCGTTCTGCGGATAGATGAATGGTTGGCCAATTGATTTCTTGTAGCTGTATGCCGCGATGGTCGGGATCTTGGCCAGCAGGCGATGGATACTGATTTCCACGTCGGCAGGGTCGAGCGGATTGATCGCATCCTGATAAAAGGTCGACATGGCGCCTACAACCGAAGACAACGTGGCCATCGGATGCGCATCACGTGGAAATCCGCGGTAGAAGAATCGAATGTCTTCGTGCAGCATCGTATGCCGCCGAATCGATGCGCGGAACTCGGCCAGTTGATCTCGATTTGGCAACTCACCATTGATCAAAAGGTACGCGACTTCAACAAAATCGCATTTTTGTGCGAGGTCCTCGATCGGATATCCGCGGTAACGAAGAATTCCCTTTTCGCCGTCCAAGTAGGTGATGTCGCTACGCGTCGAACCCGTGTTCACATATCCTTCATCGAGCGTGATCATGCCGGTTTGGGCGCGAAGTCGGGAGATATCGAGTCCCTGTTCGTTTTCCGAACCGACAACCGTGTCGAACTCAATTTCCTGTTCACCACAAACAAGTTTGGCCGTTTGATTCATGGGTTCTTTTCCAGAAACAGCTAAGGTCATTGATCGCCCCGCAAGAAGGAAAGGACGTGAAGTAGGATCACTTAAAGTCAATTCGTAATTGAGAAAACGCTTAAACGATGTCGAGCCATTCTCAAACGGTAAGCTGACTACCGGGAGCGGTGTTGTTACACAACATAAGTCTACTGATCATCACCGGATTCGCAATCCGGTAGATTCGAAATCGGGCAAACAGAAAACGTTCAGCGTTACTTTTTGGATGCCGAGTTTTCGTCATTTTGAAACTCGACCAACGCTTCTTTCATCAGAATTTCGATGGGAATCTGACGTTTGAGCTTGGCCAAATGCTCTTTGAACGCTGCAGCCCTTTTCTCTTCGAGCATCCTGGCTTTGATTTCGACCTGGGCATCACGGAAGGGTTTGAGTCCCGCCGGCAATCGTTCGTGGACGCGAATAATATGAAAGCCGATATCGGTTTCAATAATGTCGCTGAGCCGATTCAACGGGATCTCAAAAATGGACTTGTCGAGTTTGGTTGAGACCAGACTTCCTTTGTTGACCCAACCTTGCTGTCCGCCATCTTTGGCTTTCAGGCCGTGCGACGATTTTTTCGCGACGGCTTCAAAAGAAGCACCGTAAACAATTTCGTTTCCGAGCTTGGCGATTTCCGCGCGAGCTTTGTTTCGATCTGGAATCTGGGCAAAGGTAATCACGATTTGCTCCCAGCGAGCACGTTCTTTCACCCGGTACTGGTCCTCGTGTTTTCGATAGTAGTCGAGAATTTCCTGGTGATTGATGTCCGGATTGACATCCACCTTTTCTTTGAGGAAGTAACGCACAAATTCATCGTCGATCCATTTTTGGCGGAATCGCCTCAGCGACGCACCTTGGCCTCGCAGGTGGGCATCAAACTCGCCTGCGGATTTCATTTTGTTCTGTTCAAGCACCGAAGGCAAAACATTGTCATTGAAATGATCGCCGAGCAATTTGAACATTTGGGCCTTGGCCGAGGGGTCCGGCAAATTGCGGACGGTATCGACGTACATCAGTTTTGATTCGACGTATTTCTTCAATAACTTGGGAAGCAGTTTTTTACGTTGTTGATCTTTCAGGTTTTGTGGTGCGCCGGCCATGTATTTTTCAAGGATTTGATTTGCTTCCAGCATCAGGTCGGCCGCGAAGATGGGTTCGCCTCCAACGATGGCAAGCGTGGCACCACCTTCCATGTATTCACCCGACGCGGTGGTTGGAATCTTGGTGACCACCGGGCTGCGGTTCATTTTGGCTGAACTGGTGGAGGGCGAAACACTATGCGACATTTGTTTGCCGTCAAACTTGGGAGCCGTGTCGGTTTCTTGATTTGGCTTGAAGGCGTCTGGTGTCGACGGTCGGGCAGCCACTCGGGGATTCCCGTTGCCCAGGGATGGTTGAAATTGTCCCGCGCGACTGGAAGTGTCCGTATTCTTCGGCGGCGTTGAATCGAACATGGGCCGCTGGGGAGTGAATGCGCTGTTCTGCCTTGGGATTGAAGGCAGCGAGTTGGATTGGTTGTTCGCAAATGCTCCCGTGTTCTTCTTGGCGACTGGCTGAAGCGGGTTGGTCATGCCATTTTGTTTCGCCATTTGACCGGATGGGGCCGGCGGCTGTTTCGGGTTGAACTTGGGAGCCAGGTTCGACGAAGGATTCGCAGTCGTGTTGGAACCAAACTGAGAATTGTTTTCACGTATCGCAGGCGTGCCTGGCGGATTTTTCTTTTCAATTTTTCGAGGGACAAGACCGCTGGCCTTGGTATTGAAGTAGGGGTCCGAGGATTCGGTAATCGTACGTTTGATTTTGGGTTTTGACGTACTACCGCTCGATTGGTTGTTTTGGCCTTTCACGGTTTCTGCGCCGAAACAGAAAGCAAGGTGCAGAGTAACGCCAAAACAGATGATCGTCCTGAATTGCAACATTCCAGAATCCTTTGGAACTAACTTCGTTTTCATATCGCGCGGGGCAAATTCAATGCCGGACTACGCAGCGGGAACCGAATCGGTTCAGTGCGCGCAGCGATGCTTGCACGAAAAAGCGGCGGATTCTAGTCCTTCGAGGATTTAGGGTGCAAGATTGATTTTACGAGTGCAAGCATCTTATCTGGAGAGAAGTCATTGGACTTGAGCGTGATGTAGGCGGTCTCGTCGTCGACAATTCTGAGCCGACCCTTCAACTGTTCCGAAAGCTGCTTGATTCGAGGCCGATTTTCATATCGGAATCCGAGGTATTTTTCATCCATGAATATGGACGTGATTTGCCAAACCGCCGCCTCCAGCTTGACCGCCGCGAGCTTCAACAGCCGTTTCGCCTCGGACGGCAAGGGCCCAAACCGATCCAGCAACTCATTGCGAATCTGCTTGATTTGCTCGAATTTTTCGAGTCGTGTCAGCCGGCGATACAGGTCGATCTTGGCTCGACGATCGGAAACGTATTCGTCAGGCAGAAAGGCCTCGAGCGGCAGATCGACATCAACATGCAGCGTCATCTTGCGTGGCATGTTCTTGGCGACCCGAACCGCGTTCTCAAGCATCGTGCAGTACAGTTCGTAGCCGACCGCCGCAATGTGTCCGCTTTGTTCGGTGCCCAGCAAGTTGCCGGCGCCACGAATTTCCAGGTCCCGCATCGCGATGGCAAACCCGGCGCCAATCTCGGAATACTGTTGAATCGCATGAAGCCTTTTGGCAGCAACGGGTGAAACATGTTTCTTGGGATCGATTAGCAGGTAACAGTAGGCGCGATTCTTGTACCGCCCTACCCTGCCCCGAAGCTGGTGCAGATCGGCCAGACCATAGCGCTCCGCTTCGTTGATAATCATGGTGTTTGCGTTCGGGATATCGAGTCCGCTTTCAACGATCGTCGTCGCAAGCAGCACATCGAATCTGCCATCGATGAATCCTTTCATGACCTCGGAAAGCTCGCCTTCCGGCATTTGACCATGTCCAATTTCAATCGAAACGTCCGGGCAGGCATGCTGGATGTTTTGCTTGATGATGTGAATATCGTTGACCCGGTTGTGCACAAAATAAACTTGCCCTCCGCGGCCGACTTCGCGCAGAATCGAACGACGGATGAGATCGCTGTCCCAACGAGTCACCCTTGTCTCGACCGAAAGTCGGTCTTCCGGCGGCGTTTCCAAGTTGGAAATATCGCGAACGCCGACCAGCGACATATGCAAGGTTCGCGGAATGGGAGTCGCCGACATGGTCAATACGTCGACTTCCGCTCGCAGCGTTTTAAGGCGCTCTTTGACTTCGACACCGAACCTCTGTTCCTCATCGATGATGACCAAACCCAGGTTTTGGAACTGCACGTCTTTCGAGGCCAATCGATGAGTACCGACCACAATATCGACGGAACCAGATTTGAGGCCGGCGACAGTGACCTTTTGTTCGGCCGTGGTGCAAAAGCGGCTGAGTTTTCCAATGTCCAACGGAAACTCAGACATTCGCTCACAAAACGACCGGTAATGTTGCTCGGCAAGAATGGTCGTCGGAACGAGGACGGCAACCTGGAAGCCGTTTTCGACGGCTTTGAATGCGGCCCGCATTGCGACCTCCGTCTTTCCGAACCCAACATCGCCGCAAAGAAGTCGGTCCATGGGGCGTGGCGACTGCATGTCATCTTTGATGGACTGAATGGCCACCATTTGATCGGCCGTTTCGCGATAGGGAAATGAATGTTCAAACTCCATTTGCCAAGGTGTGTCTTCGGTGTAGCTGATGCCCGGCCGGGACGCCCGTTCGGCTTGAAGTTCGAGCATTTGCGCGGCCAGGTCGGTGACCGCGGACTCGGCCGCTTTCTTTTGTTTTAGCCAACTTTTTCCGCCAATTTTCGCCAGTGTCGGGCGGGTCTTGGTTCCGCCAATGTATTTCTGGACCAAATCGATCTTGGTGGCGGGAACGTAAATCCTTGTCCCGCCGTGAAATTCCAAGTCGAGGTGTTCCGTTTTTTGGCCCTCTTTGTCGAGTAACTTCAGTCCTCGATACCGACCAATCCCGTGGGCCAAATGAACCACCAGGTCGCCGTCATTCAAGTCGACGAAACTATCGATTGCCTTCCCAAGTTTTTGGCCTCGGCGCGTTCTTCGAAGTTCACCCCGGTGGAAGAGTTGATCGCAACCGAGCGCGATCAGTTTTTCGCTTGGCCAACGAAATCCTTGGTGAACGCAACCAACCGCATAGTGAATCATTCCACGCGACGCGGATTTGGTTTTCGAAAGAATTTCCTGGACCCGCTGGATTTCGCCTTCGACCCGGGCAACCACGAATAGTTCGTATCCTTCAGCGATCTGGTCAAGTGTCGAGCGAATCTCGTCCATGTCGCCGCGAAACTTTTCGATCGGCTCCCAGTCGAATCGTGTTTGTTGTTCGAAGGAACCCGCTGCCAATGAATCGATCGTGGCAACACCAAAATTGCCAAAGCGTTTGGAAATGTCCGAATAGCTTTGGAGGTGGTCTGGTTGAACCGCACGCGCGGAAAACTGATTGGCGACCGATTCAACTTGAGCCGGGTCAACAACCACGATAATGGAATCTTCCGGAATCAAGTCCAGAAAATTTCCGCCGCAGTTTTGTTCGACACTGGCGACCGAAATTTCCATTTGCTGAATCGACTCGACACTTTTCTGGTCCGCAACATCAAATTGTCGAAGCGACTCAATTTCATCGTCGAACAATTCGACACGCACGGGATAAGTCCAATCGGCAGCGAAGATATCAAGAATCCCACCGCGGTGGGAAAATTCGCCCGGTAGTTCAACAGCGGAAGTTTGGTGGAATCGGTTTTCCAGCAGCCAGCGAACGATGCCAGGAAGGTCGATTGTCTCACCCACTTTGAGCACCCGCGTATTGGCGGAAAGGTCAGCCGCCGTCGGGCAACCTTGCATCAACGCCGTGGCCGAAGTCACGATCAAGTCAGGAACCTGTTCGCGGACGATTTCCTTGACCAAACGCAATCGCTCACCAAACTCATAATCCAAAGCAATCTGGTTCGTGAGGCCAATCTGGCAAGCGGGGAACTTCTGAATGCGGGCCCGGCAAAAAGTATCCAGATCGTCAAAAACGTCGTCGGCGGATTTTTGGTCAGCGCAAATCGCCACCACCGGAGTTTTTTGTGTTCCCAAATCCGTCTGGAACGAGGCGACGAGCGAGGCCAGTGTCAGCGCGCAAGATGATCCCCAGACACCATCGATGGAAACCGTCTTGCGATGCCTTAGCGCATCGACGGATTCTCGGAAGCTGTCATTGGCGACAATTCGTTGATGAAGCTCAGCAAGCAGGTCGGCTGCTGAAGCGTGAGCGGTCACTCCCTGTTGCATTGGATCCAATCGTATCCGCGCCAATGAATCGCGGAAAGGCGAATCCGTTCAATTTTCCAGAGGCACTTTGCAATTTGCCCAAAAACCGCCGACAATCTGGTTTTCATCGATTCATCCAACGCGAGACAAATTCCCATGTCCATCTTCGAGCAGATCACGAATTCAATTGGAGAAAAAGGAGTTTCTCAAATCGCCAAACAGTTGGGCGGCGATAACGAGTCAATCAGCAAGGCGATTTCCGCCGCGCTTCCGACCGTTCTTGGCGCCATGGGGCGGAAGTCGGGCGAAAGCGAAGGCCAGGGAATTCTGCAACAGTTTCTCGATGAGAACGATGACGACGCTCCGGAAGATTCAGCAGACTACTTTGAGCAAGGGCATCACGAAAAACGCGATGTGATGCCGCTTCTTCAAGGCATTTTGGGTGGAAAAAAAGACCGAATCGAGGATGGAATTGGCAAAGCAAGCGGACTCGATAAATCCCAGGTGGGCAAGCTCATGCAGATGCTGGCTCCCTTGGTGATCAACCATTTATCCAAACAAGGGAAAAAAGAAAATCGCGAAGGCTCATCACTCTTTGAGATGATTCGAGACGGAGGCAAGGATGCGGAAACCAAATCCGGCAGTGGCGGATTGATGGCCCAGTTTTTTGATCAGGACAATGACGGCGATTTTGACTTGAGCGACGTGGCAAAGATTGGAATGGGCTTCTTCAAGAAGTAAGGCAAAACGCGAATGCCCCGATGCCGATAAAGCCTTACATACGTGAATTCGACCAACCTGTTGGGTCACTCGCGAAACTGGTCCAGCGCTCGAAGTTGATCAAAGTGTGATTTGGAGACATGTTTCCATATCCACCCGCGGTCCCCCATCCAAACGAACTGGATATAAAGTTCACCATTTTCATCGACATTGGCGTCGCAATCGTCGATTGAAATATCTTTGCCGAGTTCCCAAGTCAAAAGGCGGTAAGTGTTTTTTTGACTTCCCATATGGCTGACACCCGTCGTGTCACCATCGTTGGACTTGGGCGGCTTTCCAATGGAGTGGACACGAACGGTTTCGGCCCGCTTATCGGCAAAGCCCTTGAAATCAAAAAATGATTCATCCATTCCCATGGATGTGTATTGTTCTTCGTCGACGTCGAGTGATTCGACGATTTTCGTGGCGCGTCGAATGACCGGCTCGGCAATCTTGGGTAGCTTTCGCTTGAGCCGAATGTACTTGGAACCCTTTTCCAGAGACGCTGGTTTCAGGCAGTTGGAAGATAGACAGTAGGAGCTGATTCTGTCCTTTTGACTCATCGGTTTTACGTCGCAATGATCACAATGATCGAGTGGATCCTGTTTTTCGCGGCCGCAAGCAAAGCAGATAGCATTCATGGTTCTCAAAATTCCGGTGAGTTTCGAGGCAAAAACCCGATACCGATGCTCGAACCTATTATTGAATCCGGTATACAAAATTCAAGGAAAATTGCGAGGAATTTCCCTACGCTTCCCCGGGGCCGTGCGGATCCAGCGTTCCCTGATGCAATTGCCCCTGGTTGGATGCTTGCCAGAAGTCGCCGGAATCAACATCCAAGGCCGTTAACCAAAGGTTGCCATAGCAAAAGGTGTCAATGATCTTGATGTGCCCAAGATCACGAATGCTTCCATCCATCTGTGGCGTGTGTCCGACGACCGCGATCTTGCCATTTTGGTGCGGCTCAGGGGCAAACTCTGAAATGTGTTGCCACAGCGCGACCTGTTCCGGCTGGTCTGCCAAAGGCGTATAGGGATCGTAGTTTGCATGAATAAAAAAGTGCGTATCCGTTTCAAAATACTTAACGCAATGATTCAGAAACAAAAGATGATGTTGCGGGATGTTCGAAAGTTGATTCCCGTAACTTCGCACGGTCGCGTCCCCTCCGCATTGCTGCCACATGGCGAAGCTCGATTGACTTTCCATCGCCTGCATCATCATGACTTCATGATTGCCAATGAGTGGAATCAGTCGGCACATGGAAATCACGTTGGTGAATATTTCGATCACATCGGCGCTTTGCGGACCGCGGTCGACGTAGTCACCAAGGGCGACAATCGTGTCTTCGGGCCGCGGCTGGATGGCGCGCAAAAGTGTGTCCAGGGCCATGGCACAGCCATGAATATCGCCAATCGCTATGGTTCGTCCGGACATCGCAATCTGGGAAAGGGCTCATCAATGAAAGCGATCTATCAAATCAGAAAACGTTTTCCATCGCAAGTGAGATGTGCCTCGTCGCTGGTTCGCCGCACTGGCTGGAGCCATTGGCGAATCCTGTCATTTTCATTGGGATCCGGTATCCGTCCGCCGTCGAGTCGTGGAGCTTGATCTCGCCGTCTGCTACTCTTCCACCGTTGACCACGTATCCACTTTTTCAATTTCCACCTTGCCAGTCGTTCTTGGTGCCAGCTTGCCCGTGGTTGAGTTGGAAGGTTTCTCTGTGGACCTTACCCAATTCCAGGGCAGGTAACGTCCGTCCTCGGCGCCGCAACCTGGAAAGATCAAATGGCTGAGAGGAGCCAACAAGGAAATAGCGATTCGTTGCCAGATTCCTGCGGATCGTGAACTCTTGGTGACGACCTGGTTTTGAGCATCCAACTCGAACTGCGCACAGATCGGTTCACTTCCGGCCGCATCCATTTCCTCAAGGATTTCCTCTGCTGGGTATTCCGAGAAATTCAAAACCTGTTTTTCACAGGCGTCGCAAAATCGTTTTCGTGTATCCCCTGAAAGATTTTCCCACTTGATCGGGCAGGGATCAGGAATGCGGATCAGTGTAAGTTCTTGGATTGATGATGGCTTCATGAGACGCACCAAATAGAAAGGCTGCAGGAAAAGTCGAAACCACGGTTTCACTTCGATTCCGAATCGCTAGCCCCTGAAAAAATTCCCGGATAATAGTCTCGGTGCGTGCGATTCCAAATCCAACGCAAAAACTTTGAAAAAGCGGCGTGAGTGTATTATTCAATGCGCCATGACCGATAAGTGAACTAATGGATCAATTGGGTTCAACACGCTGGCACTTTCATCTGGGGCAGAAAATGAAGGGAACTGTATTCACCGAATTTCTCGAAATGGTCGAAGCCGAATTCGGAATGGATATCGTTGACGACGTGCTGATGAACAGCGAACTGAAGTCGGGTGGCGTTTATACGGCGGTCGGAACTTATGACCACCATGAAATTCTTGAACTGGTCGCCCAGTTGAGCCAGCGGGTCAAAACGCCCGTGCCTGATTTGGTCAAAGCGTTCGGCAGTTACCTCTTTAAACGGTTCGTCGAAATTTACCCGGGAATCTTGAATCGAATGACGAACAGCGTGGAGCTGTTTTCAAACGTCGAAGGCTACATTCACGTCGAAGTGAAAAAGCTTTATCCGGATGCGGAATTACCGACTTTGGAGTTTCGCGAGAAGGGCGAAAAAACCTGGGAACTGGTCTACAAGTCGGCACGGCCTTTCGCTGATTTGGCTCATGGCTTGGTTGAGGCCTGCGTCGCGCACTACGGCGTTGGTGCAGAAATCGAGCGTGAGGATTTGCAAGTTGAAACCGGTGTCGAAACGAGATTCACGCTGGTTTACGAAAAGTCAATCACGACAGCCAATGCTTGAGTCCAGGAATTTCCAAGCGGTGGGGTGACGGAAGTAACGAAATTGGCCGAAGTGAGCAGCAATTTTCAGTTTTTTGTAACCAAATCGAGCGTGGAAATCGCGTATGAATAGTGATAGACTTCCGCAAACTCTCTGTTCGCGAAATCGCGTCATTCGTTGAGCAAATTGGCTTTGCGATTGACTTGTGACCATTCAGGAATTGGCGCTTGGTGCCGAGGATCCTGATTCGCGAACGTCAGAAAAGGCTCGACGATGGCTGTCAGAATCATTGGTTCTCAAATCCAGGTGCCCAAGCATCGGCAAACTGCCGAGCAGTTGGCACCTTTGATTGGCAAAAGCGTCGACTGGATCGTCACCAACAGGATCTTGCGGATCTTCATCAACGGGATCCTCTGGGTCTTCGTCTACTGGGTCA